>NZ_CP136187.1:1531666-1863333 GCF_033193315.1 Agathobaculum sp. NTUH-O15-33
CACAGCATTTCCTCCAAACACATCGCCTGCCCGCAAAGCTGTAGTGAGTCGCCGCTGCGCTCGCTCGGCGCGCCGCGCTTATACTCCACGGGATACGGCTGCCAGAGACCGTCCCGCCCGTGCAGCGGAACGCCTTCGTCGCCGCGGTGAAATTCCACGACGTCGCACTCGCCGGATACGCCCAGCGTTGCGGAAAATACGTTCATACCGCGCGTGATCAACAGGTCGCCGCGGCTTTCGTGAAAGCCCTTATCGTGGGCGTTGCGGTGCATCAGCGAACCGTCCACGGTGCGGTAATTTTTCCGCCCACTGGTGCTCAATATGAATGAGCGCCCAGCGCCTGCGGCAAAACTTGAAATGCTGGAGCCCGGACAATAGGAGGAAATCCTCCTCTTTATAGTCCATCTATGATCTCGCAATGCAGACCGGGCAGCTCGTCCAGCCGGATATCGTAATCCTCTACGCGGGAGGGAACGGCCACGTCGGGCTTCAGGTCGGCGTGCACCAGTTCGTGCACCTTGGCCGAGGAATACTGGCCGGAGGGACAGTTGTGCTCCCACCAGTAGAGCTTCACGACCTCCATCGAGCCTTCGGGACGGGCGGAGGAAGCATCGTTTTCAAACAGGGTACGCAGGCATTCCTTGACGGTTTGCGCATCCTCCTCGCTAAAGCCGGTCTTTTCGGCGAGTTGTACATTGATCGCGCCCTTGATTTTGTACAGGCCGAAGCGGACGAAGTGCTTGGAACCCATGGTGTCGGAACTGCGCTTTTCGCCGGGTTCGCCGTTGACGCTCTTGGTGATCTGCAGCGACCGCACCTCGACAGGGGAGAAGCTGATTGCCTGATGGATGGACACCGGCCCGCGCACGCCGACGGAAACACCGCTTTTATCCGCCTTGAACGCGAACACTTGGCCAAAGCTTCTGACATCCAGCCACTTTTCACAGGCGATACGAGCGTATTCGTCCCGATCCTTGACTTTGCCGACTGCTGCGGAGGCGCGCTCGCTTAGGCTCTTATAAGTATCCTTGCATCGGTCGTCCGACTGGACGAAGATATCCTTGCCCAGATCCTGCATTCGGTTGCGGATCTTACGCTTGATGCATACGTCCGAAATTTCGCCGTAGCCCTCGTAATCCGAACGGGGGCGGTTGCCGTTCAGCGGGTCGCCGTTGGAGTTGGCCATGGTCACGCTGACCAGCGCTACAAAATCGATCTTATGCTGCAAATTGCTCATGTTACTCTTCCTCCGTCACAGATGTTTCTTTTTTCTGGTACAGCGCGGTGCGCTGCTGATAATAGCCGAGCAGATACACATCGTCTAGGCTTTTGTTCAAGTCGGGGTCACGCCGGTCGAGCTTGTCCGTAATCTCGCCGATAATGTTCTTGTAATACTCGCGCAGGCGAGGCTTCAACCGCGCGAAATAGGGGTTCAGCCGCTCGTCGATGAGGTGCCACGCATAAAGGGGACGCTGCGCAAAGACCGTTTGCATACGGATGGCGTTTGTCTCGCGGTCCTCCTCCTTGCCGTAGGTGCTGCGTTCGACCTTCTCCGCGACGGCTAAGAGGCGGCCAAACAAGTAGCTGCGGTCATTGCATGATGTGTCCAGTGCCAAGGTCCATTCCTCCTTCTTTTTGTCCTTCCGGAATTTTCTTATGATCGCGCACGCCGTTTCCAAAAGGGCTTCCCGGTTTGCGCGCTTGTAAGCCAGCGGCATGCCCGCCCGCGTGACCAGTGCGCGGAGAATATCCTCCGGCACGGGCTTGCAGTCGACGATGCAGGGGAGCAGTTGCTGCACGTGCTCGCGCAGCACGCGGTCATCCGCTTTAATAAACTGATCCTGCTCGGTACCGAACGCACAGTTGACGATCCGGCGGATGGACGGCGATTGGACGCCGTACCGGTAGGAGTCCCAGCAGCAGTCTGTGTACCAGCGTTCGATATGATTGAGAAAATCCGAGCCCTCCAGCTCGTTATAATAAGTAACGCTCAGGCGGCCGGTCGTTGCCGCGTCCAGCGCGGCGACGACGACATCCTGATCCGTTAGGCCCTGCCGGTAGCCGTCAAGGGTGTCTTGCAGGTTTTGCCGATAGCTGGGAAAGTCCGGCGTGCTGCTCTCCGGCAGACCGAGCAGCGCAAAGGATGGCACCGGGATGCCCTCCGGGTTCCAGCACAGGAAGGTGCGTTTACCTGCCATGACGCCATGGTTGGATACGATCCAGCGCAGCGCGCTGTGCGCCATCTGCGAGGACAGATAGCCGACGTTAAACGCTTCCTCCGCCTTGGTAAAGCGGCCGCGATAGGTGTAGCCGATCTTGTCGTTGGAAGAAATGAGCTTCGCGTTGCCGTGCGCTGCGATCACGCCCTTGAGATGCTTATCACAAAAAATGTCCTGCTGCCCGGAGAGCATGCAGATATCCTTGGGCAGCGTCTCACACTGCGCGGTGAAAAATTGGATAAAGCTATCGAAGAGCGAAGCGTCGCGCCAGCACTCCGCGGAAGCGTTCTCCGGCTTGGGGAGGATACGCCAGCGCACCAGCCAGCTTCCGAACTTATCCGCCTTATCTTCCGGCGCGACCAGACCGGCGGCGATCAAATCGGAGAGAATGCTGCCGCCTTTGATATAAGCCAGCACGGCCCGCACCTTGGGATGCGTAAACGCCGACTCCGCCCATGCGGTAAGCTGCGCAACGTAAGCCTCATACGCCTGTCCGCCGTCCGGCATAAGGTACTTGAGCTGGTCGCAGAGCGGGTGGGGACACGGGCCCGTCCGGTTGGCGGACTCGATCGTCGCGGGGATAATGGTCTTGTTTTCCTCCTTGGGCACCGTCTGTGCGCTCTGAAAAACGCCGTCGTCCGAGATCGTGATCTCAAGCTGCGCGTTTTGGACGATATGCGCCACCGGCGTCAGCGGTTCCTTTTCGCCCTCCACCGCCACGCCGGCGCGGTGCGCCTGCGTTTGATAGGTGCGGTATGCCGCTTGCAGCAATCCCACTTATTCCGCCTCCTTTGCAAGGCTGTCCACGCTTTGGAAATTGCCGAAGGTTTCGCCAAACGGTTTGCATTCCATGTCCCGCACCGGGCGGGTAATCGGGCATTGCTCCGGCCGGTCAAATTCGATCACGCCCTGACGCATCACCGGATGCCAAAAGCGGACGGTCATTTTATTTTCTGTTTCCGGCGAATACGCTTCGTCCGCATAGGTGATCCCGTGGTAGGTCAGGCCGAACGCCAGCTCCGGCGTTGAATCGTAGTGGCCTTCTCCTTCGCCGAATACGCAGGGCGAGACATAGCCCTGACATTCCCGCGCGCCGAGAAAAATATCACGCCGGCCGCCGCGCTCGATCATGCGCTTTGCGATATTGTGGTGCTTGTGCTCGTTCCGGTCGCCCGCCAGCTCCGGCCGGTTCTCGTTCCATTCAAAATGCGCGCGCACCTGATAGCGGCAGTTCCGCAGATAGGTATAATACGAAAGGTCGTTCTTTTTGTCGTAATAATGGATGGGGCGAATGCCCTTGACCTCGGTCTGGATCTGGTTCATGACGCGTACCGCGTCGATGTACCAAATGATCGTCGGCTTCCAATATACCGAGCTGAGGATACCTTTAAGCGCTTCATATGTCGGCACTTGGAGCGAGCACTTTTCTCCGCCGACGCGCATGATCGGGTCGGAGAACAGCGCGTATTCGCCGATCACTTCAAACTCCACCGTGTTCCGATATGTCATGTTACACCTCCATAAATGTATTTTGATCCCCATCCGGGGAAAAACCGGTCTGGTCGGAATAAAACTCCGGGAGGAGGGCCAAAACAGCCCCGTCGCATAGCGCATAGACCCCGCCTGACTCGCGCAGGCGGTCCAGCTCGTATTGGTACAGCGATACGGAAAAACGCCCGGTTTGCTGAAACAGCGCCTGCCGGTAGGGGAGATCGTAAGACGCCTGTGGCGAACCAAGCGAGTCGATCAGCTCGGCGCCGCCCGCAAACGGCGTGAGCACATCCGTCGTGTTGTCGTCGAACACGTGAAAAGCTTGCCCCGCGGTGGCAAAGGCCTGCCCGAACAGATAATCATTTTTCACCGCGCAATGGCCGCGGCCTGTCTGGTTGACCGATAAATAGTCAAGCAGCGTTTGTCCGCCGGGCAACGGATAGTCCTGCGCGCCTTGTTTCATTTCGTCATACAGGGCGCGGTAATAGGATTGCACCGCCGCCTCACCAGCCAGATCGTTTGCAAAGGCCGTGGGGGTGCGTGAATATTGCAGCAAAACAGAGGCCGCCGCCTGCTGGCATTCGCGGATTTCTTTTAAATGGCTTAGGTTTTCACCGCGCAGCCGGACGATGTAGACCGGATATAGCCTTCCGTGATCGCCGCTTCGGTTGCAGCGTCCGGCGGACTGCACGATATTATCTAGTCCGGCCAACACGCGGATGACACACCCGAAGGAAAAATCGACGCCCGCCTCGACGAGCTGCGTGGAAATACAGATCACCGGCGCATGGTCGTCAAGCGCTTTCTGAATCGCAGTCATGGTCTGCATACGGTGCGCCATGCACATGGCGTTGGACAAATGAAAGCGCAGCCCCTTCCACCGGCCTTGCAGCGCGGCGTATAACGCGCGCGCCTGCGTCCGCGTGTTGCAGATCAGCAGCAGACTGCCGTGCTTGCCCGCCTGTTCGCAAGCGAAGCCGGCCAATTCTTCCACGGTAAAGTCCGGCACGCTGCGGTCGATGATCTCCGTGCGGCGGAATACCGTTTGCCAGCTCTGCTCCTGCGGGACGAGCTCGGGCTCCGCCGCGTACCGCAGGCGGTGCGCCGTCTGCTCCAAGCACGGCTGCGTGGCCGAGCAAAGCACCACGGACGCGCCGCAATAGGAAGCAAGATAATTGAGCGCCAAATTAAATTCGGATAACAAGCGGCGCGGCACCGACTGTACCTCGTCGATCACGATCACGCTGTCGCGCAGCGCGTTCATGCGCCGGATGCAGGAGCTTTGCCCGGCAAGCAGCGTGTTCAGCAACTGCACCAGCGTGGTAATGACCATGGGGGCCTGCCAATTCTCCAGCAGCAGCTCGTTGTAGTCCAGTTTCTCTTCACTTTTTTCCTGCACGACATTGGAGTGATGCTCTAAAATCAGACGGTCGTCGCCGAGAAAGTCTCGAATGACCTTTGCGTTTTGTTCCAGTACTGACAGTAACGGAATAACGAAAAAGATTCGCTTTTTTCCTTCTGCGGCAGCGGCGAGCGCGTAGCGCAGCGAGGCCAAGGTTTTGCCGCCGCCCGTGGGAACGTTTAGCCGGAACACGCCGCTGCCTCTTCCCGCCGCCATTCGGCAGCGGTCCGAGATGCTTTTTCTGACCTGATCGATGGACTCCGTATTGGGAAAAGCCGCAAGGCGGGATTCTAACACGGCCAACCGATCGGCCCAGCAGGCGGACGGTACCTCTGGGTAAGCGGCGGGATCGGCTGTTCGCATAAATTCCGCTGTGTCCCGCCGGTCGCCCTCGATCACGGCGGAGAGGGTATGCCGGGCGAGCAGCGCCAGATAAAAGAGCAGTTCCTTCTGGCTGTCGCCAAGCGGCCGCAGCCTGTCAAGCGCGGCCTGCACCTCTTTTACCGCTTCGTCAAACAGCCGGTCGAGCGTTTGTTCATTTTCGCAGAGCTGAAGAAAATTGGCGCGGGCCTGCTCGTACCCGGTGCCCTCGGTGGTCAGCCGGTGCCGGAACCCGTCCGCGCCGTCGGGGGAGATGCAGTCAAACTGTCCATGGTGCGCGCCAATGGCAAAGGCGAGCAGCTCGCTCGTCGCGTTGCGGAAGGTCTGTCCCGCATCGGTGTGCCACCGTTCCAGCGCGTATCGTGCGCCCGCAAAGGTGTGGTTGACGCTGCCGCGGCGTGCTTCTTCCCCACGCGCTTTCCGTTCTATATATTGCTTGAACGCCTCGGTGTATTTCCCCATGTCGTGCAGCAGCCCGGCCAGATACGCCGTTTGCTCCATGCCCGGCGGCGCGGCGGCGCGTGTGTATACGGCGCATTGCCGGTTGTGTGCGGCAACGGTCTGCACAATTTCTCTTCCGGCGTCGTCCCTGCGGATGTGTGCGGGATAGTTCAAAGTAGCTCGCCTCCGTCGTTTGTCAAGCGGTTCATTTTCGATATGTTAAGCATACCATAGGAAGTGTCCGATAAAAAGGACTTTCAAAACCGCATATCACCAAGTAGAAGGTAAATCTTGTAATCAGTATAGCACAGTCTTTGACCGATTTCCACGAAAAAACCGATAAAACGACACCGGCGCGCCGCAGGCTTCGCCGCTATCCGGACGACGGTTTTTGCGAATCAGGCAGCTTGTCGAAACGAGTCGTAAATTTTGTTTACAATCTCTTCAGACTTTCTACAAACTTTGGACATATCGGTAGGGTATTCTATTACCAGAGCAAAGGATTAGAAAGTTACCTCCTTTAAGGCAGGCTCTATAGAAAATCTGACCCGGTCCTGTGGGACGGAATACCGCGCAGGCTCCCGGGCAGTCCAAAGATACAGGCGGCTGAAAAGCGCCTTTGTTCATAAAAAGCACGCGCCGGAGCAAAAGCTCAGAGCGCGTGCTTTGGCGTATTATGAGTCGGCTTGCTTTTCCTGCGCCTGTTCCCGCGCAAGCATATCGGCCATGATGCCGGGATAGATGCGGTCCAGCCGGTACCAAAGCAGACAAATGGCGATCAGCGCCCAAGCCAGCAGGTTGCCGTAAATATAGATATGCTCGATCATAACGGCGGCCCGCGCGGGAATGACCGAGCGCCCGGAAAAGCCCGCGGCTTCCAGCAGCAGGCCGACCAGCGCCATGGTAGCGCCGCTGCCGAATTTTTGTCCGGCGGTGGTGGCGGAAACGATCAGGCCTTGCAAGCGCACCCCGGTTTTCCAATGGCCGTATTCAATGATATCGGCCAGCATGGAGTATTTAACGCCACGAAAACAGCCCTTGCCAATTCCGCGCAGCACGCAGGCGAACAGGGCAAGGCGCAGGCTGGCGGGAGAAAAAAGCTGCATGGCCATGCCGAGCGCCGCAATGACGGCGCCGGACAGCGCCACGCCCCGCTTGCCAAGGCGAAAGATGAACGGGGCGAGAAACAGCACGGTCACAATCTGCGGCACGGATTCAAACGCGGCGAGCGCGCCGGTCAGGTCGCGGTCGCCCAGCACATACTGCGCATAATAGGCGCTGCAAGAACCCGTGACCGCTTCGTAGAACGCGAGAAAAACCGAAAGCAGAAAAAACAAAAGAAAGTACCGGTTGGTCAGGATGAGGCGCAGGCCCTGCAGCAGCGGCACCTCGCGTCCCTCACGCGTTTTGGTTGCAAGCGGCACGCGCTCCCGGCAGTTTTGAAAACAGAACCAAAGCATGAGGATGGAGAGCGCGGCATAAAGCAAAGACACGGTGATCCAAGCGCGCTGCGTATTGCCCAATAGCGAAACGAGCGGGAAGGTGACGGCGGTAACGACCAGATTGCCGACCGCCGACATGCCGGTGCGGTACAGGTTGACGGAGGCGCGTTGGGCGGTGTCGCGCGTCATCAGCGTGGCAAGCGTGGCGTAGGGCAGGTTCAGCGCGGTGTAAACGACAGTTGTGCACAAGTTATAGGTGATGAAAATATAGACCGCCCGAACCCACTGCGAGCCCGGCGGCACCGTGAACAGCAGCACGGCGGATATCCCGTAGGGCAGCATCATCCATAGGATCCAAGCGCGCGCCTTGCCGTGCCTCGAGTGCGTCCGGTCGATCAGCGCGCCCACGATCACATCGCTGATACCGTCAAATATGCGGGAGATCATCAGAATCGTGCCGACGATCAACACGTCCACATGGATCACATTGGTGTAGAAATACAGCAGCAGCGAGGTCGTCAGGGCGAAAACGACGTTGCAGGCCACGTCGCCCATGCCGTAGGCCAGTTTTTCCCGCGTGCGGATGCGGGCGAACTGCGCATCCGCCGTGCCGGTGATCGGTGGTTCCACCCTGTGTTTCATTCCTCTCTTTTCGATATACCACTATCGTATCGCGTTACGGAATAAATATCAATTAGCATTCCTGTACAAGGTACTTTGTTCAATATTGTCATGGTATACAACGCCGTGCTGTGGTATAATAGCCGCAAAACGGCTATTATACTTTGATTAAATTAATTATACCATCAGCGGCTCTTAGGTGTGTTTTGGCTCTTCGGAATTGCTTGCCGCTGTGGTATAATAGCCGCAAGACGGCTATTATACCCGGATTAAATTAATTATACCATCAGTGGCGCGTAGGTGTGTTTTGACAATTTGAAAAAGCTTGCCACTGTGGTACAATAGGCAAAAGGGCGGAACGGGAGGCGGAAGTATGGAAAAAAACCTGTATATGCTGCTGGAGGGCAGATACCCCACGCTGCACCGGGTGGAAAAGAAAATCGCCGGTTATGTGCTGGCGCACGCCGACGCTGTGGTGACGATGAGCGTGCAGCAGCTTGCCAAGGAATTGGACGTGGCCGAATCGAGCATCGTGCGGTTCAGTAAAACGCTGGGCTGCTCCGGCTTCGCCGAATTTAAGCTGATGCTCGTGAAATATGCGCCAAGCGCGGCGCGCACGATCTTTGAGGAGCTTTCGCCGCAGGACGATGCGGCCGCGATCACCAAAAAGGTTTTTTCCCGCAACATCGATACGTTGGAGCGCGCGCTCGGCCTGTTGGATTTTGACAAGATCGGGCAAGCGGTCGACTGGATGGACGGCGCGGAGCGTATCGTATTTTATGCGCTGGGCGCTTCAGCGTCGATCGCGGAGGACTTTTATATCCGTTTGATGCGCATCGGTATGAACGCGCAGGCGGTGACCGACGCGCACCTGAGCCAAATATCCGCCGGTATGCTGTCTCGCCGCGCGGTAGCGGTCGGCATTACGCACACGGGCCGCACGTTCGAGGTGGTGCACGCGCTGGCGGCCGCGCGGGAGCAGGGCGCAAAGACCATAGCGATCACCGGCTTTCCGCAAACGCCGGTAGAGCGCGCGGCCGATCTGTGTCTTGAGCTGTATTCGCCCGAGCAGCTGTTTGTCTCGCCGCGCGTGGCGCAGGTGTCGCTGATCGATAGCCTGTATGTCGGGCTGGCCCTTCGCAGAAAGGCAAGCGCACTGAGCTACGTCAACCGCATGGAAAATTCGCTGAAAGATTTCCGCGTCAAATGAGCGGATAAAACAATTTACTAGAAGGGGGTGTAAAATAAATTTTCACAAATGAATAGAAAACTGTTGCAAAGCGAAGAATGCTACCAATTTTGTCATTCTGAGAAGCGAAGCGACGAAGAATCTCGCGCGAACGCGCGTTCCCAGCGTAAATTCCGCGCGTTCGCGCGAGATTCTTCACTTCGTTCAGAATGACATTTGGGTACTCTTCTATTTTGCAACAGTTTTTTTACAGCCCCTTCTTTTTCGCGGAATAATATTCCGTGATAATGAATATTGTTTTGATATGTCGCATTGCATAAGAAATATTATTCGATATTGTGAACAAGTGATGAAAATAAAAAAGATGTTGAGATTACCTTGATATTTTATAAAAAGGCAGATATATTGGATGAAAAGCGGAAGACGCGTTTGGTGGGGGAGGTGTGTGAGCGAACGCGTCCAGCTGATGGGAAATGAATAATATTTGAAAATGGAGCGAGCAAGAACACAGAAAAGGAGCAAAAGAGGAAATGAGGAATACGCTGAAAAAAGCGGTTAGCTGGCTGCTGACCGCGGTCATGCTGGCGGCCTGTTTGCCTGCGGGCTTTGCCGCCGAGGGGGCGGCGTTCAAAAACGGCCCGTATCTGATGGCCCCAAAGACCGATAGCATGGTCGTCGTTTGGGAAGCAACGCAAAAGACGGAGGCCACCATCGCCTACGGCACGGAGGAGAACGCGCTTTGCGAACCGATTCCGGTGCAGCCGCGCGCGGACGCGCCGGATTTTCAGGGCGCGAAAATGCAGCTTTACCAGTACCGGCTGGAAAATTTGAAACCCGGCGCCCGCTACTATTACGAGGTAAAGCTTGCCGGGGGAGAAAGCTGCAAAGCAAATTTTAAGACGCTGGAAAACGATCCGGAGAAAATAAACCTGATCTCGCTCTCCGATTCGCACGCCTTTGCCACCCGCGCCGAGCTGGACGCGGCGGTGAAGCAGTACGACCCGGCGTTCCTGCTGCACTGCGGCGATATCGTGGAGGGCACCGGCGCGCAGGCCGAGCAGTTCAGCTATTTTCTAAAGGGCGAAGCCGCGGATGATTTCATTCACTATTATCCGGTCGTGTATTCCAGCGGCAACCACGATCAGGGCGGCGTGTATTACAACACCTATATTTATGACGTGCAGGATAAGGAATACGGCGCCGTGGTAAACGGTGACAGCTCGTTTGATTACGGCGGCCTGCACATTACATTGATGAACAGCGCGCCATGGGGCCTGTACCAAATGAACTCCGAAGCGACCGGACAAAAGGCCGACGCCGCCACGATCGATACGATAAGCAAGGCGATGGATTGGCTGCGGGGGGATCTGGCTTCGGATGCGGCGAAAAACGCGGATTTCCGCATCATCACCATGCATCATCCGGTATCGGATGCGTATACCAAGCGCTATATCCCGGATGTGATCGAGCCGGGCAAGGTCGACCTTTTGCTGTCCGGCCACACGCACAGCTATGCGCGCGCGGTGTCTGCAAATCCGGCGGTAGGCGCTTCGACCGTGTACCTGACCCATCAGGACGCGCGCACCTATAACAAAAAGGGCGATTACTTCCATATCACCGGCGACGGCGACACGCTGACCGTGGATGTGTTCGGCGCGGAAAGCGCGGGCGCGGAAAGCAAGCTGGCCGTTTCCACCACGATCGCCAAGGAAAAGCAGGTGCTCGGCTATTCGGATGTTTCGCTTACGCCGAACGAGGTGCTTTATAACGGCTTCGTCACGGTCAAGGCGACGGTGACGAACAACGGCAAGGGCTTGGCGGCGGCCGTGCTGCCGGTCACGGACAACGGCGAAACGCGTTACCTGTACCAATTTGACGGCGAGACGAAAACGCTTGACCCGGGCGCGTCCGTCACCCTGACCGGCACGCTGTCCATGGGCACGCTGGGCAAGCACACGCTGAAGCTTGCGGACAAGTCCGTTGATGTGAACGTAAAATTCCGCGCCGCCACCTTTGACTACCGCAACATCCGCACCAAAATGGGCGACGGGGAAATGAGCGATATCGAAAGCAACACGCTGCACATTAAGGCGGATGTGACGAATATCGGCAACGAAGCGGGTACGGCCACGGCGGAATTCAAGATCGACGGCGAAACGGTCGAGACCAAGCAGTACAATCTGGGTTCGGACGAGACCAAGACGGCAGAGTTCAGCCATACCTTTGAAAAAGCCGGCGCCTATGAAGTCACGATTGGCAACGCCGCGCCGCAGACCGTTTACATCGAAGGTTCGATTCAGGGCATGCCGATCGTGAAGGACAAGTCCGGTAGCGGCAACAACGGCTATATCCACGGCCAGCCTGAGCTGGGCACGGACGACCAAGGCCGCCAGACGCTGATTTTGGACGGCAAACGCGATTATATTGAGATACCGGACAACGGCGGCTATACGGTCAAGGATGCGTGCACGGGCGTCGTATGGGCCAACCTGCCGGGCGCGGGTACGACCAAGCCCGGCGTTTCCGAGCTGACCGAGCAATATATCGATCTGGACGGCAAGGGCGCGATCCCGGATCACAATCCGCTCATGGTCAAGGGCATCGGTCTTGGCTGGGGCACGCCTTATCTGTTCCGCATGGCGGTGCGCGAAAACGGCAAGGTGACCTACGGCGTGTGCCTGCTCGACGATAACGGCGAGTTTAGCTGGAACGACGACAGCACTGAAAAAAGCGGCATCCAAAAGGATACTTGGGTGCAGTATACCAGCGCCTTTGACTTTGAGACCGGCGGCGACGCGTATGAAAACGACTACAACAGCTCGCACGTCGACAAGCCGCCTTTTACCGCGCCGGTCAAGAACTGGGAGGGCGAGCCGATGTACATCGGTCTCGGCTTCAAAAACACCTTGCAGACCGGGCGCGGGCGCGGCATGTACCACACCATGCTGCCGGGCGCGATCGCGCAGGTCCGCTTTTACACGGATAAGCTGTCCGCCGCTGAAAACGACACGCTCCGCGCCGCCCCAACGGCGGCCGGGCCCAAGGCCGACGCGCTGAAAATCTGGCTATCCTTTGAAGACAGTGATCTGAACCTGAGCGGTACGCATACCACCGAGTGGGTGACGGCCACGGCGGCGCCGTCCGCGCTCGCGTACGATGTTTCCTTTGGCGGTAAAGCCTCCGTCACAGCGACCGTGCAGACCTCGGACGACGGCAAGACGATAAAGGAAGAAAAAAACTATCCGCTTGAAAACGGTGCGAACACCGCCGCGCTGACCGGCTTGGGGCAGGCGAAGTATGTGCGCGTCAAAACGGCGTTCGTCTCGGATTTGAACAAGACGGAATCGAGCGTGCCGGTGCTCACGGAATATACGCTGACCGCGGGTTCGTCTAAAACGTGGAACACGCTGGTGGATTGGAGCAAGGGGACCTTTGAGGGCGCGGCGGGCCATCAGTCGGGCGATGTTTACCGCAACCACGCGAAGGATTTTGACGATTACGGCGAAACGGCGGATCAGGCGGATGTGTCCGGCTTTGCCGATACCGCGAACCATTGGGCGAAGAACGCGATCGAGCAGGTGGTGGAAGAGGGCCTGTTCACCGGTGCGAGCGCAACCGCGTTCGAGCCGGAAAACACCATGACGCGCGGCATGTTCGTCACCGTGCTGGGCCGCATGGCCGGTGCGAAGGGCGACGGCGCGGCCGCGGCCGCGGTTTTCTCCGATGTACCGGCGGACGCCTACTATGCGCCCTTTGTGGCGTGGGCCTCTGAAAACGGTATCGTCACCGGCACCGACCCCGGCCGGTTTTCGCCCGGCGAACCGGTCAGCCGCGAGCAGATGGCGGCGCTTCTGAGCCGCTACGCGGACTATGCCGCGCTGCCGCTGGGCGGCGACGCGGAACGGCAGGTGTTTGCGGACGATGCCAGCATCCGCGCGTTCGCGCGCGACGCGGTATACCGCATGCAGCAAAGCGGCGTGATTCTCGGCCAGCCGGGCAACGTGTTTGAGCCGCAGGGCAACGCGACCCGCGCCGAAGCGGCCACCATGCTCTGCCGTTTTGAAAAGCTGACGGAAAACGCGGCCTGACACGGCCACATAGATAAAGGAGCGCCTCCCGCATTTTCATGCGGGAGGCGCTCGCGTTTGTTTTATTGGCGGCGGACCGAGGGGCGAAACAGCTTTTTCATCAGCAGCTTGCCGTTAAAGGGGATCAAGGGGTACAGATAGCTGTGCCCCGAAAAGGTTTTGCACGAGAGCAGGATGACCAGAATAGCGAGCAGGCCGAGCAAAAAGCCCCAAACGTTCAGTGTGACGGTCAGGATCAGCAAGCCCATGCGCATGAATTTCATCGCATAGCCCAGCTCGAACGAAGGCTGGTTGAACCCGCCCAACGCGACAAAGGCCATATACAGCATGGCTTCGGAGGAAAACCAACCGGATTTGACCGCGAAATCGCCCACCACGATACCCGCGATCACCGAAAGCGAGGTCGTCAGCATCGAAGGCGTGTTCAGGGTGGCGAGCTTGAGCCCGTCAATGCCGAGTTCCAAAATGATCAGCTGCCAGAAAAGCGGCACCGCGGGCGGCTCGGAGGGAATGAGGAACGCAAGCCCCTCCGGCAGCCATGCGGGATTTTGGTTGACCAGCAGCCAAAGCGGCGTGACCAGCAGCATCAGCAGCAGCACGAGAAAGCGCGTCAGCCGCAGGTAAGAGCCGGTCAGCGGCGGGAAATAATAGTCGTTCGCCTCCTCCATGATGTCGAAAATAGAGGTCGGCAGCGTCATGGCGGCGGGGGAGTTGTCCACCAGAAGGACAACGTCGCCCTCGAGCACCTGCGCGGCGGCGGCGTCCGGCCTTTCGGTGTATTTGAAGCGGGGGAACGGGTTATACCATTTATGGGGCAGCAGCAGCTCGGCCAAGCTTTCGCTGTTCATGGTCAAAGCGTCCACCTGCTGTCCGTCCCGCGTCAGGCGGTCGCGCAGCTTTTTCAAAAGCGCGTCGTCCGCGCGGTCGGCCATATAGCAGAGCACCACGTCGGTTTTGCTCGCGGCGCCAAGCGTGAAAGCCTCCATCCGCAAGTGCGGCGAGCGTATACGGCGGCGGATCAGTGCACAGTTTAAAACCATGGTTTCAACAAAGCCGTCGTGCGAACCGCGAAAAACCTTGTCCTTCTCCGGCTCGGCGGTGTCGCGCTGGGGATAGGTGCGGATATCAAGCAGCACGTACTGCGCAAAACCTTCAATCAGCAGCGCGGTCTGCCCGGCGAGCACGGCGGTGACGACCTTGCTCTCATCCTGTTCCAGCGCGGCCTCGCAGTAGGGCACGGCAAGGTCTAAAAAGGCCTGTTCATCGACAAAGCAGGGATCGTCCTGCTTCAGGGAGTAGAAAAACTCCATGATCTTTTCAAACAGCTCGTCCTTGACAAAGCCGTCTATCAGCGTGAACATGGCGCGCCGTCCGGCGAAGCGCACCGGCCGCTCGAGCAGGTCAAAGCTTTTGTTAACGGCAAGCGCCTGCCGCAGCGCGCTCACCCGGGAATCGAAAGAAGACATGGCATTTCGTCCTTTCAGGGAGAATTACGGTTAGTTTGTGCGTAAATTGGGAGAAAATACACCGAGAGCAGTGCATCCAATTTGACGAAACGCAAGATGTGGTATATAATATAGTTGTGGTAATATGTATAAATTTTGACACCGGCGAAAGCGCCGGTTTTATTTGGGTATAGGAGTGCAAAAAAAGCATGAGTAAGGCAAAGCAGCATTACGGAAACGAAAGTATTTCCTCGCTCAAGGGCGCGGATCGCGTGCGCAAGCGCCCGGGCGTTATCTTTGGCTCGGACGGGCTGGAGGGCTGCGAGCACGCGGTTTTTGAAATACTTTCCAACTCGATCGACGAAGCGCGCGAGGGCTACGGCAGCGAGATCACCGTGACCCGGTACGAGGACGGTTCGATCGAGGTGGCCGACCAAGGACGCGGCATGCCGGTGGAGTGGAACGCGGCGGAAAACCGCTATAACTGGGAGCTGATCTTTTGCGAATTGTACGCGGGCGGCAAATACCAAAACGACACCGGCGAAAACTATGAGTTTTCGCTGGGTCTTAACGGCCTTGGCACGTGCGCCACGCAGTACTCCTCCGAATATATGGACGCTACCGTCGTGCGCGACGGCTTTGAATACAGCCTGCACTTTGAAAAGGGCGAAAACAAGACCGGCACCAAGGAAGGCTTCATTAAAAAGGAGACGACCTCGAAAAGGACCGGCACCAAGATTCGCTGGAAGCCCGATCTTGAGGTGTTCACCGATATCCGCGTGCCGCTCGATTATTATCAGGACACGCTCAAGCGGCAGGCCGTGGTCAACAATAAGCTGAAATTCATCCTGCGCGACCAACAGGGCGGCAAGTTTGAAACAAGCGAGTTTTTATATCAAAACGGCATTGTCGATTATGTGCAGGAGCTGGCCGGCGGGACGCCGCTCACCTCTGTGCAGTTTCTGGAAAACGAAAGGCGCGGCCGCGACCGCGCGGACAAGCCGGAATACAAGGTGAAGCTTTCCTGCGCGTTCTGCTTTTCCCCAAGCGAGCAGCGGCTGGAATACTATCATAACTCCTCGTGGCTGGAGCACGGCGGCGCGCCGGACAAGGCGGTGCGCTCGGCTTTTGTTTCCGCGATCGACGGGTATATCAAGCAGATCGGCAAGTACACCAAAAGCGAGAGCAAGGTCACCTTTCAGGACGTGGCGGACAGCCTCGTGCTGGTGACCAACTGCTTTTCCACCCAGACCTCGTACGAAAACCAGACCAAAAAGGCCATCACCAATAAATTCATTCAGGAAGCGATGACCGACTTTTTAAAGCAGGGTCTGGAAATCTATTTTATCGAAAACAAGGCCGAAGCGGACAAGATCGCCGAGCAGATTCTCATCAACAAGCGCTCGCGCGAGCAGGCCGAAAAAGCGCGCCTTAACATCAAGAAAAAGCTTTCCGGCAACCTTGATCTGGCCAACCGCGTGCAGAAGTTTGTCGACTGCCGCACCAAGGACGTTGCGCGCCGTGAGATCTACATCGTGGAGGGCGATTCGGCGCTCGGTTCGGTCAAGCAGGGGCGGGACAGCGAGTTTCAGGCCATCATGCCGGTGCGCGGCAAAATACTCAACTGCCTGAAAGCCGATTATGATAAAATTTTCAAAAACGATATCATCACCGATCTTTTAAAGGTGCTCGGCTGCGGGGTAGAGGTGCGCAACAAAGCCTCCAAGGACCTTTCCGCTTTTGATCTAAACAGCCTGCGGTGGAATAAAGTCATCATCTGTACCGATGCGGACGTGGACGGCTTCCAGATCCGCACGCTGATTCTGACCATGCTGTACCGCCTAACGCCCACGCTGATCGAAAAGGGCTTTGTCTATATCGCGGAATCGCCGCTCTATGAGATTGAGTGCAAGGGCAAAAGCTATTTCGCGTTCGACGAAACCGAAAAAGCCGCGATCATCAAAAAGCTGGAAGGCAAAAAAATGCTCATCCAGCGCTCCAAGGGCCTTGGCGAAAACGAGGCCGACATGATGTGGGAGACCACCATGAACCCGGAGACCCGCCGCCTGATCCGCGTCGAGCCAGAGGAAGCCAAGGCGACCAGCGATATGTTCGACCTGCTGCTCGGCGACAACCTCGCGGGCCGCAAGGAATATATTGCGGAAAACGGATATTTATATTTAGAGCTGGCCGATATCTCATAAACGATAGGTGAAAAACAATATGGCTAAAAAACCCGAGAAAAAAGAATATAAAGAGCATCCGTCCACGCCGCAGCGCATCACGGATACGCTGCGCGAGAACTATATGCCCTATGCGATGAGCGTGATCGTGTCCCGCGCCATCCCGGAGATAGACGGCTTCAAGCCCTCGCACCGGAAGCTGCTGTACACGATGTACAAAAAGGGGCTGCTGAACGGCAACCGCACCAAGTCCGCCAACATCGTGGGCGAAACGATGAAGCTCAACCCCCACGGCGACGGCGCGATCTATGAGACCATGGTGCGCCTGACGCGCGGCAACGAAGCGCTTTTAAACCCCTTTGTTGATTCCAAGGGCAACTTCGGCAAGGTCTATTCGCGCGATATGGCCTATGCGGCCCCGCGTTACACCGAGGCAAAGCTGGACGCTTTCTGCGCCGAGCTGTTCCGCGACATCGATTGCGACGCGGTTGATTTTGTGGACAACTACGACGGCACGATGAAGGAGCCTTCGCTGCTGCCGACGACCTTCCCGAACATCCTCGCTTCCGCGAATACGGGCATCGCGGTCGGCATGGCGTCGAACTTTTGCGGCTTCAATTTGGCCGAGGTGTGCCGCACCGCAATCGCCTGTATCAAGGACCCGGCGCACGACCTGCTTTCCACCTTGCCCGCGCCCGACTTTTCGACCGGCGGCGAGCTGATCTACGATGAAAACGAAATGCGCGCCATTTATGAGAGCGGCCGCGGTTCGTTCAAGGTGCGCGCTAAGTGGGAATATCAAAAAAAGGAAAATATCATCGAGGTCACCGAGATTCCGTATACGACCACGATCGAAGCCATAATCGACAAGGTGGCCGAGCTGGCCAAGGCGGGCAAGCTGCGAGAAATCGCCGATATCCGCGACGAGACCGACCTTTCCGGCCTGAAGCTGGCGATCGATCTCAAGCGAGGCACCGACCCGGACAAGCTGATGGCCAAGCTGATGAAGATGACGCCGCTCATGGACAGCTTTTCCTGCAATTTCAACGTGCTGATCGGCGGCTTGCCGCGCGTATTAGGCGTTCGGCAGGTGCTGGACGAGTGGACGGCGTGGCGCACCGAATGCGTGCGCCGCCGCGTATACTTCGATTTGAACAAGAAGAAGGACAAGCTGCATCTGCTGCACGGCCTTGCCAAGATTCTGCTCGATATCGATAAGGCGATCCGCATCATCCGCGAGACCGCCGAGGAAGCCGAGGTTATCCCGAACCTGATGATCGGCTTTGGAATCGACCAGATTCAGGCCGAGTATATCGCGGATATCCGCCTGCGCAACATCAATAAGGAATATATCCTTAAGCGCACGCAGGAGACCGAAGCGCTTGAAAAAGAGATCAAAAAGCTCGAAGAGATCGTGGGCAGCAAGGCGAAGATTCGAAATATCATCGTCGCGGAGCTGGAGCAGGTGATCAAAAAGTACCCGTCCGAGCGGCGCACCAAGCTCGTCACCGCCGAAGCCGTGCCCGTGTTCGACGAGACCGAACACATCGAGGATTACCCCGTGCTGCTCTTCTTGACGCGCGAGGGCTACTTTAAGAAAATTACGCCTCAATCCTTCCGCATGGGCAGCGAGCACAAGCTAAAGGATGGGGATGAGATCGTTTGGCAGGCCGAAACGACCAACAAGGCGGAGATCATCTTCCTGACCAACATGCAGCAGGCCTACAAAGCCCGCCTGTATGATTTTGACGACTGCAAAGCCTCCGCGCTGGGCGACTATCTGGCCTCTAAGCTCGGCATGGACGAAGGGGAAACGCCGGTGTTCGCGTTCCAGCCCGGCGATTACAAGGGGATCATGGCGGTCGTGTTCCAGAACGGCAAGGCCGCCCGTTTCTCGATCGACAGCTTTGAAACCAAGACCAACCGCCGCCGCCTGACGGGCGCGTATTCGGGCAAGTCGCCCGCCGTTCAGTTCTTCTTCCCGGTGGATGAAACGACCGAGATCACCATGTTTTCCACCGCGAACCGCGCGCTGACCTTCCGCGCGGGCATGCTGGATATCAAGGCCAGCCGCTCGACACAGGGGGTACAGGCGATGGTGCTGCGCGGTAAGCACACGGTCACCCGCGCCGTCCGCATGGAGGACGCGGCGCTTACCGATAACGGCCGCTACCGCTGCCGTTCCATTCCCTCTATCGGAGCTTTGCTGACCGATGAGGACCTGCCGGATAAGCAGCTGACGCTTTAATATCGTATGGCTGAGAGGGCTGTGAAAACCGTAAAGGTTTTCACAGCCCTTTTGTCTTAACTTGCGGACGTGCTTTCGCTTTGCCATGCGTTTGCTTTCAGAACAAAAAACACGGTAAGCAGGGTCGAAAAAAGGTCGGCCGCCGGCTGTACGCAGATCACGCCGGTCAGGTCGAACAGCCGGGGCAGGGTGAATATGAGAGGGAAGAAGAAAATACCCTGCCGGCTCAAGCTGAGCGCGCTGCCGATCAGGCTATTCCCAATCGCCAGATAGAGGGAAGCGTACACCATTTGAAATCCAAAGGTGATGAGCAGCACGGCGTTCAGCCGCAGCGCCTTGCTGGCCAGCGCGATCATCTGCGCGTCGCTTCCGAAAAGGGAAACCACCGGCTCGGCAAATACGATCAGCGCCGCCGCCGCGATCACGCAAAAGGCGGTCGACCAGATCAGGCAAAGCTTAATGGACTTTTGCAGCCGCCCCAGCTGCTTCGCGCCGTAATTGTAGCCCGCGAAAGGCTGAAAGCCCTTTAGAAAACCGAACACGACATAGGTGGACACGGTCATGATCCGGGTGACGGCCCCCATGGCCGCGACGGCATAATCGCCATAGGGCTTGGCAGCCGTATTAATCAACCCCATGGACGCGCTGGCCAGAAACTGAAACAGAAGCACGGGAACGCCTATTTTTAAGATTTCGCCGTAAATTTTTCCCGAAATTGTGATCTTGCGCAGAGAAAACCGCAGCACACCCTTTTTCTTTGCGATATAGCCGAGATAAAGCGCCATATTCAGGCACAGAGAGAGCACGGTGGCGATCGCCGCGCCCTCGATGCCCAGCTTCATGCCATAAATCAGGATGGGGTCCAAAATCACGTTCGCAAGGCTGCCCGTTAGCATGGCGGCCATGGTAAAGCGGGTAGCGCCCTGCGCGGTAAGCAGGTTGTTCATGGATACGGTGAACACGTTGATGATAGAGCCCACGACATAGATTTTCGCGTAGGCGCGCGCATAGGGCAGAATCGTTTCCGTAGCGCCGAGAGAGGTCAATACGGGATCGAGAAAAAGAAGGATGACCGCGATGATCGCGCCGCCCAATAAGATACCGGAGAAAAGCGCGGTCGAAGCGGTCCGGTCCGCATGCTCGTGATCGCCTTTGCCGAGCAAGCGGGAAATGTAAGAGGATGCGCCCGCGCCGAACATCATGCCAAGGCCAATGATGATTTGCACGATCGGGAACACAACGGATACGGCGCCCATTTGGCTGAGCCCCAACCCGCCCACGAAATATGCGTCGATCACGTTGTACAAGGCGGAGATCAGCATGCCGACCATCGTCGGTATGCCCAGCTTGAGCAGGGCGGAAGCAACGTTCGCTTCCCGCAAAAGATAGAGGTGCGTGGATTTTTCAGACATGGTCATGTCCTCCTAAAAATGGTTTTATATGATCGGCAAAGCCGGGATCATTAACGAAAACTGAACGTTAGTTCGATATTGTTCAATAAAAAAAGGAACCGGCCTAAAGGCCGATTCCGGATAAATACATTTTGGATAATTTGTGAAGGGTCATAACAGCCCATTCCTTTCCCTTATCATGATACATGATCTGCATCAGGCCATCAACAAAGTTGCTTGCAATGATATGGACAAAAACCTCGTCCGCGGTCTCGTCGTTACAGTGCTGCGCCAAATGTTTCTCTATTTCGGCGATAAAGCGATCTTTTTCATGGTCGTACTTGGTGCCGCCGCTTTGATCGATCAAAATAATAAATTCCTCGCGGTGGTCAAATAGGTCGAGCAAGCAGTCGATTTCGGCTGTGCTCAGTCCGTAAATAGCGTTGCCGCCGTGCATCCGCTGGGGTTCCTGCCGGTCACCCGCGCAGAGGACGCGCTCCCAATCGTACAGAACGGGGAGGAGTACGGCGTCGAAAAGCGCCTGCTTGTTTTTATAGTAAGAGTAGATCAGGCCGGTCGGTATTTTGGCCCTTTGGGCAATGCTGCGCATAACAGCCGCCTGATAGCCCTTTTCAAAAAATTCCGCCAGCGCGGCCTTTAAAATATTCTCGCGGATTTCATCCTTTAACACCTGCGGCATAGCGTCCTCCAATATTGAACTTATGTTCAATTATAAGGCGGAGCATACGCTTTGTCAAGGAACAAAAAAGCGCATTGCAGAAAATTCCGCAATGCGCCAAGCGATGTATCATTCGTCGAACAGTGGGGTGGAGAAGTACCGCTCGGCGGTGTCGGGCAGCACGGTAACGACCGTTTTGCCGGGGCCGAGCTTGCGCGCCAGTTGGATCGCGGCGGCTACGTTGGTACCGCTGGAAATGCCGCACATCAGCCCTTCCAGACGGGCGAGGTCGCGCGCGGTCTGAATGGCTTCGTCGTCGGACACAATGTACAGGTTATCGTAAATTTCCGTATTCAGGTTTTTGGGGATCACGCCGTCGCCTATGCCCATTTGCAGGTGCGTGCCGATCGATCCGCCGGACAAAATGGCCGCGTTTTCCGGTTCGACCGCCCAAATTTCCAGCCCCGAGTTATGCTCCCGCAGCACCTCGCCGATGCCGCTGATCGTACCGCCCGTACCAAAACCGGCGCAGAAGCCGTCGATCGGGCCGCCAACCTGCTCTAAAATCTCAAGCGCGGTGTGCGCGCGATGCACGGCGGGGTTTGCCGGGTTGTCGAACTGCTGGGGAACAAATACCTTGGGATCGCTCGCGGCCATATCCATGGCCTTTTGCAGGCACTGATCGATACAGTCCCCAATATTGCCCGCGTCGTGCACAAGAATGACCTCGGCCCCGTAATGGCGGACGAGCTTCCGGCGTTCCTCGGATACCGAATCCGGCATAATGATGACCGTGCGGTAGCCCTTTACCGCGCCGCACAGCGCAAGGCCGATGCCTTGATTGCCGCTTGTCGGCTCGACAATGATGGTGTCCGGGCCGATCAGACCGCGCTTTTCCGCGTCCTCAATCATGTTCAGCGCGGTGCGCGTTTTGATCGAACCGCCTACGTTAAGGCCTTCGTACTTGACCAGCACCTCAGCGCCGCCCTCGGGCGCCATATGGCTCAGTCGCACCATCGGCGTGTGGCCAACGGCCTCTAGAATATTGCTGTAAACCATGTTAAATGATCTTCCTCTCAAACGTGTTGTCCAATAGCTATTATTATAACACAGTTCATTCTATATGGGTAGGAGAGAATTTGTTTAAAAAGGTGATACGGTCAGTATACAAAAATGAAGTTCTCAGTGTAAGAACTGAGAACTTCATTTGGTGTTTCATTGGAGCGGCGGTGAGGTCACCAATGTCCTTCGGTTAAGAATAACTGACTCCTATACAACATAGCGCCGCCCTTTGGCCTCCCCACGGCGGGGCATATGCGTAAACTTAAGCAGCGTATGCATAGAGCGCTCTTTGGGCTTCCCCCGACGAGGGGAAGCTGGCACGGCGAAGCCGTGACTGATGGGGGGCGCATGAATTGGCAGCATGATGTGCGTGTCTGCCTTAAAGTGCGCTATTCGTTACGCCCCCCATTCGTCACGCGCCTACGGCGCGCGCCACCTTCCCCTCGTGGGGGGAAGGCTAGAAAACGGTCTTTGGCCCCCCGCGCATTGCTTAAGTTTACGCATATGCCCGACGACGGGAAGGCCAGAAAGCGGTCTTTGGCCCCCGCGCATTGCTTAAGTTTACGCATATGCCTCGTCGGGGGAAGCCCAAAGGGCATTTGCTACCCAATTAGTACTTACTCACTCTTAACTAAATGACATTGGCGGGTCACCCCGTCCTACGGCATATGTGATTCATGATGCCTTTCCGCCTTTTTACCGAACAGCACAAATAAGTACGGCACAAAGAGGGACACGATGATACCGCCCCAAAGGGGAAACGCGGGAAAAATCTGAAACACGCCCTGCAAAAAGGCAGAGGAAAACTGTATGGGCAGGCCAAGCAGCAAAAACAGGGTTATAGGATAAGCCCCCATCAACTGCACGACCTTTTCAAGAACCAGAAAAACGACGTGATACACTACGACGAGCGAGGCGGACAGGGCGAGTTCACGGCGGGTCATGCGCCGAGCAAACAGCAAACCCACCAGAAGGAACAAAACCAGACCCATACCGACTAAAATCAACGTATGGGGAAGATTAATCACCTCGGAGCTATACACGCCGTTCGCGTCCGGCAGCAGCGCCCGCGTAAGTTGAAACGCAGAAACGAAGTCTGTGATCGTCAGCACAATGCCACAGACCGTGCAGAGCAAGGGAATACGTAAATAGGGATGGCCCATATCAAGCACCTCCCGGCACGATACATTAATCGAGGTATGTAATCTTTTCGATCCCCTTGATCCCAAGACCCGGCTCGTCGGAAACGGTGATGTCCTTTTCATGGAACACCGCGCCGCCGAGGATGGGATCCTCCAGACAGAGCACGGGGCCGTCCAGATCGACCTTGGTGATGATCTGCTTGGCGCAGGCCAGATGAATCGCCGCGTTGACCGAAATTTTTGCTTCCAGCATACAGCCGATCATACACTCGACGCCGTAAACCTCGGCGGCGGACGCAATCTTGAGCGCGTTGTACAGGCCGCCGCACTTCATCAGTTTAATATTGACCAGATCGGCCGCGCGCATCTGCATGATGGTCAGCGCGTCGGAGGGGCCCTGCACGCTTTCATCCGCCAACACGGGAATCGATACGTTGTCCGTCACGTATTTCAGGCCGACAAGGTCGTGCTGATGCACCGGCTGCTCGACAAATTCGATGTCCAGCCCCTTGTCCTCCATCTGGCCAAGGATGCGCACGGCTTCCTTGGGCTTCCAGCCCTGATTTGCGTCGATGCGGATACGCACATCCGAACCGACCTCCTTGCGGATGGCCTCCAGCCGCTTCAGGTCGAGCGGCGCGTCCTTGCCGACCTTGCATTTCAGGCAGTCGTATCCACGGTCGATCGCGTTGCGCGCGTCGCGGGCCATTTCCTCCGGATCGTTCACGCTGATGGTGATGTCGGTAACGATCTTATTGCGGCTGCCGCCCATCAGCTTGTAAACGGGAATGCCGTAAAGCTGGCCGTAAAGATCCCACAGCGCCATATCGACCGCGGCCTTGGCGCTTGTATTCTTGAGGATACAGGCGTTCAGCGCGAGCATCAGGTTTTCAAAATCATCCACCTCGCGGCCGAGAATGGTGGGGATGATGTGATCGCGGATCGCGCCGATGATCGCGCCCGCGGTATCGCCCGTGACCGCGCCGGTCGGCGGCGCTTCGCCATAGCCGATCGCGCCCGTGTCGGTGTGAATCTCAACGATAACGTCCTCCACCGAGGAGACCGAGCGCACCGCCGTTTTGAACGGCACGCGCAGCGGCACGGAGATCTTGCCCAGTCTTACTTTGGTGATTTTCATATTGTCATGCTCCTTCACTATTTGTCAGGATAGAATCTTCCAGTAGGTGTTTTTTTCACCTATGTTAATAGCCAGCCAATGGCCGAGTGAGTCAGCGGCAATAAAGAGATAAACCGGTTCCTCTTCAATCGGCGAATAGTCAAGCAAAATTTCGTACCAGCCGGAACCGGAGGAGCCCTGCGGCATCATGCGCCGGACCTTGAGTGACTGAAGCCGCCGGTAGGTCTCGTCCAGATCGAAGCCGGTCAACTCTGTTTCTGTGAAATTCGCGCCCGCCGTGCCGATCTTGATCGTCATACCGGTAAGGGGCGCGTACGGCAGTATGCCGGACAGCGGCCGGGATCGAAAATACGTTCCCCAAAGAATACCCGCCGTGCAGAAAACAAGCGCCAGCACGCTCCATGTGCGCTTTCCCATGTCCCTTTTCCTCGGTTCCCGTTTACTTCGCCAGCTCGAACATGGCCGAGGCGATGATCTCGGCGTTTTGCAGCAGGCGTTCAACCTCCATATACTCATCCGGCTTGTGCTCGCGCACCTCGTCGCCCGGAAAAATCGGCCCAAAGGCCACCAGATTCGGGATCGACTTGGCATAGGTGCCGCCGCCGATGGATTTTAAAACCGCTTTGTCGCCGGTCTCGGCTTCGTAAACGCGGGATAGCTTTGCAATCAATTCGCTTTCGGGCGGCATATAAATGGCAGCCTTGTGGCGCATTTCGGTCTCGGTAAAGCCCGCTTCGGCAAAGGCTGAGCGCAGCGGGGGCGCGGCTTCGTCGAAGGTCCTCGTAACGGGGTAGCGCACGGAAAGCGTGACGGATACCTCGTCCTCGCCGCCGCGGATCACACCTAGGTTGACGGTCAGATCGCCCGAAAGCTCATCGCGCATGGCAAGACCCAAATGCTCGCCGCGCGTTTCCATGCCGATGCGCTCCGCCAAAAAGGTCAGCGTGTCCTTTACATCGCCTTCGGTCAGCGGCAGTTGTAAAAGCGCCTGCGCCAGACGGCCAATGGCGTTTTCGCCTTGCTCGGGCGTGGAGCCATGCGCCGAAACACCCTGCGCTTCCACACGGATGCCGCCTTGGATCGGCGTTGCGGTCACTTTATCGGCATGTATCCGATCCGCCGCTTCGGGCGGGCAGGAGAGTTCGGCAAAGGCGAAGGCGGGGGACACGTTGGACGCCGTGCCGCCCTCGATCCGGCGCAGGTGATACGCGCCGTTTTGGCGCAGCTTGCGGCTGTAAGAGCAGTTCATGATGCCCTTTTCACCGTTGATGATCGGATATTCGCCATCCGGCGTAAAGCCCATGACGGGGATTTCGCCGCCCTTTTCCAAATAGTACTTCATATCCTGACAGCCGGTCTCCTCATTGGTGCCGAACAGCAGACGGATGCGGCGGGAAAGCGGCGCGCCCGCATCCTTTAACGCGGCCAGCGCGTACAGTGCCGCCACGGTGGGGCCTTTATCGTCCATGGTGCCGCGCCCATATATGCGGCCGTTTTCGATCTGGCCGCCAAAAGGCTCGCGCGTCCAGCCGTCGCCCGCGGGAACGACGTCCAAATGGCCCAGAATGGCCACCATTTCCTCGCCCTCGCCATACTCGCACCAGCCCACGCGCCCGTCCATATCGGTGGCCGGAAAGCCCAGCTTTTCGCAAAGCGCCAGCATCTGGTCAAGACTTCGCCGGACCTCGGCCCCGTAGGGCGCGCCGTTCTCCGCCGGGCCTTCGACGCTGGGGATGCGGATAAGCGACGCTAGATCGGCAAGCAAGTCGTCCTGATGCTGCCGGAGATAAGCTTTAAAATCCATCCTTGTCCTTCCTTTCCTTATGTTCCATATGCTTATTGTACCCGAAAATACGGTGTATTGCAAATAAATGCACAAAAAACTTATGCCCAAAAGCAAAATAATTAAGCATATTGCAATGGGAGGAAAAATCATGTATAATGGGAGCAGACAACTGCCGCGCTCCGTGGGGAATTTGGTGGGGCGGGGGAGAAAACTGAAAAAAGAGAGGGAAACTGTATGATCACCAACGGCTTTACTTACATTGCGGTTCTGGTATTTCTGGCCGCCGTTTTGGTCGGCGCGGAAAAGCTGACCAAATGGAAATTCTTCAAGTTTGTGCCGCCTGTCGTGCTGCTGTACCTGCTGACCATGGTGCTTTGCACGGTCGGCGCATGGGATATGGAGGCGACTGCACCCGCGTATGGTGCGATGAAAAACAACATTCTGTACGCCATGCTTGTGTTGATGTTGCTGCGCTGCGATATCCGCAAAATCCTAAAGCTCGGCCCGCGTATGCTGGGCGGCTTCTTCGCGGCAAGTATCTCCATCGCCATCGGCTTTATCGCTACCTACGCCATAATGCACTCCCAGCTCGGTGCGGACGCATGGAAGGCCCTCGGCGCGCTTTGCGGCAGCTGGATGGGCGGTTCGGGCAACATGGTTGCCGTGCAGGAGGCGCTGCATATCGGCCCGGCTGACATGGGCTACGCGCTCGTCATCGACTCGATCGACTATTCCGTTTGGGTCATGTTCCTGTTGTGGGCGATCTCGTTCGCGCCGCAGTTCAACAAGTGGACAAAGGCTTCCACCTCCACGCTCGACGAGGTATGCAAGCGTTTGGAAGACGAGCAGTTGGCGAATGAAAGCCACATCACCTTTGCCGGTTTGCTGTTTCTGGTGGGCAGCGCGCTTTTGGTGTCGGCGGTCGGTCAGAACATCGGTGCGGCTATCAACGGCGTTGCTCCGTGGTTGGATAAGGCGACGTGGACGGTGCTGTTCGTCACGGTTGTCGCGCTGATAGCGGCGGTCACGCCGATGGGCAAGATTGCCGGTTCGGCCGAGCTCTCCAACGTGTTCCTGTATATCGTCATCGCGCTTCTTGCCTCGCGCGCGAGCCTGCTCGAGATGACAGACGCGCCGATGTGGATTCTGTCCGGCTTTATGATTCTCGCGATTCACGGCATCATCCTTGTCGTGCTCGCCAAGATCTTCAAGCTCGATATGTTCACCTGCGGTGTGGCCAGTCTTGCCAATATCGGCGGCACGGCCTCCGCGCCGATTCTGGCGGCGTCCTACTCGGGCGCGCTGGTTCCGGTCGGCGTGCTAATGGCGCTGATGGGTTATGTCATCGGTACCGGCGGCGGTATAATCGTTGCAAATATTATGAGATTGTTTGCGTAAACGCATACTCGAAAATGGACGCGAAAGCGTCCATTTTCTATTTAATTCGGACAAGGGAAGGGAAGATCGCTATGCAGCTCAATACCTTGGGCGCGGTACATGAATTTTTGAGGCGGCAGGTGCGGCCCGGCGCGGTGTGCGTTGACGCGACGGCGGGACGAGGGCGAGACACGGCGCTGCTTTGCAGGCTCGCGGGTGAAGCGGGGCGCGTTTTAGCGTTCGATATCCAACCGGAAGCGATACGGCAAACGCGCGCGCTGCTGGAAAAAGAGGGACTTTGCGCCGAGGTAATACAGGATAGCCACAGCCACATGGAAGCCTACCTGCCGCCTGAAACGGCGGACTGCGTGGTTTTCAATTTCGGTCGCCTGCCGGGCGGCGATCCGGCCGTCTTTACGACGGCAGACACCTCGCTGCCCGCGATCGACGCGGGACTGCGGCTTCTCAAGCCGGGCGGCGTAATGGCGCTGGCGCTGTATTACGGCGGCGCGAACGGCTACGCCGAACGGGACGCGGTGCTGACGCACCTGCAAACGCTGGACGCAAAGTCCTTTACCGTTTTGCGGTGCGACTGGCTCAACCGTCGAAACGACCCGCCGATCCCGATTTTTATCTGGAAAGAACAGGGGCTATGTGGTACAATGAAGCAAAAAGGAGAGTGAAACGATATGCCATGGTGTCCCAAATGCGGGGCGGAATACCGCGAAGGCTTTACGGAGTGCGCGGAATGTCACGTCGCGCTGACCAATATCGAGCCGCGTCCGGAGGAGAAGGAACCGGAACCCCAAGAAGAGTTGATGCCGGAAGGGTTTGAAAATCCCATCGCTATTTATACCGCGTCTTCCAAGGAGGACGCAGACATGCTCTGCGAAGCCCTTCGGGAAGAGAATATCACCGCGGCCACGCGCATGGCGGTGTTTTCACAATTAAACCGCGTCTATGGCGGCGGTTCGGCGCGTTACGGCGTTCAGATCATTGTGGAGGCGAGTCAAACGGCTGCCGCCCGCGCGGTGATCGAGCGTTTCATGAGCGACTTGAAGGACGCCTCGATCGACGACGACGAGCTGGCCCGTCTGGCTGAGGAGCAGGCAACGGAAATGCCCGAGCAGCCGATGGAGGATAACGCTTCTTTCAAAATGATGCCGGTGATCGCGGGTGTGATCGCCTTAGCGCTCGTTTTGCTGTACTTTATCACACGCTGAGCTTAGGAAAGGGGGAAACCTTGCATGCCATGGTGTCCCAAATGCGGCGCGGAGTTCCGGGAAGGGTTTACAACCTGCAACTCCTGTCATGTGCCGCTGATCGACCATAAGCCGGACGGCACCGAGGAAGTGCCGCCCGAGCCGCAATACGGCGAAAAGTGGCTGCAGAACGATAAGAAGCGCGCTCTTACGCTTACCGCCCTGCGCGCGCTGATCATCCTGTTTCTGGCGGCGGCCGTTCTGCTGCTCATCGCGGATAAAGGTATTTTTTAAGCCGCGAATCGCTCGCAAAATCATATACGAAAAGGGCGCGTTGCAGATCTTTGTTCTGCAACGCGCCCTTTTTATCAATCGATATCGTCGAACAGATGCGTAAAATCAAATGTTGCGAAGTAGTCCTTCGGGGTTTCTGCGCGGCGCATGAGCTCGGTCGTGCCGTCCTCGCGGAGCAGAACCTCGGCGGAGCGAAGCTTGCCGTTGTAGTTGTAGCCCATCGAGAAGCCGTGCGCGCCCGCGTCGTGAATGAACAGGTAATCCCCGATGTCGATGCGGGGCAGGTTGCGGTCGATCGCGAACTTGTCGTTGTTTTCGCACAAGCCGCCGGTCACATCGTAGGTGCGGTCGTGCAGGGCGTTTTCCTTGCCCAGCACGGTGATGTGATGGTAAGCGCCGTACATGGCGGGGCGCATCAGGTTGGCCGCGCAGGCGTCCAGCCCGGCATATTCCTTGTGCGTGTGCTTGTGATGGATGCACTTCGTAATCAACGCGCCATAGGGGCCGAGAATGAAGCGCCCCATCTCGGTGTAGATGGCGACGTCGCCCATGCCGGCGGGAACAAGAATCTCGTCATACGCGCGGTGCACGCCCTCGCCGATCGCGAGGATATCGTTCGGCTCCTGCCACGGCTTATAGGGGATGCCCACGCCGCCCGACAGGTTGATGAACGCGATGTGCACGCCGGTTTCCTTTTGCAGCTCGGCCGCGGTCTTGAACAGGATGCGGGCCAGTGCCGGATAGTACTCGTTCGCCACGGTGTTGGAAGCAAGAAACGCGTGAATACCGAAGTTTTTGACGCCCTTGCTCTTCATGATTTTGAACGCTTCGGAAAGCTGATCGCGGGTCATACCGTACTTGGCTTCTTGCGGAGTGTCCATGATCTCGTTTTCGAGGACAAAATCGCCGCCCGGATTATAACGGCAGGACATGGTCTCTTTCCACGTGCCCACTCGGTCGTAATAATCCAGATGGGTGATATCGTCAAAGTTGATGATCGCGTCCAGATCGGAGGCAAGCTTGAAATCCTCATCCGGCGTGACGTTGGAGGAGAACATGATATCGTGTCCCGTGACGCCGCAAGCGCGGCTCATCTGAAGCTCCGTGTAAGAGGAGCAGTCGCAGCCAAAGCCTTCCTCGTGCAGGATCTGGATCAGGCGCGGGGTGGGCGTTGCCTTTACGGCAAAATACTCGCGGTAGCCGGGGTTCCAAGCAAAGGCCTGACGTACCTTGCGGGCGTTTTCGCGAATGGCCTTTTCATCGTACAGGTAAAACGGGGTGGGGTAAGTCTTTACCATCTCCTCCACTTCGGGGAGGGTGACAAAGGGTTTCTTTTCCATTGAAATTTTCGCCTTTCCTTTATAGCTTGAGGGGGGTGGTTAGTCGTCCATATTCTTGCCGAGCAAGCGCTCGAACCGGCGGCGCATATCGTCTTCAATGCGCTGGGTCTCCAGTTCGTCAATAGCGGTGATGCGGCCATTTTCAACGGTGACGACCATACCCTCCGCTACCATGGCGGGTGCTTCGGCGCGGGGAAAACGGATCAGCTCGTCATCGATCTCGACGATGACGAAATCGCCTTCAAAGCGATCCACAATACCGGATTGTTTCATGCAGCATTCTCCTTGGTGACAGATGGTTGGTCGAACGGTAGGATCACCGCGCCTTCTTCGGCGGTGATGTGGATGGTGGAAACGCCGACCTTTTGAAGATTTTGCAGCGTATCCGGGTCGGGGTGTCCGAAATCGTTATCCTGCCCGCAGCTGATCACGGCGACGGAGGGATGAACGGCACGGAGAAACGCGGGGGTGGACGAGGTCGCGCTGCCATGGTGGCCCACCTTCAGCACCTCGCACGAGAGGCGGGGATGCTTGCTGAGAAGCGCCTTTTCGGCGGCGGCCTCGGCGTCGCCCATCAGAAGCACGCTGTGCTCTCCCGCCACAAAGCGGGTGATGAGCGACCGGTCGTTTAGGTTTTTCAGTTTTTCGCGCGACGGCGCGGGGCCAAGAAATTCGAGCGCCGCGTCCGAACGGAAGCGAAGCGTTTCGCCGTCCTCGGGAACGATGGGGCGGATGCCGCGCTTTTCAAGGGCGGTGAGCAGCCTGTCGTACGCGGCGGTGTTCGCGGTTTCCGGGCCCATGTAGAAATTATCGATGGGGAAGGCGTCCACCACCTGCGCCATGCCGCCGATATGGTCGGCGTGCGGATGGGTCGCGACGGCCGCGTAAAGCTTTTTCACGCCGAGCGCGCGGAGGTATTCGACCACCGTATCGCCCGCGGAGGCCTCGCCCGCGTCGATCAGCACGGCGTCGCCGCCCGAAAGGAGCAGCGTCGCGTCGCCCTGACCAACGTTGATAAAGTGTACGGCGGTGTCCTCCGTGAGCACGGAGCCCCCGAAAGAATAACCGGCAAGGCTCAACGCGCCGTCCGCTATGACCAACAGTGCCGCGAGAAGCAGCAGTACAAGACGGAGCTTGCGATGTGCGCGGGTCTTCAAGCGATTACTCCTCGCAGGTACGGTAGGTATCGAACTTATCCGTAATCTCAGCCGAGGGGGCCGGGGTCAGCAGGCTGACGATGACGATGGCAATCAGGCCGCAGACAAAGCCGGGCACGATCTCGTACAGATCGAAAATGCCGCCGTGCAGCTGCGCCCAGACCAGATCGACCACGCCGCCAACGATGATGCCGGCAAAAGCGCCCTGCTTGTTCGTGCGCCGCCAGAACAGCGAGCACAGCACCAACGGGCCGAAGGCCGAGCCGAAGCCGGCCCAAGCATAGGAAACCAGACCGAGTACGGTGCTGTTCTGATCGGTGGCAATGAGCGCCGCGATGACAGCGACCGACATAACGCAGATGCGGGAGACCCACATCAGTTCGCCGGCGGAGGCTTTGGGTCGGATCTTGTTGTGGTAGAGGTCCTCTGTGATGGCCGAAGCGGTAACCAGCAGCTGGCTGTCCGCCGTAGACATGATCGCGGCCAAAATAGCGGAAAGGAAGATGCCGCCGATGAACACCGGGAAAATACGGCCGACCATGGTAATGTAAATCGTCTCTTCCAGACCGCTTACATTGAGCAGGCTGTCGCCCAGATACATACGGCCTGCAACGCCGATGAGCACGGCCGCCGTCAGCGAGATCAGCACCCATACGGTTGCGATATGGCGGGATTTCTTGATGGCCGAGGGCTTTTCAATGCCCATGAAACGCACAAGGATGTGCGGCTGGCCGAAGTAGCCGAGGCCCCACGCGACCAGCGATAGAATACCCATAAACGTGAGCGGCGTATTGGTCGCGCCGTCGACAAACATGCTCAGGAAGTTGGGGTTAAACGTCTGAACCTGCGTGAAGAAGGAGCCGACGCCGCCGAGCTCGGTGATGACGATGGTGGGCACCGCGAGCACGCAGAAGAACATCAGCAGGCCCTGAAAAAAGTCGGTCCAGCAAACAGCGAAAAAGCCGCCCGCGAAGGTGTACGAAATGACGACCACCGCGCCCACGGCCAGCGATACCAGATAGGGAATGCCGAACACGGAAGAGAACAGCTTGGCGCACGAAACGAAGCCGGAAGCCACATAAAACAGGAAAAACACCAGAATGAACATGGCGGCGATCACAGAGATCATACCGCTTTGATCCTGAAAACGGTTTTTAAAGAATTGCGGCAACGTGATCGCGTCGTTCGCGACCTTGGTATACTGGCGCAGCGGTTTGGCGACCAGCAGCCAGTTCAAATAGGTGCCGACGGCAAGACCGATCGCGATCCAGCCCGCGGAAATGCCGGAAAGATAGGCCGCGCCCGGCAGGCCCATGAGCAGCCAGCCCGACATATCGCTGGCCTGCGCCGACATGGACGTGACCCACGAACCGAGTTTTCTTCCCCCGAGGAAATATTCGGTCGTGGTACGGTTTTTGCCGTAGAAAAACATACCGATGCAGATCATAAAGATCAGATAGCACGCGAAGGCGATGATGATCACCAAGTTGTTGCTGATAAACATATTTTCAATTACCCTCCCTAAAATACTCCTTTATTATACATGGAACCGCACTTTTTTGCAATAACGTGGTGCAATATAAAGAACCCGTAAAAGGGGTTTGTGCAATTCGTCCAATTCCGGCTTGGCTGTTGCCACGGAATATATTTTAATTGACAAACCGATAATTGGTTATATAATAGTATTATATCCTAATTAGGAAAGAAAGGAAGGCTGGATATGGCAGTATACCGTTGCAAGATCTGTGGCTATGTGTACGATGAGGAAAAGATGGGCAAGCCCTTCGCCACTTTGAGCGAGTGCCCGCGCTGCGAGCAGGCGATCGGAAATTTTGAACTGGTGGAGGGAGAGCCCGCGCCCGTTCCCGCGCCTGTGCCTGCGCCCGAAACTTTGGCCTATCCGGCGGCGCACGCCAGACAGGACGCTTCGGTCCGCTACATGGATGAGATACACGAAATGGCGGTATCCGGCAAGCCGATCATCGCGGCCATGGGCACCCAGATGGCGATGCCGAGCTTTGACGATATCCTGCTGCTCGGCGCGCAGCTCAACCCGCCGCCGCTTGAGGAGCACGCCGAAGTGAATGTGCAGACGGTGATCGGCAAGCGGGCGAAAAAGCCGATGGTGCTGGAAAGCCCCATCTACATTTCGCATATGTCGTTCGGCGCGCTTTCAGCGGAAACCAAAACAGCGCTTTCCCGCGGCAGCGCGATGGTGAAGACAGCCATGTGCTCGGGCGAGGGCGGCATCCTGCCCGCCGAGCGCGAAGCCGCCTATCAATACATATTTGAATATGTGCCCAATCTTTACAGTGTGACCGATGAAAATTTGAAAAACGCGGACGCGATCGAGATCAAAATCGGTCAGGGCACCAAGCCCGGCATGGGCGGCCATCTGCCCGGCGGCAAGGTCACGCCGGAGATCGCCGCCGTGCGCGGCAAGCCGGTGGGGCAGGACGTAATCAGCCCGTCGAAATTTCCGGGTATCGATTCTAAGGAGGATTTGAAGCGGCTGGTGGACGAGCTGCGCGAACGGTCGGAGGGCAGGCCGATCGGCATCAAGATCGCGGCGGGCCGCATCGAAGATGACCTCTCCTATTGTGTATTCGCGGAACCGGATTTTATTACGGTTGATGGGCGCGGCGGCGCGACCGGCGCGAGCCCCAAGCTGATCCGCGACGCGACCAGCGTGCCGACCGTTTACGCCCTGCACCGGGCGCGCAAATATCTGGATAAGCACGGCAAGGGCATCGATCTGGTCATTACGGGCGGCCTGCGCGTGTCCGCGGACTTTGCCAAGGCTATCGCCATGGGCGCGGACGCGGTCGCTATCGCCTCCGCCGCGCTGATCGCGGCGGCCTGTATGCAGTACCGCATCTGCGGCACGGGCAAGTGTCCGGTCGGCGTGGCGACACAGGACCCGGAGCTGCGTCAGCGCCTGCATGAGGACGCGGCGGCGCAGCGCGTGGCCAATTTTCTGACCGTTTCGACTGAGGAGCTCAAGACCTTTGCCCGTATCACCGGGCATGAGGATGTGCACGATCTGTCGGTAAACGACCTGTGCACGGTGAGCCGGGAGATATCGAAGTATACGGATATCAGACACGCTTGAGAGCTAGGAGTTAGAAAGTAGGAATTAGGAGTTAGGGCGGCGTTTGCCGCCCTTTTCCTTTAGAAATACGCGTCGTCCGCCCATTTTGCGGAGTTTTCGTCAATATAGGTCCAATGAGTTTGCAGGTCCGCGTCATTGCGGATGATATGGTCGTAATAGCCGGTTTGCCATAGGCTGCTGCCGCAAGCACGCCGCGTCATGGCCTTAAATCCTTTTATAATATTCGGCACCGACGTTTGGGTAGGGCGGGGTGACCCCACCCCGCCGACATCCGGAGAAAGTTCCAGCAGAATATGTATATGGTTTGGCATGACGACAAAATGCAGTAAACGAACATTATGATATGCTTCGGACATGGTCTGAATTATTTTGCATACTTTTTTGCCGGTTGCCGTGAGCACGGTGAGCGGCGGGGTGAGGTCACCCCGCCCTACAATCTCGCCCAGCGAATGGACCTTGTTTTTGGTGCAGACCGTCAGGAAATACACGCCGGATTCACTGTAATCGTAGGCTTTCAGGCGTGGATGCTTTCTTTTAGGAAGCTGCATACGGGTATCTCCACCTTTGAAAAATGACGTAAGATATTTTGTATAGAAAAGCGGCGGTGTTTTTGCACCGCCGGTTTTGCTGTATTTTGTTATAGCTTCATTGCCCGGGCGAGCTTGCTTTCGGGCTCCGGGACGAGGGAGAGATGCTCGGCAAGCTCGGCGGCAAGGGCGTGGAAGGGTTCTTCGCTGCCCACGATATGCTCAAGCTCGATCTCGCACAGCGGCGCCGTTCTGCCTTCATGCTGCAATTCGCCCTGATCGAGGGCGAGCTCGCACACCGTGTCGTTTTGCTGAATGAGCACGGCGACGCGCATGAAATCCACCGTGCATTGCACGGCAAGCTCGGCCGAAGCGGCCTTGGCGCACAGATCCTTTGGCGCGCCGGCTTCCGGCAGGTGGGCAAGGCCTTCCTCGATCGTGGCGGCCTCGCACTCGTATTCCTCGTGCGTCCGCATGCCTTCAGGCGTTGATACGTTGCGCAGCTTCATGCAGCACACGCCGCGGCTGTTTTCCAGCCGCAGACGAAGCGCCGCCTCGTTTTGGCGTAAAAGTCCGTCCGCGGAGTCAAAATACTGCGACCTCATGTGGATGGTTCGGCTGGCGCTGCCCAGCCTGCCGGATGCCCACAGCAGCGCGCCGCCGAGCAAGGCTTCGTCCGCACGCCATTTGTATTCACGTTCCATTAACGCACCTGTCCGTTTCCATATACGATATATTTGGTGGAGGTGAGCGCGGTCAAGCCCATGGGCCCGCGCGCGTGGAGCTTTTGGGTGGAAATGCCGATCTCGGCGCCAAAGCCGAACTCAAACCCGTCGGTAAAGCGGGTGGAAGCGTTGACATAGACGGCGGCGGCGTCGATCTCTTCCAGAAAACGCTGGGAAGACGCGTAATCGCGGGTAACGATACACTCGGAGTGGCCGGTGTTATAGCGGTTAATGTGATCGATCGCTTCGTCCAGCGAATCGACCACCTTGACCGAGATCTCAAAATCGAGGTACTCCTTGCCCCAATCCTCATCCGTGGCGGGCAGGACGGCTTCGCCTAAGATCTCCTGCGTGCGCGGACAGCCGTGCAGCTTGACGCCGCTCGGCGCGAGGCCCTCGGCCGCCATGGGCAAAAAGGCCGCCGCAACGTCGCGGTGGACGAGCAGACTCTCAGCCGCGTTGCACACGGAGGGGCGTTGGCACTTGGCGTTGACCAGAATGCTCTGCGCCATGGCGAGGTCGGCCGTGGAATCGACATAAACGTGGCAGTTGCCGGTGCCCGTTTCGATGACCGGCACGGTCGCGTTTTGCACGACCGTTTGGATCAGCCCGGCCCCGCCGCGCGGGATCAGCACGTCGAGATAGCCGTTCAGGCGCATCATTTGGTTCGCGCTGTCACGCGTCGTATCCTCCACAAGGTTGATGGCGTTCTCCGGCAGGCCCTCGGCGGCGAGCGCCGCGCGCATCAGCCCGGTTAAGCACAGGGAAGAGTGGAACGCCTCCTTGCCGCCGCGCAGGATGCAGGCCGAACCCGCCTTGAAGCATAATGCCGCCGCGTCCACGGTGACATTGGGGCGCGCTTCGTATATGATGCCGATCACGCCCATGGGCACGCGCTTTTCGCCGATGTTCAGGCCCGAGGGCGTTTTGCGCATCCAAAGCATTTCCCCGATCGGATCGGGCAGATCGGCCACCTTACGGCAACCCTCCGCTATGCCCGCGATGCGCTTTTCATCAAGCATCAGCCGGTCGATCAGACCCTCGCCAAGGCCGCTTGCGCGGCCGGCCTCGATATCGGCACGGTTGGCGGCGATGATCTCGTCCGTGTGCGCCAAAAGCGCGTCCGCAATGGCCGATAGGCCCCGGTTTTTGTCGTTCGTGCCCAGCTTGGCAACGGCGCGCTTTGCTTCGTTTGCGTCGCGGGCAATGTCCATCAGTTGTCTCATTGGTGCACCTCTTTTTCTGCTTTTGCCAGCTGCTCGCGTATATGGCGCGCGAACAGATCAGGTCGATCAATCATCGGGCTGTGGCCACAGTCCGCCATCACGACAAGCTGCTTTTCCGGCGCGTCTATGCGGTCGAAGTAGCGTTCGACCGGCGCAAGGTGGGTGATATGATCGCGCGCGCCCTGTATGAACAGCGCGGGAACGCGCCAGTGCGCGCTGAACCGGGTAAGATCGAAAACGTTCATGCAGGCGCACAGCAGCGGCGTGCTTGTCAAGTTGCCTCGGATAATATCGATCAGGTCGCGTTTTTGAAGCGTGGGGCTGCGCCGCACGGCGGGGATCAGCGGTACCGGGTTTGGCTCGCGCAGGCCGTATTTGTTGCGCAGTTTGGTCATGGCGGCGTAGTGGCGCAAGCCTTTTTTATCCCAGTGGTCGGGCGGATAGGGCTGCATGGAAGCGAATCGCGCCTGATCGCGCGGCGTGCCGCGTTCGGCCAGCGCCTTGCGCAGCGCCGCGGTCGAAGCCTGCTCGGCCGCCGTCATGGAAACGACCTGTCCAACGCCGATATAGCGCGCGATCCGCTCCGGATGGCGCAGCGCGTACAGCGCGCCAAGCACCGTGCCCCAAGAGTGGCCCAGCAAAACGATGGGGGAGCCGGGAAAACGCTTTTTCAGTAGCTTGATCACGCCGTCCAAATCATGAAGCATCAGGCCGATCGAAAGCGGCGCGTCGGGATTACGGCGCAGCGTGCGTCCCGCGCCGCGCTGGTCGTAAAAGGCAAGGGTGCAGGCGTCGCCCAACATGTCATGGTGAGCATATGCAAAGCAGCTTTCGCTTACGCCCGGCCCGCCATGGAGAAACAGGACCAAGGGCTTGCCGGGCGCGGCGGGCAAGGTGAGCAGATAGGTCTCCGTGCCGTTCAGCGGAATAAATTCTTCAATCCAGTTTTGCGCCTGCTTCATGTTTACAGCTCCCTTCGCGCCTGTCAGGCACGCTCTCTGGCAAACAGCGTGCCCACCGGTTTACCATCCACGATGTCGTATAAAATATCGGCGTTTTCGCCGTTGGCCACCAGCATGGGGATGCCCGCGTCCATGCACAGCTCGGCGGCGGTCAGCTTGGTCGCCATGCCGCCCGTGCCGCCGGACGAGCCCGGCCCGCCCGCCATGCGGCGCACCTTCGCGTCGATGTTGGAGATTAGGGGCAGCAGCTTTGCCTGCGGGTTTTTGCGGGGATCGGAATCGTAAAGACCGTCGATATCGGTGAAGATGATGAGCAGATCGGCTTCGCACATGCGCGCGACAACGGCGGAAAGCGTATCGTTATCGCCGAAGTTTTCGATATGCACCAGCTCGGCGGTGGCGACGGTGTCGTTTTCGTTGATGATCGGGACGACGCCGGTCTGCAAAAGCGCGGAAAAGGTGTTGTGAATGTTTTCCCGCTGGCCGTCGTTCGTGATATTTTCCCGTGTCAGTAATATTTGCGCAACATTGATGCCGTATTCCAAGAACATTTTGTCGTATATATGCATCAGCTCGCATTGGCCCACCGCGGCGGCGGCCTGTTTCATGGAAAGCTTATGCGGCCGCTCCCGCAGGCCGAGCTTGGCCGCGCCCACGGTTACCGCGCCGGAGGATACCAAAACCATTTCAAAACCGCGGTTTTGCAAATCGCAGATGCAGCGGACGAGCTGCTCGATGCGCCGGATGTTGAGCTTGCCGTTATCATAAGTAAGCGTAGAGGTGCCGACCTTGACGACGATACGCCGCACCTCGTTGATGTTGAGCATGGTAATATCTCCTTGTTACACACATTTGTATCCAGCTTTATTTTAGCACAGCAAAACGTCCCGCACAAGGCAAACAAAAAATGTTTCTTTTTCCGCCGGTATCTCGGAAGTCAGCCCAGCGCCACGTCGAGGATCATCATCGCGAGAAAGCCCGCCATGACGCCCATGGTGCCAAGGTTGGAATGCTCGCCCAAATGGGCTTCGGGAATCAGTTCTTCTACTACAACATAGAGCATCGCGCCCGCCGCCGCCGCGAGCAGCCACGGCATCAGAGGGGCGATATCCTTCGCCAGCAGCACGACTAAAATGCCAAAGATCGGTTCGACGACGCCGGACAGGCTGCCGTAAAGGAACGAACGGCCCGCGGAAAGGCCTTCCTGCCGAAGCGGCAGGGCGACGGCAGCGCCCTCCGGGAAGTTCTGTATGCCAATTCCGACGGCGAGCGCCAGCGCGGCGGCATACATGGCGGGATCGCCCCCGTGCTGCGCCGCCAGCGCGAACGACAGGCCGACGGCCATGCCCTCCGGTATATTGTGCAGTGTCACCGCGAGCACCAAAAGCGTGGTGCGGTGAAGCGAAGAGGGCAGGCCCTCAGGCGTATCGCCGTCCGGGTGAAGGTGGGGCAGCAGTTGGTCAAGCAGCAGCAGCAGCCCCACGCCGAGCAGGAAACCGCCTGCGGCGGGGACCCAGCCGACCATGCCCTGCGCTTCCGCTTCCTCAATAGCGGGCACCAGCAGGCTCCATACGGAAGCCGCGATCATCACGCCCGCGGCAAAACCAAGGCACAGGCGCTGCAACGTTCTGCTTTGGCCGCGGCGCACCAGAAAAACAAGAGCCGCGCCAAGCGTTGTCATGAAAAATGTAAAGCCGGTACCGGCGGCCGCGTAGGCGAGTGGACTGGACATAAAAAACACTCCTTTTCAAATTGGATGATAACCGCGCTTGCAATTTCTCATTGTATGCGAGACGCGGGTAAGTGGGTTTAAGTTAGCTTGTGCTAACTTAAAGTATAGCGCGGTTTCTCATCTGTGTCAAGCAGCCAAGCCGCGGCATACAATGCGGGGAGGAAAGGGGCGTGTATCGCATGGTTTCGATCAGCCTGTGCATGATCGTGAAGAATGAGGAAGAGGTTCTCGCGCGGTGTCTGGACAGCGCGAAGGATATAGCGGATGAGGTGATCGTCGTCGACACCGGGTCGACGGACCGGACAAAGGAGATCGCCGCGCGTTATGGAAACGTATATGACTTTGTTTGGTGCGATGATTTTGCGGCCGCGCGCAATTTTGCGTTCGCGCAGGCGACAAAGGATTATTGTATGTGGCTCGACGCGGATGATGTGATCGCGCCCGCCGACCGGGAGCGCTTTTTAAAACTCAAGCAAACGCTTGATCCGGCGGCGGATGTTGTCATGTTGCCCTACCATACCGCGTTCGATGAGCGGGGCGCGCCGTGCTTCACCTATTTTCGCGAACGGCTGCTGCGCCGCGCGCGCGGCTTTCAGTGGCAAGGGGCGGTGCATGAGGTCATCGCCCCGTCGGGGTTCATCCTTTATGGGGACGCCGCGGTGGAACACCGAAAGGAACGGCCCGGCGACCCAGACCGCAATTTGCAGATCTATGAAAAGCTGCTGCGCGAAAACGGCTCGCTCGATCCGCGCGGCCAGTTCTATTATGCCCGGGAGTTGCTTGCCCATAAGCGCTATGCGGAAGCGGCGGATGCTTTTGCCAATTTTTTATCCAGACCGGATGGGTTTGTGGAAAACCGTATCGAAGCCTGCCGCCAGCTGGCGGAGTGCCGGAAAGCGCTCGGCAAGCCGGAGGACGCGCTGATGAGCCTTTTTCACAGCTTTGCTTTTGCCGCGCCGCGGGCCGAGACCCTGTGCGCGCTTGGCGCGTTTTTTATGGAGCGGCAGGATTATGAGCAGGCGGCTTTTTGGTACGAGGCCGCGCTCCGCGTCAAGCAGGATGCAAAAAACGGCGGCTTTACCGTGACCGAGTGCTACGGTTATTTGCCCTGTATCCAGCTTTGTGTGTGCTATGACCGTCTGGGCGAGCGCGAAAAAGCGCGGGCGTGGAATGAGAAGGCCGCGGCCTTTCGGCCCGATTCGCCAGCCGTGCGGCACAATCGTCAGTATTTCGCGGGCAGCGGCGGGGCCGGCTGAATAGAATGCTTTAGCCGCGCGTGTGAAAAGCGTGCGGCGTATGGAAAGGATGGATCGAATGAACGACAGAATGAATCGCGGCGGCTGCGGCGGTTCGCTGAACGGCTGGATGGATGAGCTGCGAAGCGAATGTGGCTGCGGCCAGCCGATGACGCCCTGTCCGCCGCCTTGCCCGCCCGGGCCAACCGGGCCGACAGGCCCGCGCGGCGAGCGGGGATATATGGGCCCCGCCGGTATGCCCGGCCCCAGAGGGCCGGAAGGTCCGAAGGGCGATCCCGGCATGCCGGGCCGTCCCGGCGCGACCGGGCCGACCGGTCCGATGGGACTGCGCGGACCGACCGGCGCCACTGGCGCTACGGGTGCGACCGGCGCCACGGGTGCGACCGGTCCGATGGGGCTGCGCGGGCCGACCGGCGCGACCGGTGCCACCGGCGCTACCGGTGCGACAGGTGCCACCGGCGCTACGGGCGCGACCGGCACACCGGGCTCGGCCAGTATGACCGGCGCTACCGGCCCCACCGGGCCAACCGGCGCGACTGGTGCGACCGGCCCGATGGGGCTGCGCGGACCGACCGGCGCGACCGGTACGACTGGCGCCACGGGCGCTACCGGCGCTACCGGCACGCCCGGCCTGACCGGCGCCACCGGTGCTACGGGCGCTACGGGTGCTACCGGTGCGACTGGTCCGACCGGTGCGACCGGACCCAGAGGTGCGACCGGTCCGACCGGCGCGACCGGGCAACAGGGTGACGCTGGCGCGGCGGATACCATTACCGTAAGCACGACCACGACCGGCGAGCCCGGCGACGCGGCCGCTGTTGTAGACGTCACCGGCAGTCCGGACCACGTGCTGGAGTTCAATATTCCGCGCGGTGCGACCGGTGCAACGGGAACAACCGGCGCTACCGGTACGACAGGTGCGACCGGCCCACAGGGCGTGCAAGGCATCCAAGGGCCGCAGGGGCTTCCAGGGTGAACGTGGCCCGCAGGGCATTCAAGGACCTCAAGGTGAGCGTGGAGCGACCGGCCCCACCGGTCCGACCGGCGCAACTGGCGCCGCAGGTGCGAACGGCACCACCCCCGTCATCACAGTGGCGGGCACCGTGACCGGCGATCCCGGCAGCGATGCGAGCGTCGATGAGACCTTTACGCCGCAGGGCGCACAGCTACTATTCACCATCCCTGCCGGCGTGACCGGCCCGACAGGCGCTACCGGCACCGCAGGTACGGCGGGAGCAACCGGAGCAACCGGTCCGACCGGCCCGACCGGCGCGACCGGCACGGCAGGTGCGACGGGAGCAACCGGCCCCACCGGCGCGACCGGCACGGCAGGCGCGGCAGGCGCGGCAGGCGCAACCGGCCCGACCGGCCCGACGGGCGCGACCGGTACGGCAGGCGCGGCGGGAGCGACAGGCCCCACCGGCCCGACCGGCGCGACCGGCACCGCAGGTACGGTGGGCGCAACAGGTCCCACCGGCCCGACCGGCGCAACCGGCACGGCAGGTACGGCGGGAGCGACAGGTCCCACCGGCCCGACCGGCGCTACCGGCACGGCAGGCGCGGCGGGAGCAACGGGCCCCACCGGCCCGACGGGTGCCACCGGCACGGCAGGCGCGGCAGGAGCAACGGGCCCCACCGGCCCGACGGGCGCCACCGGTACCGCAGGTACGGCAGGAGCAACCGGCCCGACTGGCCCGACCGGTGCCACCGGCACCGCAGGTACGGCGGGCGCAACAGGTCCGACCGGCCCGACGGGCGCGACCGGCACGGCAGGCGCGGCAGGAGCAACTGGCCCGACCGGCCCGACAGGCGCAACCGGCACCGCAGGTGCGGCGGGAGCGACAGGTCCCACCGGCCCGACCGGCGCGACCGGCACGGCAGGCGCGGCAGGAGCGACAGGTCCCACTGGCCCGACCGGTGCCACCGGCACGGCAGGCGCGGCGGGAGCGACAGGCCCCACCGGCCCGACCGGCCCGACCGGCACGGCAGGCGCGGCGGGAGCAACCGGCCCGACTGGCCCGACCGGCGCGACCGGCACGGCAGGCGCGGCAGGAGCGACTGGTCCGACCGGCCCGACGGGCACGGCAGGTGCGGCGGGAGCAACCGGAGCAACCGGCCCGACCGGCCCGACCGGTGCCACCGGTACGGCAGGCGCGGCAGGTGCGACAGGTCCCACCGGCCCGACCGGCGCGACCGGCACCGCAGGCGCGGCGGGAGCAACCGGCCCGACCGGCGCGACTGGCGCGACCGGCACGGCAGGCGCGGCGGGAGCGACAGGCCCCACCGGCCCGACCGGCGCGACCGGCCCGACCGGCGCGACCGGCGCCACCGGCACGGCAGGCGCGGCGGGAGCAACCGGCCCCACCGGCGCGACCGGCGCCACCGGCACGGCAGGCGCGGCGGGAGCAACGGGCCCCACCGGCCCGACCGGAGCGACCGGCCCGACCGGCCCGACTGGCGCGACCGGCCCGACGGGCGCCACCGGCACGGCAGGCAGCTCTGCTATTGTCCCCTTTGCTTCAGGAATACCGATATCACTCAATACGATTGCCGGAGGTCTAGTAGGCACGCCCGCGTTTGTCGGATTTGGCAGTTCTGCGCCGGGTGTCGCGATTTCGGGCGGTATTATCGATATCACAAGCCCGACGGGCACCTTGACAAACTTTGCCTTCTCCATGCCGAGAGCGGGTACGATCACCAGCCTGAGCGCTTATTTCAGCACGACGCTTGCGCTGTCTCTGGTTGGCTCGACCGTTCAGATCACGGCTCAGCTTTATCGATCGACCGCACCGAATAACCAGTTTACCGCTGTTCCCGGCGCGGAGGTCAATCTGACGCCGACGTTGACCGGCGTTCTCTCGGTCGGCGCAGTCTCATCCGGCATCACGACCGGTCTGAATATAGCGGTGACCGCGGGAACGCGGCTGATGCTTGTATTCTCAGCGACCGCGTCCGGCCTATCTCTCATCAACTCTGTCACAGGCTACGCAAGCGGTGGTCTGGCCCTCTCGTAGGTAGATAGTAAGCAAAGAGGTCTTCGGAGCAAAACTTCGGAGACCTCTTTTTATAATTTTTGGCTAAAACAGCGCACCGGAAGTGGGCATTCGGCATACGCGCCGAATAGTATGAATCAGCCGGGTGGTGAAAGCCGCGCCGGCGTTTGGAAAGGATGAATTGCATGAACGATCGAATGAATCATAATTACTGCGACGGTTGGATAGACGAGGTGCGCAGCGAGTGTGGCTGTGGCTGCGGCCAGCATCCTTCACCCTGTCCGCCGTCCTGCCCGCCCGGCCCCACAGGGCCGACAGGGCCGCGCGGCTGGCGCGGCGAGCGCGGACCGATGGGGCCCGCCGGTATGCCCGGCCCAATGGGCCCGATGGGACCGGAAGGTCCGAAGGGCGACCCCGGCATGCAGGGCCCGAGAGGCCCGATGGGTCCTGAAGGCCCCAAGGGCGACACCGGTGCAGCGGGCGCGACAGGCGCCACCGGTGCGACAGGCGCGACCGGAGCCACGGGCATGACCGGCGCGACAGGCGCGACAGGCACCCCGGGTTCAGCCAGTATGACCGGCGCGACCGGCCCTACCGGCCCGACCGGCCCCAAGGGCGATACCGGTGCAGCAGGCGCGACCGGCATGACGGGTGCGACCGGCGCCACCGGCGCGACCGGTGCGACCGGCGCCACCGGACCGACTGGGCCAAGAGGCTTTACCGGTGCGACCGGCATAGCGGAAACCATCACGATACGCGGCACCACGACCGGGGAACCCGATGAACCTGCCGATGTGGTCGATGTAACCGGCGGCCCGGACCATGTATTGGAGTTCCATATTCCGCGCGGCGCGACCGGAGCAACCGGCGCCGTAGGCGCGACCGGCGCGACCGGTCCGCAGGGCGTGCAGGGCGACCAAGGCCCGCAGGGCGTGCAAGGAGAACGCGGCCCGCAGGGAATTCAGGGCATAGCGGGTGAACAAGGCGCAACTGGCCCCACCGGCGCCACGGGAGCAACCGGTCTCATCGGTCCCGTCGGCCCGACCGGCCCGACAGGTGCGGCGGGCGCCACCGGCGTTACCGGCGCTACCGGCGCCACCGGTGCCACCGGGGCGACCGGCGCAACCGGCGCAACCGGCGCCGTTGGCCCAGCAGGTCCGACCGGCGCAACCGGTGAGCTGGGTGCGACCGGCCCCACCGGCGCAACCGGTGAAACAGGCGCGACCGGCGCGGAAGGCGCCGCAGGTCCGACCGGCCCCACGGGCGAGGCTGGTGCGACCGGCGCAACCGGGGCAACTGGTGAAATAGGTCCCACCGGTGCGACCGGGGAACCCGGCGAACCCGGACCGCAGGGCGAAATGGGTCCCGAGGGTCCCATGGGTCCGACCGGTGAAACCGGCGAGACCGGCCCGACAGGTGCGGCAGCAACAATACGGATCGGCACGGTGACAACAGGCGACCCCGGCACACCCGCCGAGGTGACCAATGTCGGCACGGATGAAGACGCGATCTTTGATTTCGTGATTCCGCGCGGCGAGCCGGGCGGGGGCGGCACTCCCGAGGTGCTTGCGACCGTAGACCAGACAAACCAGCCGAGCGCGGCCGGAAACGCGCTGACCTTCAACGACACGCCGCTGGTGTCCGGCACGGCGATCACGCATTCGGCAGGGTCGACCGATGTCATGATCAACCGGGACGGTATTTATCAGGCCACCTTCCACGCGACCGTCTCGGTGGACCCCGGCACGCCGATCCCGTCAACGCTGGTGGTGCGTCTGTATCAAAACGGCGCGCCGGTGGCAGGCGCTTCGGCGCGGCATACCTTTACCGCGACCGGAGAAACGGCTACCATGTCGTTCGATGTACCCTTCCGCGCGGAGGGGGTTCCTTCCACCATACAGGTGGTGGCGGATTCGGCGGGCTTTACTTTTGAAGAAGCAGCGCTGACGGTGATCCGGCTGGGTGACGCTAGCTGAGCATAAGCACGATACGGTTTCGCTTCAGTGATGTTTGGTGGCACACCAAAAACTCCGATTCTGTCAGCCGTTAACTTTGACACGAGCAACGGGCGGTCTCGCGGAATAAGATGAAAATAGCCGGCCGGCTGTGGCCGTGCCGGCGCTGAGAGAAAGGATGAATGGCATGCATGACCCTATGGATTATAACGGCTGCGACGATCCGCTGAACAGCCTGATGAATGAGCTGAAAAGGGGTTGCGGCTGCGGCTGCGACGGTCCCAAGCCGCCCTGCCCGCCGCCCTGCCCGCGACCGTGCCCGACCGGCCCGACCGGAGCGACAGGCCCCAGTGGACCGACCGGTGCAACCGGCCCAAGCGGTGCGACCGGCGCAACCGGTGCAACCGGCCCAAGCGGTCCGACCGGTGCGACCGGTGCGACCGGCCCAAGCGGCCCGACCGGCTCGACAGGAGCAACCGGAGCAACCGGAGCGACAGGAGCAACGGGCGCCACCGGCGCGACTGGCGCCACCGGCGCAACAGGCGCCACCGGCCCTGCCGGAGACGCCGCGGCATGCGCCTGTGTCGCGCAAATGAGAAACCTGCTGCGCCAGATCATTCAGTTGTATCCCACGACCAATATCGTCGTTGCGATGGAGAGCGGCAATAATGCCAGCGGCCGCCCGGGCAGTCTGCTGCCCGCGCCGAACACGAACCCCAACGCTGGCCTGTTCCAACTCGTCAACGCGCAGGGCGTGCCGCAGGAAGCGCTTTCTATTTGCAGGATCGCGTCCGTACGGTTGACCAGCAGCACCTACAACAACGCGATCACCTACCTGCCCACGCCGACGCCCACGCCGACCGGCTGCGCGGCGGACTGTGAAGCGGCTGTGCGCGCTTATCTGCCGGTTGGCACGGCGGGCGTTGACATCAACGCGGGCGGGCAGACCGTCGGTCAAGGCACGGTGCTGAAAAACGAGTACGGCGTCGTCGTTTTGGTCGGCCCGAATAACAGCGACCCCACGTTTGTATCCACCTGCAAGGCGGAGATATTGACCAAGTAAACGCTCACCGGGTGTATGGAACAGTAAAAAAGCCTTCGGCGCATTGCGTCGAAGGCTTTTTAACGGCCGTAATGATGCGCAGGGGCAGGGCGGGATGAATAGGATGAATTGAGCCGGTCGGCATTGCGGCCGATCGGCTTTGGAAAGGATGGATGGAATGTTTGAATCCATAAACGATAAAGACTGCGGCGGATCGCTGAACGACTGGATGGACGCGTTGCGCCGCGACTGCGGCTGTGAGCATGCCGAGCCGCCTTGCCCGCCGCCGTGTCCGCCCGGCCATACCGGGCCGACAGGGCCAACCGGCGCGACCGGCGCGACGGGGAGAACCGGCCCCACAGGGCCGGCCGGCGCGACCGGCGCAACAGGTGCGACCGGCCCGACCGGCCCGGCCGGAATGAACGGTATGCGCGGCGCCACCGGTGCGACCGGCCCGCGAGGCGCGACCGGCGCAATGGGGTTTCCCGGACCGATCGGCCCCACGGGCGCTACAGGCGTCTCAGGTATCCGGGGCGTAACCGGTGCGACAGGTCCGACCGGGGCCACCGGGGCCACCGGCGCGGCCGGAAGCCAAGGCGCTACGGGCGTGGCCGGCCCAACCGGCGCCACAGGAATGACCGGGGCCACCGGCCCAACAGGCGCCACGGGGCCAACCGGGGCCACCGGCCCCCAAGGGGCTGCGGGAGCGACCGGAGAAGCGGGTCCGGCCGGTTTGGACGGGGCCACCGGCCCAGCGGGACCGACCGGGGCAACGGGCGCTACCGGCGCCGCGCCGGAGGATGTTTTCGCATCCTTCGCCACGTTTGGCGTAGCGTTTGCCGACGCGACCCAAATTCCGTTGGGTACCGTCACCGCCGATCCCACCGGGCAGATCGTTTTGACCGATACCACACGAATTACGCTTGCGCCGGGCTATTATTTGCTTTCGTACCATGTATCCATCATTTTAAGGGAAGCAGGGTATATGCAGATCACGCCGTTTTACAGCGGCAGATCGCACATTGAATACGGGATCTACTTCAAAACCGGTTCGCCGGTGTCCAGCGCCTATGGTTCCAATGCGATCATTATCAATGTGCCGGAAGAAACGCGCTTTTCGCTCACCTACAACAGCAATGCGAGCGGCAGCGACGGCGCCGCGACCGTGGCCGTCGTCAAGCTAAACAGAACGGTTTGATCTTAACGGCAAGCGGGCGGCGCTTCGCTGACCGCATAGCCGTTTTGCCTTAAGACGGCGATTGCGCGGTCGAAGTTTTCCGCCTTGGTCAGGATATAGTCGGTATTAAAGGTAGAGATCGCAAAAATACCGATGCCCTCTTCGGCCAGCAGGGCGGAGAGCTTGGACAAAATTCCGATCAGCGAAAAATCCAGCTCGCCCTCGATGCGAAACGCTTTCCAGCCGTGCTCGCAGGCAGTCGTCCGCGCGGGCACGCGCTGGGTTTCGCATACCAGAGAAAGCTCCTCGTCCGTTTTGCCGATAAAGCAAAAACCGCCGGTGAGATCGATGAGCGAGGGATCGTCCAGCTTACACACGGAAAAATCCCGGTCAATGATTTGAAGGGTCATAATAGGTTGATTCTCCTTTGCGAATTCGTCGCATTTTTTATCATTGTAATACACGGCTATGCGCCTGTCAAACGGCTGATCGGGCTTGCATCATTATTCCAGCTTTTGATTTGACCCTTGCTGTGGTATAATAGCCGCAAAACGGCTATTATACCCGGATTAAATTAATTATACCACCAGCGGCGCATAAGTGTATTTTAACACTTCGAAAATGCTTGCCGCTGTGGTATAATAGCCGTAAAGCAGCAATTATACCATCAGCGGCGCCTATCGGAATCCCGATATCTCTCGTTTACCCGCCGCGGTGATATAATGAAAAACAACACACTGGCAGAGGAGTGACGCCATATATGAGAGAGACGGTTTTATATTACGAGCCCGGCGACAAGGCGCGGGCGGAAGCGCTCAAGGGCGTGCTGGTTCGTCTGGGCGTGCGCATTAAAAACGTCGGAGCGGGGGAGACCGGGCAAACGGTCGGTTTTCTGTTGGGCCGCAAGGGCTTTGAGGGGCGCGCGGAGCCTGAAAAATCCGGCGCTGGCCGAACCTCTGCTCGTTCTGGACGGATTTGACGATAAGCGCCTAGAGATATTGCTGCGTGAAATGAAAAAAACAGGCGTTTCCGTGCCATACAAGGCGGTCGTGACCGAGACCAACTGCGCATGGCTGCTGCACCAGCTTTACGAGGAGCTGGCCGAAGAGCATGAGGCGATGAGCCGATGATCGAGCGGAACGTTACGGATCTGGATCTGGGACAGATTGCGCGATCGGGCCAGTGCTTTCGCATGAACGATATAGGGGAGGGACGCTTCTCCCTGATCGCCTCCGGGCGGTACATAGAGCTGTGGCAGCGGGGCGACGCCCTGTACTGCGACTGCGAGGAGGACGAATGGGAGGCGGTATGGCGGCCCTATTTTGATCTGGATACCGATTACGGCGCGTTCAAACGCGCGGTCAGCCCGCGGGACAAGTACCTGCAAAGCGCCATACAGGTGGGCGGCGGCATCCGTATTTTGCGGCAGGAGTTATTTGAAACTATCATTTGTTTCATCATTTCGCAGCAAAATAACATAAACCGCATCAAAAAATGTGTCGAAAATATCTCTTTGCTTTTTGGCGAAACCTGCTATAATAAGAGCAAAGAGGTATACAATGCCTTTCCCACGCCGCAAGCGCTTGCCGCGGTCACGGCGGAGGAGCTTGCGCCCTGCCGTCTGGGTTACCGTGCAAGATACATTGCCGCCGCTTCCAGACAGATCGCCTGCGGCGAGGTCGATCTAGACCGCGTTGCCGCGCTGCCTTATGAAGAGGCGAAGGCCGAACTGATGCGCCTGACCGGCGTAGGCGTTAAGGTGGCGGAATGCATTTGCCTGTTCGCCCTGCACCATATCGATGCCTTTCCGATCGACACCCATATTCGGGACATGCTGGACCGGCACTATCCAAAGGGCTTTCCGATGAAGCGATACAAGGGCTTTGCGGGCGTATTGCAGCAATACGGCTTTTATTACGAGATTTATGCGTAAAAAGTAAGAAAACGGACAAACTAACGACAAAAAAGGAGAGAATCATCATGGCAGTTCTTACGATCACCAAGGATAATTTCGACAGCGAGGTCATGCAGTCCGACAAGCCGGTGCTGCTGGACTTCTGGGCTACTTGGTGCGGCCCCTGCCGCATGGTTTCGCCGATTGTGGACGAGATCGCGGAGGAGCGCGGCGATATCAAGGTCGGCAAGATCAACATTGACGAGCAAATGGATCTGGCGCAGCAGTTCGGCGTGATGAGCATACCGACGCTGATCGTCATGAAGGATGGACAGATCGCAAACAAGAGCGTCGGCGCGGTCCCGAAGGACAGCATTCTGGCGCTGCTATAAGAATAAAAAAGAACATTGCCCAAAGGAGTGTACTGCTAAAGAAGCGAGCTATCCCCTTTGAAAACACTAATTTTATCAGCAGTCACCTCTAAGCGAAAGGACATCTTCCAAAACCAAACACGCAGAGAAAAGGCACTATCCGGCAGGATAGCGCCTTTTTTCGTTCCCATCCAAGGAAAGCCCGTATGAGCGTAGAGATAGCGCTTGCCTGCCTCTATAACAGCGGGGATGTACCTTAATCTACAATCGCCCGATTCCTCGCAGGCATTGCCTCCTCTAAGCGACTTGTCACTAGGATATAGGATTAGTATACTTATTTCTAAAATCCATTGCTTTTATTTCTTTTGTCTGCTATACTTTATTTAGTCAATAAATTGACCGTAAATAAATGGACCGAGGGTGGCGGATTATGACAAGAGACGATAAGAGAAACGCATATCTGTACTGCAAATTCAGGGATGAACAGTTTGCGCTATATGACGAATATGCAAAACGTCATGGGATGTTGATGAAAACACTGCTGGTAGTCAACGTTCTCTTTTATGACAGCTTTTATGAAAAAGGCGGCATGACGCAGTCGGAAATATGCCAGAGAACATTTCAGTCTAAACAGACCGTGAACTTAATTATTAAAAATCTTCTGGCAGAAAACTATGTCACCGTTACCGAAGCACCGGAAAATAAGCGGAACAAAATTGTTCAAATGACAGCGGCGGGCCGGGTATATTGCGAAAAGGTTGTCCGTCATATCACATGGGCGGAGGACACGGCAATGTCTATGTTTACAGAGGAAGAGCAAAAACAACTGATTGACCTGTCCAGAACATTTACAAAAAACCTTACCAAACTGGTCAATCAAGAAACGGAGGAATAAAAATGGAATTTTATAAGGTAGTCAACAGGAGAAGAAGTATTCGTCAATTTGAGGAGCGCGAAATTCCAAGAGAGGTATTGGAGCGGATTTTAGACGCCGGCCTGAAAAGCCCCCTCCTCCAATCATCAGAGAAGATGGGAGCTGGTAACGCTTACCGATAAAGCCATGATTAAAGAGCTGGCGAAACTCATTCGCCCCTACCCCTGCCGTATTCAGGAGCCGAAAACCCCGCAGCAGGAAATGTTCAAGATCGCCTATCCCCGCCAGAGCAGTATGGTTGAAGAATCCGCGTGTGTGATTTTGCCGTATTTCAAACAAAAGTACCCGATGACCGAAGATAAAAATGGTTACGGTCTGATGGACTACGGCGCGACATGGGCGTTGGTGGAAAACATACTTCTCGCTGCAACCGCTGAGGAATTGGGATCTGTTGTCCATATTCCGGTCAAGAAAGAGCCGGAGAAAATCAAAGAGCTACTGCATATCCCGGATGGCTGGTATCTTCCCACATTGGTGATTCTTGGATACGCAAGTCCTGACGCCAAAGTGCCCTCACAGGTCAATGCAACGGTAGAAAACAAAGTCCGCTGGAACCAGTGGTAAATACGGAGGAAAAATGGAATTTAACGAGGTCGTTGACAAGAGAAGAACCAGCCGGGAGTGGACCGACGAGCCGGTTGCGTTTGAGGCGATTAAGCGAATCATCGAGGCGGGCATGAAAGCCCCCTCATGGGATCACTACCGTAAATGGCAGTTTATCGTGCTCCATACGAGAGAAGAAAAAGAAAATGCCTTCGGTTATGCCAAGTACATCGCAGACAAATTTGACTTGAGCCGTTACGAAAACAAAAAGCTGAATCTGGCGCAGAAGATGTACTCTTATGCCATGCCCCGGCAATATACCATGTTGGTGGATTGCCCCTATGTGGTCATCCCCCTTTTTCGGTGCGCGAAGCTCAACGGCGAGTGGGTCAGCAAATTAAACCCACTCACCACCGCATGGTGCGTGGCTGAAAATATGATGTTGGCCGTCATCAACGAGGGGCTGGGCTACTCTCTGCGTATTCCGCTCAACAAGGAGCATGACATTGTGTTAGGGCAGCTCGATGTGCCAAAGGGTTGGATGACGCCCTGCTTCATCGGAATCGGTCATCCGAAAGCGGACGAACTGGTTTTAGAGCAGCACCTCACCGACCCGGACGGACATCTACATATGGGAGTGTGGTAAATATGGATTCTCCTCTGATTCGAGAAATCGAAGTCAAAAGCGTCCTGTCAAAATCCAATCTCCCGGTCTGCGAATACTCAGTGAACCCCTATGTGGGCTGCGCCCACGCCTGTAAATACTGCTATGCCTCTTTTGTGAAGCGGTTTACCGGCCACGGAGAGCAGTGGGGGAACTTCGTGGACGTGAAGCATTGGCCGGGAATCAAACGCCCGGAGCGGTACGCCGGTAAGGAATTGTTTATCGGCTCCGTTACCGACCCCTATCAGCCGTTGGAAGAAATCTACGGCCGCACAAAGGCGCTATTGGAGCAGCTATGCGGAAGCGGCTGCAAAATCAGCATTGCCACCAAATCCGATTTGATCCTGCGCGACCTGAAGTTGATTCGGTCTTTCTCCGGCGCCCGCGTATCCTGGTCTATCAACACGCTGGACGAGGACTTCCGGGCCGATATGGACCAAGCCGTTTCCATTGAGCGGCGGCTGGCGGCGATGGAGGAATTTCACAGGGCGGGCGTCCGAACCACCTGCTTTATCTCGCCCATCTTTCCCGGCATTACCGATGTGAAAGCCATCATTCAGCGGGCAAAGGCCCACTGCAATTTAATATGGCTGGAAAAACCTCAATCTGCGGGGCGGATATAAAACCGTTATCATGGACTACATTCAAGAGAAATACGCCGGCCTGTTGCCGTTGTATCAAGAAATCTACAACAAAAAAGACCGCCGCTATTGGGAACTGCTGGACACAGAGCTGAACGACTGGGCCGCAGAAATCGGACTTGACTATGTGACCAACGATGACAGCATGGCGCGCCCCTTTGAGGAACCTCCCATCATCGTCAATTTCTTCTACCACGAGCAGATCAAAAAATTTGCGCGAAAGGATGGTGACAGCCATGCCGGAACTGCCCGAAGTTGAAATCATTCGACGTGTCCTTTTACCGCAAATTCAAGGCGCGGTGATCCAGACTGTATCGGTCACACGGCCCGAAGTCGTAGCCCACCCGGACGCGGATAAATTTTGCAGGCAGCTGACCGGACAGAAAATTCATAATATGACACGGCGGGGGAAATTTTTGACCGTTCTACTGGTGAGCGGCGACTCTCTTTCGCTCCATCTGCGTATGACCGGATGTCTGCTGCTCGTACCGCCCGACAATCCGATGAAAAAGCACACCCATGTCATGTTTCAGTTGGACAACGGGAAAGAGCTCCGCTTTTCCGACCCCCGCCGTTTTGGTCGTTTCTGGCTTCTGGAAAGGGACGAGGCAGATACATACAGCGGTGCAGGCTCTCTGGGCGTAGAGCCACTGGAAAGTAGTCTTACCGCCGCATATTTGAAAACAAGCTTTTACAGACGAAAAAGGCCCGTTAAAGAATGTTTGCTTGACCAAAAAAGTATCGCTGGAATTGGAAACATCTATTCAGACGAAATTCTATTTTCAGCACAGGTACATCCGAGCCGTACGGCCAACAGCCTGACAGACGACGAATGGAAGCGACTGGCGGAAGAAATCCCGAAAGTTCTAAACTATTTTATTGAAAAAAGCGCCGTAACGCCGGAGGAATTCTTGCAGGGTACAGGACAGGATTATCGAAATACCGCTTTTCTCCGCGTGTACGGACGCGAGGGTGAACCATGCCCTATGTGCGGCACAACACTTCGCAAAACGGTGATAGCGGGACGCAGCAGCGTATTTTGTCCCCATTGTCAACCAATGAACGCTTTGTCAAAATGACCGCAGACTAGTGGCAGGAGCAGAAAACGCTGGAAGCCAGCACCGCCGACCAACGGAAAAACGTTGAGGGAATCGAACGGCAGAACTTGAACGTAAAAAGCTTCCTCAAAATCGTCCACAGCTACATAGAGCCGGAAACCTTAACGCCCGATATTCTCCATGAGTTCGTGGAAAAAATCGTGGTTCACGCCCTCGGCAAATCCAGCGGCCACCGCACCCAGCAAGTTCACATCCACTATAACTTCGTAGGCGAAATCGAGCTTTCTTGCGAAATTGCAAAAAGAGAAACGGCGTGATATGCCGTAGCACATCACGCCGTTTCCCTAGAGTGAAAAACTTCTTTACGAGCGTACTCCTAAGTGGGGAATGCTCTTTATTTATTGTGGACATTACAGAGGCAGGGGAGCACCGCTGTTCGGGACAGGCATTCGCCCTAATACAGCTCCTGACCCGCCAGTTTTTCCTGCCATAGGGCGTAAAGAGTCTGTACATCGTCACGAAACTCTTTATCGGTCTGCGTTTCCTTCTGCTTGATCGATTCGAGCACCTCGAACGCAAAGGCTTTGCAGCCGTATTGCTTCCAATCGTCCCGAAGCGCGTTGTCGGCGCACAGATCGGTCATCTGCGCAAAGGCAAAACGGTTTTCGCTGCCTTTCAGATCGACCGCCCAGTTGAGCAGGGCGCGGCCGGTCACAGTATTGCGGATACAGAACACGCCGCCCTCGTTCTTTCTCGCCTTGTACGCCGCGATTGCGTCGCGGCGGTCTTGCTTCTCCATAAACATACCTCCTTTCAGTGGATGCTCCAGTTTTCGTCAAAGGGACGGCGCCAATACCGCGCGCCGTCTATCGTGCGGGCAAGCAGACCTTCGTCGATCAGCAGGCGGCGCGCTACATCCGGGTCGGGCCCGGAAAGCCAGCCGCTCAAAAGCGCGGTGACCTCGCGTTCGGTGTAATCGCGTTCCGGCTCGGTCTTTGCCGCCAGATATTGCAGTACGGGCAGCTTGACGCGGTTTTTCGACGGGATGAAAATGACCTGCCGCCGGGCGTTGACAAATTTAATGATATTGATCATGCGGGGCGAGCCTTCCAAGTGGATACGCCTCCTCTCTTTTAAATTTACTAAATTACTAATTTACTAATTATAATAGACGCTTCCGCCGGGTTTGTCAAGAGAGAAAAAGCAGCGCCCGGGCATCTCCTTTGACAGAGAAGCCAGAGCGCTGCTTTTTAATGCAATTTTCGGATGATCAGCAGGCTGACCAAAGTAATGACAAACATGGCCACGCCGGAGATCAGGAACCACAGCGGAACGCCGTAGGCCTCGCTGATCGGGCCGGAAACCAGCAGGCCGACCGGCATGGAGAGCGACATCATGCTGCCCATCAGCGAGAACACGCGGCCCTGCGCCTCGCCGGGAATACTTTCCTGCATGTAGGCGATGGTGGGGATGCCGTAGAAATTGCCGCTGCCGCCCATGAACAGGCAGACCACCGCAAACACCCAGAACCCGGTCATATTAGGCGGTACAAGACCGGAAATGAGCGAGGTGAGCGCGATGCCGAACAGCCCAAGGTGCGCGAACAGAAGCTTGTTTTTGATATGTCCGAACAGACCGACGGCCAACGAGGTGGCCATCATTCCCAGCGCGAAGGTGAACTCCACAATGCTTGCGTGGAACGCTTCCAAATGAAAGTAGTTGCTCGTCATCAGCGGATAGTAGGAGGAAAGCGGCATGAAAAATACCATGCACAGCGTGACCGCGAACAGCAGCACGCAAAGCTGTTTGTCGCGCAGCAGCGTGCGGAAGCCCTCGCGCAGCTCGTGCGCGAAATGGCGCTTTTCGCCGTGCTCCTGCGGCGGCTCCTCGATTTTGACAAAGGCCAGCGTCAGGCAGGCGGCCACCGCGCCGAGCAAATCGGTCAGCAGAATGACGGGCAGGGGCAGCGCGCCGTACATCAATGCGCCCAGCACCGGGCCCAGCATGAACGCGCCGGACTGCAAAAACTGCTGCCAGCCGCCCACGCGCACCAGTTCGTCCGTGGGCACCAGACGGGGGATGAGCGCTTGGATCGCGGGCGTGTGAAACACGCCGCCCAGCGCGCGCACGCCGAGTACGACGCAGGCCGTCCAGTGCGGTGGGGTGGCGAACAGGAACCATACGGCAAAGGCCACGGCGACCAGTCCCTGAAACAGGTCGGCGGCGATGACAACGGTCTTGCGGTGCAGCCGGTCGATCCAAACGCCCGCGAACGGGCCGAGCAGGGCCTGCGGCAAAAAGGCCATCAGGCCCGAAAAGGCGAGTAGGATGGGCGAGCCGGTCTCGCTCGCCATCCACCAAATGAGCGCGAACTGTACGGCGGAGGAGCCGACCAGCGATACGGTCTGTCCGGTGACGATGGTAAGAAATTTTCGTTTCCAGTTTAAGTTCAATGTGTTTTCTCCTTATGACAGAAAGCGGCTTTGCGAACAAAAAAACAGGCAGGAGGACCCAAACGGATACTCCTGCCTGCAAAAATCGACAGCAAAGCGCGCCGGTAATACCGGCGGTACATTCGCATCGAAAAGCATGACAAAAGAAACCCTTAAAATAGGTCCTTCTTGTCCTGTTTTATCGAATGCGAATATAATGCATGAACGGTTCTCCTTTGACCATAAAGATAATATGGCCTATCATAGCAGAGAAACCACGGTCTGTCAACCGTTATCCACGCAAATATTTAATCGCGCTCATCGCGGCGATCGCGCCGTCCGACACGGCCTTTGCCACTTGCAGCAGCCCGCCCGTGCAGTCGCCCGCGGCGAAAAGGCCGGGCACGTTGGTCATCATCTTATCGTCCACCGTGATCGAGCGGCCCTCGGTCATCGCGCCGAGCTTGCGCGCGAAATCCGTGCTGCCCGCGGTGCCGTAGGCGATGAACAGACCGTCCGCCGCAAGCGCCGCGCCGTCCTGAAATGCAATGGCTGATACCTTGTCCTCGCCCGCGACGCGGGCGACCGGACGCGTTTCGACCGAAATGCCGTCGGGCAGTCCGGCGGGCGGCTCGGCGCCGTTCGTTAAAAGCGTGACAGAGGAAACAACCGGCAAAAGGGTTTTTGCTTCTTCCACCGCGTATTCGCCCTGCCCGAGCACCGCGACCGACTTGCCCCGGTAAAAGAACGCGTCGCAAATGGCGCAATAGCTGACGCCGCGCCCTTCCAGCTCGGCGATGCCGGGAATCTTGGGCGCGGCGCGCGGCGCGCCGGTCGCAAGGATGATCGCGTCCGCCTCGTAGGGTTGGCCGGTGGTTTTGACAATAAAGCCCTTTTCGGCGTACTCCGCGCCGGTCACTTCGGTTTCCGTGAGCGTTACGCCGAGGCGTTCGGCCTGCGCGCGGCCCTCGCCCAGCAGGTGAGCGCCCGTGACCGGCTGGGCAAAGCCAAAGTAGTTTTCGATCTTGTCCGTTTTTTCGAGCGCACCGCCGCCTTGATACAGCACCGTGGGCTTGAGCCCCGCGCGCGCGGCGTAAATAGAAGCGGACAGGCCCGCCGGGCCGCCGCCGATGATGATGAGGTTTGCCATATTTTGTGCCTCGCTTTCCGTTTCGTTATTTTCAGTATAGCACAAATGGCTGGACGTAGATGAAAAAAGTGTTAAATCGCGGCGCAAACGGTCGTTTTTTTCGTTATCCCACGCGCAGCATGCGGTAGCCCACGCCGATATGGGTCTGGATATAGCGCGGGCTGGAGGGATCGGGCTCGATCTTTTTGCGCAGGGTGGCCATAAAAACGCGCAGGGACGGCGTATCCGACGGCAGCACGTTGCCCCATATCTCCTTTAAAATAAAGTTGTGCGTGAGCACCTTGCCGGTGTTGCGGGCAAGCAGGCACAACAGGCGGTATTCGATCGGCGTTAAGTGAATCTCCTGTCCGCTGACGTAGACGCAGCCCGCGGCGTAGTCGATTTTCAGTTCGGCGTTTTCATAGGTGCTGGCTTCGCTGCCGGTGCGTTCGGCGTCGAACCGGACGCGGCGCAGCGCGACGCGCAGGCGGGCGAGCAGCTCTTCCACGGAAAAGGGCTTGACCAGATAATCGTCCGCGCCCGCGTCCAGCGCCTCCACCTTGTCGCGGTCGTCGCTGCGGGCGGAGACCACAATAATCGGCACGTTGGACCAAGAACGCACCTTTTTGATGATATCCACCCCGTCCATATCGGGCAGGCCCAGATCAAGGATGATTACGTCCGGCCGGCACGAAGCGGCGGCCAGCACGGCGGCCGCGCCAGTTCCGGCGAGGTGGTATTGGTAGGCCTGTGTTTCCAGCGTGGTGCAGATCAGGTTGCTGACTGCGGCGTCGTCCTCGACGACCAGAATTTGTGGTTTGTTCATAGGGATTATGATACCTCCGCTTGTTCGAGTGTAAAGGAAAAGGCCGCGCCCCGCGGCGTATTGTCCGTGACCGTGATCTCGCCGCCGTGCGCCTGCACGATCGAGCGGCAGAGCGCAAGACCCAGCCCTAACCCGCGCCGGCTGTCGCCCTTGCCGCCGGCGGCGGTATAGAACATATCGAACAGGCGGGGCTTTGCTTCGTCCGGCACGCCGGGCCCGTCGTCCGCGACGCGGACGGCCACCATGCCGCCCTGTTTTTCGGCGGACAGCGTGATATGCGACCCGACCGGCGTGTATTTAATCGCGTTGTTGACCAGATTGATGACCACCTGCACGATCAGCCGCGCGTCCATGCGCGCCAAAAGCAGGTCGTCCGCGAGGGCGCAGGTGATCACATGGTCGGCCGCGTGCCGGTCGAGGTGGCCGAGCGCTTCGCGGAACACCTCGTCCACGAGCTCGGGCTCGACGTGGATGTCCATGGTGCCGTTTTCAATACGGGTGACGGAAAGCAGGTTTTCCACCAGATCGACCAGCCACATCGCGTCGTCATAGATATCGGTATAGAGCTGGCCGCGCTTTTCCGGGGTCAGCCTGTCGGCGCTGGCCATTAAAATGCCCGCGCTGCCCGATATGCTGGTGAGCGGCGTGCGCAGATCGTGCGAGATCGCGCGCAGCAAATTGGCGCGCAGGGTTTCCTGCTGCATCTGCATTTCCGCGGCCTGTTTTTCCTTGCCCAGCGCGTCCTTTTCCAGCGCAAGGCCGCATTCGCCCAGCATGGCGATCAGCAGATTGCGCTCGAAGGAATCGAGATCGGGCTGGCGGTCCATCGCCACGCCCGCGACCGCGAACACGCGCGCCGTGCCCCGCACCGCGAGATACAGGCAGCGGGAGCCGGGAAGGGTGCCGGTCGTCGCCCCGGCGTGTTTGTTGTTGCGGCGCACCCATTCGGCCACCGCGCGCTCTTCCTCCGTCAGGTAGGCTTCGGCTGGCTCGGGTTCACCCGGGAAATAGACCTGCGCCTGCCCCAGACCGTCGTCCGCGCGGGCAGGGTAGAACAGCACGGTGCGGCCGAGCAGCTTGACCATTTGCTTTGCGGTCTCCAGCAGGATGGCGTCCGCGTCCTCGGCCTTTTGCAGCTTTTGGCTGGTTTGCAGCAGCACCTCGGTGCGGTAGGCCTTTTGCGCGGCCTGCTCCGCCTGTGTTTTGACGCGGCCCGCGAGCGTCGAGGTGATGAAGCTGGCGATCAGCATGACGAGAAAGGTCATCGGGTAGCTTGCGTCGTACGCATGCAGGGTAAAGCGCGGCTCGGTAAAGAAAAAGTTGAACACCACCACGCTCAAAAGCGAGGCGATCGCCCCGTAGGCGCGGCCGCGCGCCCAGACCGAGGAAAACAACACGCCCAAAATATATACCGTGATAATGTTCGCTTCGCGGAACCCCGCCGCGTAAAACACCCCGCCGATCAGCGTGGAGAGCGCGATCGCGGCAAAGCACTTGCCGAGTTCAAGGGGGGAAAAGCGGAAAACGGGCGCTTTGCCCTGTGGGGCGGGGGCGAAGCGCGGCTGGCTGTCCGGGATCACGTAGACCTCCATATGGGGGGCGTATTCGGTCAGCCGGTCGATCAGGTTTTTGCCCGCGAAAAAGCGACGCTTATTGTTCGTGCGGCCCACAACGATTTTGGATACGCCGGATATGCGCGCGTATTCCGCGATTTGCGCGGCGATGTCGTCCCCATATACGGTGGCGACGCGCGCGCCCAGATCCTCGGCCAGCTTCAGGTTTTGCCGCAGGCGGCGCAGGTTGTCGCCCTTCAGCTCGCTCGTGCGCGGCGTTTGCACAAAAAGGGCGGTAAAGCCGGAATGAAAGGCTTCCGCCATGCGCGCGGCGGTACGAATGACCTTGGCGTTCGACGGCGCGCTCGAAAGGCAGATGAGGATATGTTCGCCCGCGTCGGCAATGGCGCGTTCGCCGGATTTTTCCGCCGTACGGCCCAGTCGGTCGGCGGTGCGGCGCAGCGCGAGCTCGCGCAGCGCGTCCAGATTCTTGCGGGTAAAAAAGTGATGGAGCGCCTGCTGCGCCTGCTCCTCCCGGTAGATCTTGCCCTGCTGGAGGCGCTGCATCAGCTCATCCGGTTCCAGATCGACCACTTCCACCTGCGCGGCCGCGTCAAAGATGCCGTCCGGCACCCGCTCGGTGACCACCACGCCGGTGATGGAGGACACCAGATCGTTCAAGCTCTCCAAATGCTGCACGTTTACCGTGGTGTATACGTCGATCCCCGCGCGCAGCAATTCCTCAATATCCTGATAGCGCTTGCGGTGACGGCTGCCGGGCGCGTTGGTGTGCGCCAGCTCATCGACAAGAATCAGCTGGGGGTGACGGGCGAGCGCGCCGTCCAGATCGAATTCACGCAGGCGAAGCCCCTGATAGCCGGTCAGGCGGGGCGGAAGCTGCTCCAGCCCGCCCAGCAGGCGAAGCGTTTCGGGCCGGGTGTGCGGCTCGATATAGCCCGCCACCACGTCGATGCCGTCCCGCTTCATTTGGTGCGCCGCGTCCAGCATGGCGTAGGTCTTGCCCACGCCGGCGGCGTAGCCGAAAAATATTTTAAGCCGCCCCGGCGCGCGCCGGGGGTCGGTCTCTATTTGCTTGAGCAGCGCGTCCGGGCTTGGGCGTTGTTCCTCCAAGACGGTTCCCTCCCTTGGGATATACGGTATGGTATGAACACAGTATATCACATCGCGCCGCGCCGCGCTGTTTTGATTTTGGGGCTGGCATTAAGATTTTGTTAAGATGAAAGCGCGGGGCGCGGCCGTCTTAACAAAATCTTTATACCGCGGCGCATTCCTTAACGGGGCGTTTATAAGCGTTGGGATACAATGAAAACAATTTATTTCATGCGAGGGGTTAAGACTGTGTCACCTTGGAAAAACAACCGGATCACGCCGGCGCAGATCGTGATCGCGGGATTTCTGCTGCTGATCCTTTGCGGCGCCGCGCTGCTCACGCTGCCCTTTGCCACAAGAGACGGCGCGGGCGCAAGCTTTGGCGATGCGCTGTTCACCGCCACCTCGGCCACCTGTGTGACCGGCCTTGTGATACATGATACCTATACCTATTGGTCGGCCTTCGGCCAGCTCGTTATCTTGGTGCTGATCCAGATCGGCGGCATGGGCGTGGTGACGATGGCCATGGCGATCTCGATGTTCACGGGCCGCCGCATCGGCCTGAAGCAGCGGTTCGTTTTGCAGGAATCCATGGCCGCGCCACAGATGGGCGGCGTGGTGCGCATGACCGGCTTCATCCTCAGGGCCACGCTTTTGTTGGAAAGCCTTGGGGCGGTGGTCATGGCCCTGCGCTTTATCCCACTGTTCGGCTTTGTCAAGGGCGTGTGGTTTTCCGTGTTCCACGCGGTCTCCGCGTTCTGCAACGCGGGCTTTGACCTAATGGGCGGGGCCGCCCCGTATTCTTCGCTCACCGCGTTCGCGGGCGATCCGCTGGTCAACCTGCCCATCATGGCGCTGATCACGGTGGGCGGCATCGGCTTTTTCGTTTGGGGCGATATCCGGGAGCACGGCCTTCGGTTCCACGCCTACCGGCTGCAGACGAAAATGGTGCTTACCGTGTCGCTCGCGCTTATTTTGCTGCCCGCCGCGTATTTTTATTTTTATGAGTTCAGCCAGCCCCAGTGGGCGGGTATGACGGGGGGCGAGCGGGTCTGGGCCGCGCTGTTCCAATCGGTCACGCCGCGCACGGCGGGCTTTAACACCGTAGAGCTGACGCGCTACGAAAGCCCAAGCGTGCTCGTTACCATTTTACTGATGCTGGTGGGCGGCTCGTCCGGCTCGACGGCGGGCGGCGTTAAGACCACGTCGCTGCTGCTGCTTTTCCTGTGCGTGCGTTCCAGTGTGCAGAACCGGGACAGCGTGCAGGCCTTTCGCCGCCGCTTGCCGCCCGAGGTCATACGCAACACAATCACGATCTTGACGCTTTACGTGCTGCTGTTCTTAACAGGCGGCACGCTCATCAGCTGTATCGAGGGCGTATCGCTTTCCGCCGCGCTGTTTGAAAGCGCCTCCGCCATCGGCACGGTGGGGCTGTCGCTCGGCATGACCGGCGGTCTGGGTCCGGCGTCGCGGTTGATTTTGATCTTGCTGATGTATTTCGGCCGCGTCGGTGGGCTGACCATGCTGTACGCCGTGGCCAGCCGCCGCCCGCCCGCGCTGAGCCGTCTGCCGCAGGAAAAGATCGCGGTGGGATAACCGGAGAAGAGGAGAAACTGAAATGAAATCTGTTTTGATCGTCGGCATGGGCCGGTTTGGCCGCCATATGGCGCGCAAGCTGACCGAATATAAGCACGAGGTGCTTGCGGTGGACCGCAGTGAGGAACGCATCAACGACGTGCTGGGCTATGTGACCAACGCCCAGATCGGCAATTCGACCAACGAGCAGTTCATCGCTTCGCTCGGCGTGCGCAATTTCGATTTCTGCGTTGTCGCGATCGGGGATGATTTTCAGGCGTCGCTGGAAACGACCGCGCTGCTGAAGGACTGCGGCGCGCGTTTTGTGCTGGCCCGCGCCAACCGCGACGTACACGCCAAGTTCCTGCTGCGCAACGGCGCGGATCAGGTGGTCTACCCGGAAAAAGAGATGGCGATCCGCACCGCGGTCAAGTATTCCTCGGATCATATTTTTGATTACATCGAGCTCACGCCCGACCATTCCATCTACGAAACGCCCGTGCCGGGCGCGTGGGTGGGCCGCAGCATCGTGCAGCTGGCCGTGCGCTCACGCTACCATATCAATATCCTTGCGATCAAGAAAAACGGGGAGCTTCAGCCGCTGCCCGGCCCGAACCACGTTTTTTCCAGCGAGGAGACGCTGCTGCTTCTGGGCAGCAACCGCGATGTCCAGCGTTTTTTGCAGTTTTAAGAAAAGGGCGGCGCGCCGGGAGAGTCAAAGCTCCGGCGCGCCGCCTTTTTCTCGCTCAGGAGAGCATACCGTCAAGCGCGAGGTTTACCTTGAGCACATTGACGCGCGGTTCGCCGAACACGCCGAGCAGGCGGCCCTCGGTATATTGCCGGATCGTCTCGCGTATCTCGTCCTCGCTTTTGCCGGTGGCCTTTGCGATGCGCGGCACCTGATATTCGGCGGCGGCCGGGGAGATATGCGGGTCAAGCCCGGAGCCCGAGCAGGTCACAAGGTCGACCGGCACCGGCTCGCCCGCGCGGTCGGGGTTGGATGCGCGCAGCTTTTCCACACGCTCGGCCACCAGCGCCTCGTATGCGGGGCTGGCGGGGCTCAGGTTGGAGGGCCAGGCGTATGCGGCCGGTGCGCCGTTTTCATCGGTAAACGTGCCCACGTCGTATTGCATGACGCGGCCCCACAGGTGGCCGTTATCCGTAAACTGTTGGCCGAGCAGCGCGGAGCCGACGACCTTGCCGTTCTGAGAAAGCAGGCTGCCGTTCGCTTGGCTGGGAAACAACAGCTGTCCCAAACCCATGACCGCCATGGTGTAGATCAGGCCGGTGATGAGCGACATGAGGACGAGCAGCCACATGGCGCGGACGATCACACCGCCGGTTTTTGTTTTGGTATTCATATGCTTCTAAATCTCTCCTTACAGCAGCCCCAGCAGATACAGGGGGCCGGTGATCGTTAGTGTGATAAGCGTAACGCCCGCGAGCACCGCCGCGGGCGCGCAGAAAAGCAGCGCGGGCAGCAGCAGGGCGGGGTGGCGCAGCAGGAACGAAGCCATATAAGCTTCCCTCACTTTCAAACAAGGCCGAACGACGAAAGCAGCAGGTCGATCAGCTTGATGGCGACAAACGGCGTTAGGATGCCGCCGAGGCCGTATACGAGCAGGTTGTGCGAAAGCAGCTTGCCCGCGGGCACCTCGCGGTATTTGACGCCGCGCAGCGCCAGCGGAATGAGCGCCACAATGATAAGCGCATTGTAAAGGATAGCGGAAAAGATCGCGCTTTCGCCACTGTGCAGGCCCATGATGTTGAGCGCGGACAGGCCGGGGTACAGCCCCATAAACAGCGCCGGGATAATGGCGAAGTATTTTGCCACATCGTTGGCGATGGAAAAGGTGGTGAGCGCGCCGCGCGTCATCAAAAGCTGCTTGCCAATGCGCACCACTTCGATCAGCTTGGTGGGGGAGGAATCCAGATCGACCATGTTGCCGGCTTCCTTTGCGGCCTGCGTGCCGGAGTTCATGGCCACGGCCACGTCGGCCTGCGCAAGGGCGGGCGCGTCGTTTGTGCCGTCGCCGGTCATTGCGACAAGGTGGCCCTTGGCCTGATAGTCGCGTATCATGCGCAGCTTGCCTTCGGGTGTGGCTTCGGCCAGAAAATCGTCCACGCCCGCCTCGGCCGCAATGGCCGCCGCTGTCATGGGGTTGTCGCCCGTGATCATGATGGTTTGAATGCCCATTTGGCGCAGGTCGGAAAATTTCTCCTTCACGCCGTCCTTGATGACGTCTTTTAAATGGATCACGCCTAAAATCCGATGGTTTTTGGCTACGACCAGCGGCGTGCCGCCCGCGCGGGCAATATCCTCCACCACGCCGCGGCACGCGGCGCTGTATTGGCCGCCGCCCACCTCGGCCCAAGCGCGAACGGCTTCCGCCGCGCCCTTGCGGATCTCGCACCCGTCAAAATCCACGCCAGACATGCGGGTACCGGCCGAAAAAGGGGATGAAGCGCATGCCTTTTTCGCCGACCGTCCGTCCGCGCAGCCCGAATTGCTCCTTGGCCAGCACGACGACCGAGCGGCCCTCCGGCGTTTCGTCGGCAAGGGAGGAGAGCTGGGCCGCGTCGGCCAGCGCGCGGGCGTCCGCGCCGTCCACCGGGAGAAAGGCGACGGCCTTGCGGTTGCCCAGCGTGATGGTGCCGGTTTTATCCAGCAACAGGATGTCGACGTCGCCCGCGGCTTCGATCGCGCGGCCGCTCATGGCGAGCACATTGGCTTGATTCAGGCGGCTCATGCCCGCGATGCCGATGGCCGAGAGCAGCGCGCCGATCGTCGTCGGCGCAAGGCAGACGAGCAGCGCGATCAGCGCGGTGACGGACGAGGGATTCGCAAGCCCCGCCTGCTTTGCCGAAAAGTCCGAATACGCATACAGCGCGACCGTGACGAGCACGAAAATGATGGACAGCGCGGTCAGCAGGATTTGCAGCGCGATCTCGTTTGGAGTCTTGCGGCGGTTGGCGCCCTCGACCATGGCGATCATCCGGTCGAGAAAGCTGTCGCCCTCCTCCTGCGTCACACGGACGGTCAGCCAGTCGGACAGCACGGTCGTACCGCCCGTGACGGCCGAGCGGTCGCCGCCCGCTTCGCGGATGACGGGCGCGGACTCGCCGGTAATGGCCGATTCGTCCACCGAGGCCGCGCCCTCGACCACCTCGCCGTCCGCCGGAATCTGTTCACCGGCGCGCACGAGGAAGCAGTCGCCTTTTTTCAGCGATTGCGAAGCCACGTCGGTAAACGCGTCGCGGTTTGCCGGATCGGCCAGCCGGTGCGCCGTCACGCCCCGGCGCGAGGCGCGCAGCGTGTCGGCCTGCGCTTTGCCGCGGCCCTCCGCGATCGCCTCGGCGAAGCCCGCGAACAGGCAGGTCAGCCAAAGGATGACGGCAATGCCAAGAATAAAGCCGGTGCCCGTGTCCTGCATGCCGAAAAAGGTAAGAAGAAATAAAACCGTGGTGAGGATGGCCGAAAGATAGACCAGAAACATCACCGGGTTTTGCAGCTGCGTTTTGGGATGGAGCTTGATCAACGAATCCCTAACGGCGCGCCCGACCAGCCGCGGGTCGGACAGCGCTGTTTTTTTCTTTTCTTTCATACGGTGAGCACTCCCTTTTATGCAAGCATTTGTGTGAATTCAGCGATCGGGCCTAGGCTTAAAGCCGGGAAGAAGGACAGCGCGCCCACGAGCACGACGATGAAGATCAACAGGCCGACGAACATGGCGTTCGTGGTGGAAAGCGTGCCGGCCGAAACCGCCGTCCGCTTCTTTTGCACCATCGAGCCCGCGATGGCAAGCGTGGCGAGCATGGGCAGAAAACGCGCCGCGAGCATGACCAGACCGATCGATACATTCAAAAACGGCGTGTTCGCGTTAAAGCCCGCAAAGGCGGAGCCGTTGTTGCCCCCGGCGGAGGAATAGGCGTATAGCACCTCGGACAGGCCGTGCGCGCCGCCGTTGTTCAGGCTGTCCGCCGTCGCGGGCAGCAGCGTGGCGATACAGCTGCCGATCAAAATGACCAGCGGCGTCGCTAGACAGACCAAAACCGCCATGCGCATTTCAAACGGCTCTATTTTTTTGCCCAAATATTCCGGCGTACGGCCCACCATCAGGCCGGCGATGAACACGGCGAGTATGGCGAAGCCGATCATGCCGTACAGTCCGCAGCCGACGCCGCCGAACACGACCTCGCCCAGCTGCATCAGCAGCATGGGCGCCATGCCGCCGAGCGGCGTTAGGCTGTCATGCATGCAGTTGACCGAGCCGTTCGAGGCCGCCGTGGTATATACCGCCCAAGTGGCGGAGGCGGCGATACCGAAACGGGTCTCCTTGCCCTCCATGTTGCCGCCGGGGTAACCCTCGGCCGGGGCCATGGCCACCGCGCCGTCCTGCGCGAGCTGCGGCGTGCCGTGTTGCTCCATGACCGCGACCACGCCGAGCGCCGCGACCAGCAAGAGCAGCATGGCGAGGAACAGCGCCCGGCCCTGCCGTTTGTCCCGTATGCTGCGCCCAAAGGCAAAGCAGCAGGCCGCCGGAATGAGCAGCAGCGAGATCATTTCGATCAGATTGGAAAGCGGCGTTGGGTTTTCCAGCGGGCTTGCCGAGTTGACGCCGTTGTAGCCGCCGCCGTTTGTGCCGGATTGTTTGATGGCGACTTGGCTCGCCTGCGGGCCCATGGGGATGATGCCGCGCGTCACGGTGATTTCCGTGCCATCCTCCTGTTGCACGGTGGCGGGTTCGACCAGCTCGTAAACCTGATAGTCCTTTAGATTGGTCATGACGCCCTGCGACACAAGAGCCAGCGCGATCACCAGATTCAGCGGCAGCAGTACGTACACGACCGCGCGGGTCACATCGGCCCAGAAGGAGCCAAGCCCTTGCTTCTGTACGCGCCGAAAGCCGCGTATCAGCGCAAACAGTACGGCCAGCGCGACCGCCGGGGTGACGAAGTTTTGCACGGTTAGGCCGATCGCCTGCGAAAAATAGCTCAGCGCCGATTCGCCCGAGTAGGACTGCCAGTTGGTGTTGGTCACAAAACTGGCGGCTGTATTAAAGCCAAGGTGCCAGCTCGTTCCTTCGATGCCCTGCGGGTTCCACGGCAGGCCGCCCTGTAACATGAACATCGCCCAGAGGGCAAATAGGCTCAGCGCGGAAAAGGCAACGGCGCAGCCCGCGTATTTCTTCCAGCTCATTTGTTCGCCGGGGTCGATGCGCATAAGCTTGTAGATCCCGCGCTCGCACGGGCCGAGCAGGCGGCTGAAAATAGTCTTTTCACCCTCCATCGCACGGCTCATGAATCTGCCGTACGGAACGGCCAGCGCGATGAGCAGCACGGTGTACAGCACGATCTGTAAAATAGCGTTCACTTCTTATTCCTCTCCTTTTAACAGTACATAGCTTAAATAGATAAGCACGAAAATTGCCACAACGCCTACTGCGGCGACGACGACTTGCATAGAGAACCCTCCTTTGTCTGCTTTTTGGTTCGATGGCATAATACCATGGAAAAAATAAGCGCGCCGCTAAAAAAACGGCGCGCCTGTTAAAGCTTTATTAAAATAGAAAAAGAGGGGCGGGAGGCCTTAACGTTTCCTTAATATGAACGGAAAAACCTTAACCGCCCGCAAAGACAAAAGGGGGTATAGTAAGGATAGAAGAAAGGGGGTGAGGAAATGAACATGCTGATCGTTGCCGCGGGGTTTGTTTTCGCTCTGGCGTTTTTGGGGTATCGGCTGCTTCAGCTGGGCCGCTTCCTCGATCACAGCACGCTGCACCCCTATCCATGCGATACAATAAACTGTGAAAACGCGCAAAACAAACGATAGATGAAAAAGCCCGGCCGGCGCAGAATCATGTCTGCGCCGGCCGGGCTTTTTCATTTTTTACTGCGCGGTCTCGGCTTCAAACTTTTGCTGGTAGGCCTTTTGCAGCGTTTGCAGCAGGTCGGGCGCTTTGCCGCCGACGGGCTTGCCGTCCACCTCGCAAACGGGGATGCAGTGCGCGCCGGTGGAAAGCACAAGCACCTCGTCCGCCGCCATCAGTTCCTCCATGGTAAACGGAGCGACGCGGACCGGAATGCCGCGTTCCTCGCAAAGCTGCAAACAGTGCAGCCGCGTGATGCTGGGCAGGATGAGCTCATCCGCCGGCGGGGTGCAGAACGCGCCGTCTTTTAATATGGCGATGCCGGAGTGCGCGCCCTCGGTCACGCGGTCCGCGCGGTGGAACACCACCTCGTCGCATCCCGCCTCGTGCGCCCGCTGCGAAGCGACGACGTTCGGGATCAGGTTCAGCGTTTTGATATTGCAGTGCAGGAAGCGCGTGTCCTCGCGGGAAAGAAGCTTCATCGCGGCCTGCTGGCTGTCCAGCCTCGTCGGTTCGACGAAAACCAGCAAGCTGGGCTTTGCATCCTTCGGAAAAGCGTGCATGCGGTGGGAAACGCCGCGTGTTACCTGCCAGTAGCACACGCAGGGCGAGGCGTCCACACGGCTGATCAGATCGCGCAGAAGCGCGTCCAGCTCGGCGCGGGGCATGGGCTCGGCGATTTCGAGCAGGCGCAGGCTGTTATAGAAGCGATCCATGTGGTCGGAAAGCGCGAAGGGCTTTTGGTTCATGCAAGCGGCCGCCTCGTACACGCCGTCGCCAAAATAAAAGCCGCGGTCGGTCACAGGGGCGCGCACCTCGTCGATCGGCCCGATCTCGCCGTTATAATATGCAATATCCTTCATGGGGTGTCTTCCTCCTTCTGTTCCGGTGTCCAGTATTCTCTTAGTATACGATAAACGTGCGCGCTTGGCAAGCGCCGCAGGCCATGCTATAATAAAAGAAACATATGCGCAAGGAGACTGTTCATGATGAAAACACTGCTGCACATCTGCTGTGCGCCCTGCTCGATCGCCTGTATCGACACGCTGCGGCAGGAGGGGATAGAGCCCACCGGGTTTTGGTACAATCCGAACATTCACCCGTTTACCGAATATAAAACGCGGAAAAACACGCTGCGCGAATATGCGGAGAGCATCGGCCTAACGCTAATCGTGCAGGAGGAATACGGCCTGCGCCGCTTTATCGAGGGCGTGTATCCGGATTTCGACCACCGCTGCGCGTTCTGTTATACGCTGCGCTTTGAGGAGACCGCGCGCTACGCGGCGGAAAACGGGTTCGACCAGTTTACCTCCACACTGTTCGTCAGTCCCTATCAGAACCACGAGCTGATGCGTCAGGCGGCCGAGCGGGCCGCGGAAAAGTACGGGGTGGCCTACCTGCACCGCGATTTTTCGCCCCGCTTCCGCGAAGGACAGGACAAGGCGCGCGAACTGGGCCTTTACATGCAAAAATACTGCGGTTGCATATTCAGCGAAGAGGACCGCTATAAGAAGAAGCCAAAAAAGAAAAAGGATGCATAAGGAAATTGCTTTACAAACGGCGCGGGAACTGCTATAATACTTCTCGTACACGCGCCCGTAGCTCAGCTGGATAGAGCGTTGGACTCCGACTCCAAAGGTCGCAGATTCGAATTCTGTCGGGCGTACCACGAAAGCCGCTTATTCGTAAGAATAGGCGGCTTTTTTGCGCGCCTACGTTTTTAATCGAGCGCTATGGCGCTTTTTTGCGTGTAATACGGCCCCCGTTGAACGCTGGTTCTGCGGGGGCTTTTGCATTGGTATAAATAGACAAGTATCGGAATGCGTTCCAAAAAACAGCAAAATGCGGTACGCTCCTTTTGACGAAAAAAAGGGAGGCGTAACCATGCTAAAGGACATCATCGCAAAAAACGCGGTACGAACGCGGGAGTTAAATCGGCCCGATCCATCAAGACCCCTGTCGCGATCGAACATGCTGTCGCAGGATGAGGCGGCGGCCCGCGTACCCATGCAAACGAGCCATTTGAGCAGAATTGAACGCGGCGTGCAAAATGCAACGCTGGATACCCTATGGCGGCTGGAAGCCGCGTTTGGGCTGAAACGCTATGAACTGTTTAATGAAAACGGCGGCAAGGAGGGCGAAGAACCCTGCTATGCGACGCTGAACCGATTTGCGCGCCGCTGCGTCAAGCTGCCGGACGATACCCCGGATACGGCGCCCTCTCCACTACTTGCGGTGCTGGACGATATGCTGATCGAGCGCATCGAGGTGGACGACATTGAAAAGGCGGCGCGGGGCCAATGACAAAGTCCGCTTATTCTTACCGAATAAGCGGCTTTTTACTGTCTGTTTTGGGTATAAAAGGAAGGTGGAGAGCGTTGAGAGAACAAAACCTGAAAATTATAGAAGTTTCATGCGGTGCGGCTGTATAATCTGTCGCGTTTTGACTTGATTTCTTGTGAGAAAACTGTCAGAATGATGGGAGGGAGCGCATGAGGGGCGGGCGGCCGCAAACCCCTCTGCATTTTCGCATGACGAGGAAAGCGGGTAAGTGAAATGTTTTTGATGCTGCTGGTGCTTTGGATCATACTCAACGGCAGGCTGAACGCCGAGGTCCTTGTGATAGGCGTGCTTCTTTCCGGGCTGATCTACCTGTTCGCGGTGCGCTTTATGGGCTATTCCTTTGGGTTTGACCGGAAGCTGATGAAAAAACTGCCGGCCTTTGCCCGATACTGTTTTTTGCTGCTGTTTGAGATCATCAAAGCCAATATCGACGTGATGCACCTGATCCTTTCGCCGCAGTACGAACCGGAGCCGCAGCTGATCACGGCGCACATTCCGCTGAACACCGCGCTGGGCCGCGTGATCCTCGCAAACTCCATCACGCTGACCCCGGGCACGATCACCATACAGCTCAAGGGCGACGAGTATTTGATCCACTGTTTGGACAAGGAGCTTGGCGAAGGGATCGAGCACTCCGCGTTTGTCGCAAGGCTCACGGAATTGGAGGAAACGCATGGATAATGTCTTTGTTTTCTGCGCGGGGCTGTGCGTGCTGCTGCTGGCTATCCTGATCTTTGCGTGTCTGGTGCGCGCCGTGCGCGGGCCGCGCATCACGGACCGGATCTTGGCCTGCAATATGGTGGGCACCATGACCATTGCCATTATCGCCATTCTCGGTACGATCATGGACCAGAGCTGGCTGTACGATATCTGCCTGATCTACGCGATGATCAGCTTCTTGGCCGTGGTCGTCCTGAGCCGGGTGTACACCGGCGTTTACCGCAGGCACAAGCGGGAAAGCGCCGCGGGGGAGGATAATCCGCATGATCGATAATTTATTTGCGCTGCTCGCGGCGCTTTTGATGCTCGCGGGCGCGGCCATCATGGTGATCGGCACCATCGGCGTGTTTCGTTTCCGCTTCGTCCTCAGCCGGATGCACGCCGCCGCCATGAACGATACGCTGGGCATTTTGTTCATCCTGTTGGGGCTGTCGGTGCGGTGCGGTTTTACCTTCGCCACGCTTAAGCTGCTGCTCGTCATCGGCTTTTTCTGGATGGCAAGCCCGGTCAGCTCGCATCTGCTTGGCAAATTAGAGGTCAACACAAACGAAAACCTGTCGAAGGAGTGTGAGATCGTCGATGAGCGGAATCATTGAAACGGTATTGCTGGTTTTTCTGATCCTGTGCGCGGTTTCGTGCAACTTTAGCAAAAGCCTGCTTTCGACCATTATCATTTTCATGTCCTACAGCCTTGTCATGAGCATTATTTGGGTGCTCTTGGAATCGCCTGATCTGGCCATCACCGAGGCGGCCGTTGGCGCGGGCGTGACCAGTATCCTGTTTTTCATCACGCTCAAGCAGATCCATGCCATTGACGTGCATGACGAGGAGGCGCCCCATGAGCCGACAGAGAAGTAACTACGAAAACGGTTTTTGGGACAAGCTGGGGCGCATGCTGCGCGGGGAATACGATCCCTTTGCCGGCAAGCTTGAAATGGGCGAAGCGGAACGCCCGCCGCGGCTCAGCGCGGCCGATCTGCTGGAGATCGAGAAGCTGCGGCAAACCCGCGATAAGGTGGAAAGCCCGCGCGAGCTTCGCCTGTTCCGCAGGCTATATAAGCTTGCCTCGCTTGTGGTCTGCGTCAGCATCATCGGTATTTTGCTGCTGACGGTCGCCAACCTGCCGCCCTTTGGGGACGCGGGCAACCCGTCGAATAACGAAGTCGCCGCCCGCTATATCGAAAACGGCGTGGAGGAGACCGGCGCCACCAACATCGTGACCGGCATGATCTTGAATTACCGTGGGTTCGATACGCTGGGCGAGACCACGGTGCTGTTTATCGCCGCCTGCTGCGTGATGATCCTGCTGCTGACCACGGAAGAGGAATCGAAAAAGCAGGATCTGGACGACGAAAGCTTTGAACCGCACGAGGACGATATCCTGAAAAAGATCGCCTCCGTGCTGTTTCCCGCTATTTTGCTGTTCGGCGTGTACGTGCTGATGAACGGCCATTTATCGCCGGGCGGCGGCTTTTCGGGCGGCTCGGTGATCGGCGCGGGGCTGATCCTTTATCTGAACACCTTCGGAGTGGCGGGCACGCGCCAGTTTTTCAACGAGCATGTATACGAAATCGTCAAGATCACGGCGCTCACCATTTACGCGCTGACGATCTGCTATCATGTGTTCACGGGAGCGCTCGGCTTGCCGAACCTGATCCCGCTGGGCACGCCCGGCGCGATCCTTTCCGGCGGCATGATCTTTTGGATCAATCTGTGCGTGGGTTTTGAGGTCGCGTGCACGATGTATGCGTTTTACGTGCTGTTCCGGCGGGGCAACATGTAGTTTCGATCGCAACCACGCTTGCGATCGAGCATTCCGGCTCCGGCGCGCGCCTTTCAGGCGCACTTCTCCGCCGGTTTGTGAAAAAGCGAGATACATGCGCCAATGTCATTAAGATAAGGGAAGCGCACAGGAAAAAACAAGGGATTCACCGAGCTAGAAGGGCGCGACGCCCTCGGCGCGCCGTCTCGAAGGGACGTAACACTTGCTGAGAAACCATGTCCCTTCGCTCGGCCGTACCAGCCTGTTTGATGCTCTCACTTATCCCGGTGCTTCGCTCTCGGCGCGCCGAGGGCGTCGCGCCCTACATGTTCTGTGCTTGCGATACCTTTTTGCCTTGCCTGACCTTATCTGAATGACATTGATACATGCGCCCGCTTTTTTGTCAACTTGAAGCGTTGCTTCAAGTTTCCATTTGATCACGCGCTGCGGCGCGAAAGTAGGGGGAATCGGGGATGCTGCAAAACTTGCTGGTCAATAAATACGCGGCCTGCGCGGTCATTTTGTTCGGCATCGGCTTTACCATGCTGCTGCTGCACCAAAATTTGATCCGTAAGATCATCGGCCTCAATATCATGGATACGTCGGTATACCTGTTTTTGGCCGCCGAAGGCTTTATCAGCGGGCGCACCGCGCCGATCATTGTCAACGGCGTGCGCGAGGCTTCCGCTTATATCAATCCCATCCCCTCCGGTCTGGTGCTGACGGGCATCGTGGTTTCGGTCAGCTCTTCGGCGCTGCTGCTCGCGCTGACAATCTGCCTGTACCGGCGCTATCACACGCTAGATCTGGACGAGATATTGATGCAGGTAAAGAAGGAGTGGATGTGATGACGCTTTTTCAGTGCCTGCCCGCGGTATCCATTTTTCTATGCATGATCGCGGCCATCTTTTCCTCCGGGCTGAGCGGCAAGAACGCCCGGCGGCTGTCCATTCTGCTTCTGAGTACGGTGAGCGTTTTGAGCCTGTTGACGCTGATCTACACGCTCGGCACCGGGGAAAGCTTCGTGTTCCGCATGGGCCGGTTTCCCGCGCCATGGGGCAACGAGATCCGCGGCGGCATTCTGGAAGCGATGCTGGCGCTCCTTTTTTCGGTCATTATGCTGATCTCGGTTTTGGGCGGCATGAAGCATATCGATGTGGAGGTCGATCCGAAAAAGCTGAACCTTTATTTCATTATGATCGACCTGATGCTGGCCAGCCTGCTCGCGCTGACCTACACCAACGACATGTTCACCGCCTACGTGTTCGTGGAGATCAACACCATCGCGGCGGCGGGGCTGATCATGATCCGGCAGATCGGCCGCACCTATGTCGCCGCCATCCGATATCTGATCATGAGCCAGCTCGGCTCCGGCCTGTTTTTGCTCAGTCTGGCCCTTTTGTACAGCCTGACCGGTCAGCTTCTGATGAGCCCGGCAAAGGAGGCGGTCGCGGGGCTGCTATCCTCCGGCGCGTACGGCGAACCGCTGATCATCACCATCGCGCTGATGACGGCGGGCCTTTCCATCAAGAGCGGCCTTTACCCATTCCATTCTTGGATGCCGGACGCCTACGGCTATTCTACGGCGGCGTCCAGTTCGATTTTGTCCGGTCTGGTGTCCAAGGGCTATATCGTACTGCTGATTAAAATTTATTACCGCGTGATCGGGCTGGATATCATCATGCACGGCAAAATATCGAACATTTTGTTCGTATTCGGCCTTGCGGGCATGGTGATGGGGTCGATCTCCGCGATGCGTGAATCGGATATCCGCCGCATGACCGCCTTTTCCTCGGTCGCGCAGATCGGCTATGTGTACATGGGCCTCGGGCTGGGCACGGAATACGGCGTGATCGCCTCGGTCTTTCACATCCTGACCCATGCCGTGACCAAGCCGCTCTTGTTCATCACCGCCACCGGGCTGTCCGATGTTTCCGGCGGCTCCAAGCGCTTTCACGATCTGCGCGGCGCGGGCTACCGCAACCGTATCGCGGGCGTGGGCTTTACGGTGGGCGCGCTGTCCATGGTCGGCCTGCCGCTGTTCGCCGGGTTTATTTCCAAATTGCTGTTTGCCGAAGCCGCCGTGCGCGACCCCAGCAAAATGCTGCCCGCGCTGATCGTTTTATCGATCAGCACCATTTTGAACGCAGTGTATTTTTTGCGCACGGTCATCAATATCTATACGCCGGTGTCCGGTCGGACAAAACGCATTTCGGGCAGCAATCCGCTTTTTGTATTTGCCGTTTTATCGTTCACGCTGATCAACATCGGCCTAGGCCTGCTTTCGCAGCCCGTGGTGGACGCGATTTCGGCGGGTCTTAACATTTTCGGATAAGGGGGGAACCGAATATGGTCTTGCTGCTGGCCGCCATTCTGCTGCCGGTGCTCGGCGGGCTTTTGCTGTTTGTGTTCCGCCCGGGATATACGCTGCGGACGGTCTTCGTTTCGCTCGTGCTGCTGGCGCAGGCGGCGCTCGTCGCCCTGTTGGTGATGACGGGGCAGGGGAGCTACTATTCCTGCGGCGCGTTTATCGATCTGCTGCCCATCACCTTCCATATCGACGGGGTCGGCAGTCTGTTTGTTTCGCTGTTTACCGCGGCCCGTATCATCATCACGCTTTTTTCCTTCCGCTATATGTCGCGCGAGCAAGGGCAGAACCGCTTTTTCGGCTTCTGGCTGCTTGCCACGGGCGTGCTGACGGGCCTGTCCTTTGCGGGCAACCTGCTGACGTTCTACCTGTTCTATGAAATGATGACGCTGTCCACGCTGCCGCTTGTGTTCCACGAAATGACGCACGAAGCGCTGATGGCGGGGCTGAAATACCTGCTTTATTCCATCGCGGGCGCGTTTCTCGCGCTGCTGGGCGTGATGTACCTGTACCATTACGATCAGGCGCTCCGCTTTGTGCCCGGCGGCTTTATGGGCGGTTTTGCGGGCAACCCTGTCTATTTGCAGCTCATCGCCTTTGTGATGATCCTCGGCTTCAGCTGCAAGGCCGGTCTGTTCCCTTTGCACGGCTGGCTGCCCACGGCGCACCCGGTCGCGCCCGCGCCCGCCTCGGCGCTGCTTTCCGGCTGCATCACCAAGTGCGGCGTTTTGGGCGTGATCCGCACGGTGTACTATGTGATCGGCCCGGACGCGATCCGCGGCAGTTGGGTGCAGACGACGTGGATGGCGCTGGCGCTCACGACGGTCTTTCTCGGCTCCATGATGGCCTACCGCGAACCGGTCACCAAAAAGAGGCTCGCCTATTCAACGGTCAGCCAGCTTTCCTATATTTTGTTCGGCCTGTCGCTGCTGAATCCGGCGGGACTGAGCGGCGCGCTGCTGCACGTGGTTTTCCATATGGCGATCAAGTGCGGCCTGTTCCTGTGCGCGGGCGCGATCATCTTTGAGACCGGCCGCAAGCGCGTTGCCGAGCTGCGCGGTCTTGGCCGCGAAATGCCCGTCACCTGCATTTGCTGGGCGGGTCTCGCGCTGTCGCTTACCGGCATTCCGCCTTTCGCGGGCTTTGTCAGCAAATGGTCGCTGGCGGAGGGCGCGCTCGCGGCGGATATCGGCGTGTTCCGCCTGCTTGGCCCCGCCGTCTTGCTGCTATCCGCGCTGCTTACCGCGGGCTATCTGTTTCCGCTGCCCGTGCGCGGCTTTTTCCCCGGCGCGGGCTTTCAAAGGCAGGGCGAACCGGCCCGGGAGGCCGCGCCCTCCATGCTGCTGCCGGTCATTATTTTGGCGCTGCTCGCGCTGCTGCCCGGTATCTTCACTTCGCCGCTGCATGATGTGATCGCCTCCATCACAGCGGGACTGCTGTAAAGGGGGCGGGGAACATGAAGCCTGTCTTTTTGCTCATCCCGATCCTGATCGCCGCGCTCGGCGGTTTTTCGCTGCTGTTCATTCGCGGCGGCGAGCGCCTGCGCGCCGTTTATACGGAAGCCATCGTTTTGGCGGTGTCCGTACTGGTGTGGATGCTGATTCTGAACCGCCCGGAAGAGGGGATACAGCTTTTCCAGTTCGCGCGGGGCCTGACCATCACCCTGCAGCTGGACGGCTGCGGGTCGGTCTTTGCCGGGCTGATCGCCACGCTTTGGCCGCTGGCCACGCTGTATTCCTTTGAATATATGCGCGCCGAGGAGCGCCGCCGGGGCTTTTTCTGCTGCTATACCGTGACCTACGCGGTGACGCTGGGCGTTGCGCTGGCCGGGAATTTGCTGACGCTTTATATGTTTTACGAGCTGCTCACGCTGATCACAGTGCCGCTCGTCATGCACCCGATGACGCGCGAGGCCATCCGCGCCAGCCGCAAGTACCTGTATTATTCGCTGGGCGGCGCGGCGTTCGCCTTTTTGGGGCTGGTGTTCCTGCTGGTCAACGGCGCGACCACCGCGTTTACCCCGGGCGGCACGATCAACGCCTACGCGCTGGACAGCCACCACGATATCATGCTCATCATCTACGTGATGACCTTTTTCGGCTTTTCGGTCAAGGCCGCCATGTTTCCGTTCCATGGCTGGCTGCCCACGGCCTCGGTCGCGCCCACGCCGGTCACCGCGCTGCTGCACGCCGTGGCGGTGGTAAAATCCGGCGCGTTCGCGATCATACGGCTCACCTATTTCAGCTACGGCACGGTTTTTCTGCGGCACACTTGGGCGCAGGTGCTGGTCATGGGCGCGGCGATGGTCGCCATCGCCTTTGCGTCCACCACCGCGCTGCGGCAAACGCATTTTAAGCGAAGGCTGGCGTATTCCACAATATCGAACCTGTCCTACATCCTGTTGGCCGCTTCGATGATGAGCCCGTTCGGCATGGTCGCCGCGCTGGCGCACATGGTCTGCCACGCGTTCACCAAGATCTGCTCGTTCCTGTGCGCGGGCGCGGTCATGCACCAAACCGGTCGCGCCTATATCTACGAGCTGAACGGCGTGGGGCGGAAGATGCCGGTCACCTTCGCGTGCTTCACCGTTTCCGCGCTCAGCCTAATGGGTGTGCCGTTGTTCGCCTGCTTTATCAGCAAATGGAAGATCGCCGAAGCGGCCACGCAGTCCGAGGGGCTGCTGCCAAAGCTGGCGGTCGTCGTGCTGCTGTATTCCGCGTTTATGACCGCCGCGTATATGCTCACGGTCGTGATCCGCGCGTTTTCACCCATCCCGGCGGATGCGGGCGGGCTGACGGACGTGCGCGACCCAAACTGGCTGATGCTGCTGCCGCTCGTGCTGTTTGCCGCCGCCATCATCCTGATCGGGGTCCATCCGGCCCCGCTGCTCGATTTACTGGAACAGATCGCCGCGTGGCAATGGTAGGGAGGGAGAAAAGATGCTGCTGTTGTTTTTGATCTTTTGGCCGCTCGCCATGGCGGTTCCCTGCGCCGCTTTGGGCATAAAAAACCGTTTTCTGCGGGATAACCTGCCGCTTTTTACCTGCTTGATCGGGCTTACCGCGGCTGTTTTCGCTCTTTGCCGCTTTCTATCCGGCGAATCGATCGTTTGCGACCTGCCGGGGGTGTGCGGCCTTGGCCTTTCCTTCACGCTGGATGGGTTCCGCGCGGTTTGGGCCGTGCTCATCACCTTTTGCTGGGCGGCGAGTGAAACGGTCGCGCGCGAATATTTGGAGGAGCGCCAGTGCCGCTACCACTTTTTCACCCTGCTGACCCTGTGCGGCACCATGGGCGTGTTTTTATCCGCCGATCTGTATACCACCCTGCTGTTTTTTGAAACCATGAGCCTTGCAAGCTGGGTCTGGGTCGCGCATGAGGACACGGCCAAGGCGAGCTACGCCGCGGATACCTACCTTGCCGTGGCGGTCATCGGCGGGCTGGCGACGCTGATGGGGCTATTCCTCCTGTACGACCTGACCGGCGACCTGACCATCGCGGGCCTATACGAGCGGTGCTTGCCGTTTGCGGGTTCCGGACAGCTTACGGCGGCGGGCGTGCTGCTGCTGTTGGGGTTCGGCGCAAAGGCCGGTATGTTTCCGCTGCACTTCTGGCTGCCGCAGGCGCACCCGGTCGCGCCCGCGCCCGCATCGGCGCTGCTTTCCGGTATTTTGACCAAGTGCGGCCTGTTCGGCATCCTCGTGACCAGCTGCGAGATCTTCCGAAACGACGCGCGCTGGGGCAAGCTCGTTTTAGGGCTTGGCGCGGTTACCATGCTGTGGGGCGCGGTGCTCGGCGTGTTTTCGGTCGATCTCAAGCGCACGCTGGCGTGCTCGTCCGTGTCGCAGATCGGCTTTATCCTGACCGGCGTGGGCATGTGCGGCATTCTGGGGGAGGAAAACGCGCTGGCCGCCGCCGGTACGATGCTGCACATGGTTAACCATTCGCTCATCAAGCTTACCCTGTTCCTGCTTGCGGGTGTGGTCGCCATGAACCGGCACACGCTCGATCTGAACCGCCTGCGCGGCTGCTGTCGGGGCAATAAGCCGCTCGCCTTCGCGTTTCTCGCGGCGGGGCTGAGCGTGGCGGGCGTGCCGCTGTTTTCCGGCTATATCAGCAAAACGCTGCTGCATGAAAGCATTGTGGAGGGCGCGGCGCTTCTGGGTACCGCCGGTTTCCCGCTGCGCGTGATCGAATGGATGTTCCTGTTTTCCGGTGGGCTGACGCTGGCCTACATGGGCAAGCTGTTTTACGTGCTGTTCGTTTTGCCGCCGGAGGAGGGCGCGCCGCCGCTTGTGATGCGCCGCGCCACCGCCGTCGCGGTGCTGCTCCCGGCGGCGCTGATGCCGGTAATGGGCGTGCTGCCGCATGCCACGATGGACCGCTTCGCCGAGCTGGCGCGGTCCTTTCTGCACGGCGCGGCCGCGGAAGCGCCGGTCGCTTATTTTTCGCTGAACAATTTATCGGGCGCGGCGGTCTCGCTTGGTATCGGCGCGCTGGTATACCTGCTGTTCATCCGCCGCAGGCTGATGGAACCGGGCGCGCGCGGCATACCGGCGGTACGGAATACGTGGCCGGGATGGTTCGACTTGGAGGGGCGTATCCTGCGGCCGTTCGTGCAGCGGGTGCTGCCCGGCGTTTTTGGCTTTGTTTTCCGCCTGCTGGATTATTTACCGGATGCGCTTGTTCTGCTGCTGCGCAAAACCGTGGTGCGCGATCAAACGCCCGCGCCGCCCGCCGTTTCCGGCAGCGAAGCGCTGGACCGGCTGGGCCGCGCGCTCGACCGTGCCGCCGCCCGCCGTGGCAAACGGGCGGACAAACCCTCGTTTGTTTATCTGCTTGCGGAAAAGGAGCAGGCGTTTGTGCTGACGACAAGGCTGATCTTCGCCAGCATGTCCTTCGGCCTGCTGCTGTTCTGCGCCGGACTGACGCTGACGCTTTGCTATCTGCTTATTTGAGCAGAGGGGGCCGCGTCAGCTGGATGCGAATTGGAAACCGCCGGTTTTCCAGTGTTAGGAAAGAAAATTGGAAATTCCAAATTGGAAGCGCCAAGGGAACCAACCGCGATTTTTTTACGTCAAAAGAATGCCGAAACGTATAAAAACGAGGTTCTGTACTATATATGAGCCTAAAAGCCGCCTTATAAATGATAAAAAGGTAAAAATTGAAAAGGTTTTTTGTCGCGCGCTGGAAAATATTGATGCGCCAAATTTGAAATAAACCTTGAAAATTCCAGCCAAACGTAGTACCATGGAGCTGTGCAAGTAAAAGCGTGGTAATGCGCGAAAGCACACGAAATAGGAAAAATTTTTTCGAGAGGGTGGGGTGATCCTATCGGCATGTGATGGAAAACCACGAGAACGAATCAAATGCAAGGAGGAGCAACAACCAATGAGAAAGAAACTTTTGTCCGCATTATTGTCTATGTGCATGATGCTGACGATGCTGCCGATGTCCGCATTTGCAGCAGACGAGACCGCTGACGCGAAGGTTCCGTGGGATACGGATAACGTTTATACGTTGACAGAGGATACCACGTATGAGACCATTGATACGAACGCTGATGGTGAAAAAGATACCTATGCAATTAATCTGGACACCTATACCCTGTCTGTCGACACCGTAAACGTTGGCAAGGATAGCTTCTTATCTATCAAGGATAAGAAGGATGCTAAGGGTTCTGTGAAAGCTGCAACGTCTAAGGATGGTGTCCGGTTCGTACTGGATGGTACCCTGACAACCGAGTATGTTATCTTTGAGGATACTGTAACGGTATCTGCATCTGAAGCTACGCCCGCGCCCGCTTCTTTCGCGGCTCGCGCAGCAACTCCGACAAGCAGCGTTCTGAGCGGCACCTTCAAAGACGGTCTCATCATTGAGAAGGATGCAGTTGTAACTTTGAAGGATGCTACGGTTACGGGCGATATCACGGTTAAGGGTGAGTTGACCGTTTCTGGTGCTGTTGAAGTAACGGGTAGCCTCAAGGTTGAGGGTAAACTAACCATTGCTGACGATGCCAGTGTCACTGGTAAGATCGAAGGCGAAGGCGACATTATTGCGCCGTCTGGCTATACCCCGTACACCTTCGAGGTAACTAGCGGCGGCCATGTAGACGTATACACTGTAAGTGAAGATACGACTTCGGCTGTAAAGGTTGAATCCGGCATAACCACATTGTCCGTAAAGGGCGATAAGACGCAGATGAATTTCTTCCCGGATAGCCGCTACGATCTTGGCGATGTCAAGCTCGGCGATGATAAGCTGGATGTACAGAACAATACTTACACCCTGAATAACGATACGACGGCTCACAAGACTGTCTCCGTTAACTTCACCTATCAAGGTGGCGGTGGCGGCGGTGGCGGTTCGTCCGGCTACTCCGTCAACGTTGCGTCCACCACGAACGGCACCGTAACGGTCAGCCCGAAGAACGCCTCCAAGGGCGCTACGGTCACTGTTACCGCCAAGCCTGACAAGGGCTACGTTCTGGACACCCTGACCGTTACCGACAAGGACGGCAAGAAGATCGACCTGACCGACAAGGGCGATAACAAGTTCACCTTCGTTATGCCTGCCGGCAGCGTTACTGTTAAGGCGACCTTCAAGGTAGCTCCCAAGACGCCGTTTACCGACGTTGCGGAAAGCGCTTGGTACGCCGACGCTGTAGCCTATGTCTATGAGAACGGCATGATGAAGGGCACCAGCGACACCAAGTTCAGCCCCGAGCAGACCACCACCCGCGGCATGATCGTTACGATCCTGTACCGTCTGGAGAAGGAGCCGTCTGCTTCCGCCGCCAGCTTCACTGACGTAGCTTCCGGCAAGTACTACTCCAAGGCTGTGGCTTGGGCTTCCGCCAACAAGATCGTCACCGGCTACGGCGACGGCAAGTTTGGCCCGAACGACACCATCACCCGCGAGCAGATGGCTGCGATCCTGTATCGCTATGCCTCCTACAAGGGCTATGATGTGACCAAGACCGCCGACCTTTCCAAGTTCACCGATGCTTCGCAGGTTGGCGTATTTGCCAAGGCTGCTATGCAGTGGGCGAACGCGGAAGGCCTGATCAACGGCACCAGCACCACCAAGCTGTCGCCGAAGTCCGGCGCTACCCGCGCGGAAGTCGCCACCATCCTGATGCGCTTCTGCGAGAATATCGCCAAGTAATTACAATAGCATAGATACCAAAAGAGGGCTGCGACGAAACGCGTTTCGTCGCAGCCCTCGGTTTTAGTTGGAGATTCGCGTCTAAGGGAAACGCATAGGAAAAACAGGGGATTCACCGAGCTAGTAGGGCGCGACGCCTCGGCGCGCCGAGGGCGTCGCGCCCTACATGGTCAGTGATTGCAATACCGTTTTGCCTTGCCCGGCCTTATTGGAATGACATGGATGGGGCGCGACGCCCACAACATCAGCGCTCGCCCGCCTGTCGAGTAGGACGGGCTGACCCAAGCCCGCCGAAAGCGAAGCGCCAGCAAAGATGGGCGCGCCCGGCAGGCCGATTCGGCCGAGCGGAGGCAGAAGGTGAGCCGCTGTAAGCGGCGAGAAGCCCCTCTGGAGGGCCAATCCATTAAATCCCTAAGCACCCGGTACGGCTCCATGGCAAATGGTTTGTATAGTATGCAGTATGTAGCTTACGATTCATCCGTATGATTGGTAAGCTGATAGCCAATGCGGGGGAGCGTAATGATGGTATGCTGCGGCGGAAGCTTTTTGCGGATATTGCCGATCAGGCGTACCACCGTTTCGTGGCTGGGCTTTTTGGCGGTATCCTGAATAGCTTCGATCAGAACGTCATATGTGCATGGTTGATCAAAGTTTGTATGGAGGACGCCCATGATTTGACTTTCGCTGGGGGTAAAATGCTGCGACATTAGGTCGGGTGCGGTTTGGCCGCTGTATTCCGTGATCAGCTTACTAATCTCTGTTACATCCACTTGTAGATCCGCGGCGAGCTGATTCATGATTTCATCGAACGCTTGCAGACATTGCTCTCCCTGTAATGAGAGAGCCTCCTGCGTGAAGGTATGTATTAATTCGACGATATGCAGCGCTTTCGCTGTAGGCTCCTTACAGGAGTCTTGAAGCAGGGAAGGTGTTTTGCATATAATACGGTCGGCCTTTTGGAGGAGATGATTACAGGCTGTCTGGATAAATAGATGGATATCCGGCGGGGGAGCCTGCTTGAGCAATTCCCACTTGGCAAGATATAGTTGGAACAACTTGTGCAGCCCTATGACCTGTTGCGCGTTACGTTCTATAAATACGGCGCTCCACTGCTGCTTCACAGCATCCACCGTTAACTCGGATGAATTGGCTTCTGCAATTCGCAGTGCGGACATATCAGTCTCACCTTGAAACAGGGCGTTTTGCTGACGCGCTTCCTGCCATCCTGCTACCTTATAGCCGCGCATTTCGGAAAGAATGGACACAAAACGTGCTATGACTGAATTGACCGTACCTTCTATGGGAGCTGCAAAGTCTGATTCCAAAGAAGAAGCAGCGGAATAGAGCGACTCCATATCGATCAGCGAATACAGTCCGGCGGAGACGGTTTGGTTTTGCGAATGGAGCCTTCGCAGTTCATCCATGCCCATGGCTTCGCCATGTCCTCCGGTGCCCACGCCCTGCGTGGCGGTGACGCTGCTGGCATAGGCGTCGTTAAAATCCCGAATCACGGAGATAAGCATCTTGCGCATATGGCGCTCCGGCATGGGGCCTGATAAATTTTGAAGCTTCTCTAAACCTTGCTTCGCAATAGAAACGGATACGTGCGCCCGGTAGTCCGCCGTTTCAACGGGCTCGTTGTCAAGCTTCACCTCGTTTAAAAGGTTTTGATAGAAGTGCGCTGCCGCCGGCACCGGCATTTCCCGCACCATGACTTTTTGATATTTCTTCATGAGCGCATCCGCGATCGTATGGTCGCCCTGCGTGGCATTTTCATCGGGAGATAATAGATTTGTCGGTGAGCGGCCGTCCAGCTTTATGGTCTCCACAATCATTTCGTCTGGACTGATCGGAGCGTTGGGATCTAGCCCCTTATGCCGTAGCGATACCGCCGCGGAAAGCGCGCACTGCACCACAGCGGGCGCGGAAACGGCGCGCGGCGTAACGGTAGGGGGCGCAAGCGCGCCGATCCGGCTGGCCGATTGCTCCAGCGCCGGGTTTAGGTTCGCGGGCATACCGCCAAGGCGTATGGTCGGCCGCACCAGCCCTTGCTTTTGCTGCACCACATGGCCCAGCTCGTGCGGCAGGTGGCGCTCCTGCCCGGGGGCGATATGCACCTGCGTGCCCTGCGTATAGGCCAAGGCGCCGATTCGGCCGGGCTTTTCGGAATGGTAATGGATACGCACATCGTCCAGCGAAAAGCCGGACGCAGTCTCGAAACGCCGCTTCATTGCGGTGGGTATGCCGGTGCTGTTTGGCGCCGGTCTTTTTTCTGCTGTTTTGGGCACGGTCTTTTTTTCTGCGGACAGCATAGGCGCGCCTCCTTTTTCGGGGTGGGGCAAAATGGCCAAGATATCTGATAGCCTTACTATATTCCAAAATCCGACAAATAGCAAGAGCATAAAAGAAACAACATAAGAAAGACAATTTACAAAATAATAGCAAATTATTTAGTAAATGATCGCGGCGAAAAACAAATGGATGAAATAGAAAACATACAAGCTGTTTGTTACGATAAAGGAAAAACTAAACGTGCAGTACTCCATATTTCTGATAAAATGATAATTTATTCACAATTATTGCAAAAGAGCACACATAAAAATAATGCATAATCACTAAATGACACGATTCAAATTTCTATAAATCTACTAAATATTACTTGATAATTTAGAAAACGATTGACACAAATTCGGCGGTGTGATTTAATAATCTCAACAAAACCGAAACAGTAGATCGGTAGGCATAAACAGCGAAGCAGGCGGGCCGGGGGAACGCACCCGAATAGGCGAAGAAAGGAGCTGAGCATTGCATCCGTAAAAAGAAAACGAAGATTTCCGCCTGCGAAAAAGGGAAGGACCATACAGAAAATCTTCTAGTCTTTGATTTGAGAGGAGCAGAAAAATGAAAAAGAGATTATTTGCATCGCTGCTGACGGCCGCCATGTTGGTTGGCACCCTGACCGCGTGCGGCTCCGAACCCGCGCCCGCCGCGTCGTCCGATCCGGATGCGCAGTCCGGCGCGGAGCCCGCGGAAAACACCCCCTCGGCGGAAGGGAAGGTAAAAATCGGTTTTTCTCTCAAGACGGTCAACAACCCCTTCGTCGTATCGGTGAAAAACGGCGCGGCCAAGGCCGCCGAGGAGTTTGGCGCGGAGATCATCATTACCGACGCGCAGCTGGATTCGCAAAAGCAGATGACCGATGTGGAATCCTTTATGCAGCAGAAGGTGGATGCGATCCTGATCGATGCGCTCGACTCGACCGCGCTGCTGCCCACCGTGCAGGATGCGAACGATCAGGGCTTTAAAATCCTCACCGAGGATTCCCGCATTACGGGCGCGGAGGATATCGTCCTATCCCACGTGGGCATCGATAACGAAAAAAGCGGCGAACGCATTGCCCAGTATCTGGTAGACGAGATGAAAAAGCAGGGCAAGAAAAATATCATTATATTTGAGGGCCTGCCCGGCGCGGAAGCGACGACACAGCGCGCCAAGGGCTTCCATACCGTACTCGATAACAACAGCGATGTTAATATCCTATTCGCCAAAAACGTCGGCGACAAGCGCGAGGAAGGCCTGCAAAACATGGACGACATGCTGCAGAAGTTCGATAATATCGACGCGGTGATCTGCTGCAACGACGAGCTGGCTTTGGGCGCGATCTCCTCGATCGAGGGCGCGGGCCGCGAAGGCATTCTGGTGACCGGTTTTGACGGCAATTCGGACGGCTTGCAGGCGGTCAAGGACGGCCGCATGCTCGCCACGATCGACCACGCGCCCTATACCATGGGCTATATCGCGGTGGAGACCTGCATCAAGGCCGCGAAGGGCGAAAGCGTGGATAAGGCCACGGTGTTCGATGTGGAGCTGGTCGATTCCTCCAATGTGGACGAAATCATCGCCAAGCACGCGAACGAGTAGGACGGATCAAACAGCATTCTTCTTTCTCTTCTTCCTTCTGTGAAAGCTTGGGCGGGGCTTCGGCGAAAGAGAGCCCCGCCCGGCTTTCCCATCACGCGGCTCCTTTCGCCGGAGCCGTACCGCATCACAAAGATAAGGGGAGACCTATGGATCAGGATATTATTCTGGAAATGAAGCACATCACCAAGGTTTATCCGGGCGTTACCGCGCTGAACGATGTCAGCATCGACCTGCGGCGCGGCGAGGTGCTCGCCCTGCTCGGCGAGAACGGCGCGGGTAAATCGACGCTGATGAAGGTGCTCAGCGGCATTGTGCAGCCAACCGCGGGGGAAATCGTCATAGCCGGTAAAAAGGCTGAAATGAAAAGCATAACGGACGCCCGCCGTCTGGGCGTCAGCATCATCCATCAGGAGCTCAACCTGATCGGTGAAATGGACGCCGCGCAAAATATCTTTCTAGGCCGCGAACCCAAACGATTCGGCAATGTGATCGATAAGAAAAAGCTTTATCTGGATACGCAACAAATCATGGACAGCTTGGGTCTGCATCTGGATATCCGCACGCCGGTAAAAAAACTGAGCGTTGCCCGCCGGCAGATGATAGAGATCGGCAAAGCGCTCTCCTTTGGCGCAAACATCATCATCATGGACGAGCCGACGGCCCCGCTGACCACTGTGGAAATAAATGAGCTGTTCCGCATCATTCGCGGCCTGAAGGCGGAGGGACGGTCGGTTATCTACATATCCCACCGCTTGGAGGAGATTCCCGCGATCTGCGACCGCGCGAGCATTCTCAGGGACGGCTGCTATATCGGTACGGACGATGTGGCGAGGCTCGACCGCGATACGATGATCACGATGATGGCGGGCCGCGTGCTGAACGATCTGTTCCCGAAAACGAAAGTGGAGATCGGCGAGACGTTGTTCGAGGTGAAAAACCTGAACACGGACATGCTGCACGATATTTCATTTACCGTTCGCCGGGGCGAAATACTGGCGCTGACCGGACTGGTCGGCGCGGGCCGTACCGAGACCGTGCGCGCGATCTTCGGGGTCGACCCGCGCGACGCGGGGGAGATTTATATCGGCGGCAAGCCGGTCGGCATCAAAAAACCGGCGGATGCGATTCGCCACGGCATCGCCTTTTTAACCGAGGACCGCAAGGAGCAGGGGTTTGTTCCGTTGATGTCGGTTAAGGAGAACATCACGCTGCCGGGCCTGCGCCCGCTCCAGCGGGGCGGGGTGATCCGTGGGGCGAAGGAGCTGGGCATCGTGGACAAATACGTGAACGATCTGCGGATCAAAACGCCCTCCATCCATCAAAAAGTAAAATTCCTTTCCGGCGGCAATCAGCAAAAGGTCGTGCTTGCCAAGTGGCTGAATCTGGACGCGGACGTGATCATTCTGGACGAACCGACGCGCGGTATCGACGTGGGCGCCAAGTCGGAAATCTACGCCATCATGGGCGAGATCGCGAAAAAAGGCAAGGCCATCATCATGATCTCCTCCGAAATGGAAGAGGTAATGGCGGTGAGCGACCGCGCGGTGATCCTATGCGAGGGGCGGATCACGGGCACGCTCGACCGCAAGGATTTCGCGCAGGAGACCATTATGAGCTATGCAATGGGAGGGGTATCATGAAACAGAACACCGCGGGCGCGGAGAAAAAGAGCGCCCTGAAAAGGCTTTTTGAAATACGCGAGTTCGGCGTGATCTGCGCCCTGATCATCATGGTGCTGCTGCTTTCGGTCTTTGCGGAATCGTTCTTTTCCGCCTCCAACTTTCTGACCATTTTGCGTACGGTATCCACCAACGGCATCATCGCGGTGGGCGTTACCTTTGTGATTCTGACCGGCGGCATCGATCTTTCGGTCGGTTCCGGTCTGGCGCTGTGCGGCGCTTTCGCGGCCGCTACGTTCAACGGCACGGGTTCTTCCGTTCTGGCCGCCGTGGTCGCGCTGGTCACCGGCCTGATCCTTGGCCTGTTCAACGGCGTGCTGATCGCGTTTTTCGATGTGCCGCCCTTTATTCAAACGCTTGTCACCATGACCGCGGCGCGCGGCATCGTATACATCTTCTGCGATGGCACGCCGATTCCGGAGGTGGGCGCTTTTATCGGCGGGATCGGCCGGGGCCGCGTGCTCGGCATTCCAAACCCGGTCATTCTGACGGTGATCGTCTTTGCGGTCGGCTGGTTCCTTCTGAACAAGACCACGCTCGGCCGCTATGTCTATGCGATCGGCGGCAACGAGGAATGCACCAAGCTTTCCGGCGTTAATGTGCGGCGGTATAAGATGATGCCCTATATCATCAGCGGCGTCACTTCCGCGTTGGCCTGCCTGATCTTGATCGGCCGCCTGAACTCGGCGCAGCCCTCCATGGGCGATAAGTTTGAAATGGATGCGATCGCGGCCGTCGTGGTCGGCGGCACCTCGCTATCGGGCGGTTCCGGCACCATGGTCGGCACGCTGGTGGGCGCGCTTATCATCGGCGTTTTGATGAACGGCATGAACATGCTCGGCGTCGATTCGTACGCGCAGTATATCGTAAAGGGCGCGGTGATCCTGTTCGCCGTATTGCTGGAGACCCGCAAGAACAAAAACAGCAAGTAAGCGCACAGGAAACAGGGCGGATGTTTGCCGATCAAACACCCGCCCGTTTTTTATACCCCATGTTTTGCCATCTAATTGACAGGGTACCAAAATTACCGTATTATATTAAGTAAAGGCAGAATTCGGGGTATCAGGGTACGGTTACAGGCGTCGCCAGTGGCCTTCCGGACTGTTTGAAAGTTGAGAGGATGCGTTGCCATGACAGTAAAGGAAATTGCCCGGCTTGCAGGCGTTTCCCCTTCGACCGTATCGATCGTCCTAAACGGAAAAGCGGGTGTTGGCTCGGAAAAGCGCGAACGGATCACGGCGCTGCTTCTGGAAAACGGCTTTACCATACGCGACGCGGACGGGGCGGGGAGCCAGCCAAAGGGCACGGTGAAGTTTATCCGCTACCGCGCGACCGGCAACTTTGTCGAGCGCAACGATGATTTTATCACACAGGTGATGGAGGGCGTGGACGCCGCGCTGCGCCGCTGCAAATATACGATGAGCGTGGTCAATGTGGACGACAGCGATTTCGAGACCGTGCTGGGCGGCCTGCGATATGAAAATATCGTGGGCGTGATCTTTCTCGGCACTGAGTTTGACGCGGAACGGTACGGCGTGCTGGCCGATCTGGAGTTTCCGGTCGTCGCGGTGGACAACTGCTTCCGCAATTATCCGATCAACTCCGTGGATATGGCGAATATCGAAGGGGCGCGTCTCGCGCTGCGTCATTTATATGACAAGGGACACCGGCGGATCGGCTATTTAAAGGGCTCCATTCGCACGGGCAGCTTAAAAGAGCGGTGCGCGGGCGTTTATCAAGCCATGCATACGCTGGGGCTGAAAATGCGGGAGGAGGACGTCGTCCGCATCGAGCCCGTGGTAAACGGCGCGTGCGAGGATGTGTGCCGCTACCTTGCGGGGCGGCCGAGCCTGCCAACCGCGTTTTTCGCGGATAACGATGTGATGGCGACGGGCGCGCTGCGCGCGTTCCAGCGGTGCGGGCTGCGCGTGCCGGCGGATGTGTCGCTGGTCGGTTTTGACGACTCGCTGATCGGCTCGGTGATTGAACCGGCGCTGACGACGATCCATATTTTCAAACGCGAAATGGGCGAGATCGCGGCCAAGCGGCTGATCGACATGATGGAAACAGGGGACCGCTGCATCGCGAAAACCAGCGTCGGCGTCACGCTGGTCGAGCGGGACACGGTCGCCGCGCCCCGGGACGGGGAGATCGTCTGGTAAAGGCGGACGCGTCCGCTGCAAAATTTGGATACATAGCCGTGTGCCTGCCGCTTTTGTAAGCGGCAGGCTTCTTTTGCCTGCGGCCCGCAAGAAAGCATAGTGGTTCTTTTCCTTTTTTGTCAGATTGCAATAAATGGCTGGCTATTGCAAAATGGAAGTTGTATAATAAAAACATCTACGTTGCATAGAGTGCAACGAATCAAGGGTAAGGGTAATTTGGAAAGGAGGCGGAAGCTATGGCCATATTGGGGATCTTGGTCGGCTTCCCACTGCTGACGGCGTTCGCCATGCTGTTTATCCGGCACGACGCCGCGCGCGACAGGGTCGTAAAAGTAGCGGCCGCTATCACGGCGATTTTGTCGGTAGTCGTCAGCGTGATGTATTTCAAAACGATGCCCACGTTCTTCAACATCGGCAGCGAGGTGTTTTCTACCGTGCTGCTGATCGCGGAGATCGCGATGTGCGTGCTGATCGTGTATTTGTGCCTGCGGGCGCGGCGCTGGTTCACGGCGCTTTTAAGCGTTGCGCAGACCGCGCTGATCGTTTGGTTCGAGCTGGAAGCACGGGCACCACGTTTACGCGGGCTTCGACCTGATGATCGACAAGCTCGGCATTCTGATGATATTGATCATCGGTCTGGTCGGAAGCGCGATCACGGTGTACGCGCTCGGCTACATGAAGGATTTTCAGCACCACGACAAATCGCTGATGGATAAACGGCCGGTGTTTTTCTTTGTGCTGTATCTGTTTTTGGCGGCGATGTTCGGGCTGGTCCTGTCCAACAACCTGATGATGATGTATTTCTGCTGGGAGATCACGAGCTTTTCCTCCTTCCTGCTGATCGGTTATACCGGCACGAAAGAAGCGCAGAAAAATTCGTTTTGCGCGCTGTCGCTCAATCTGCTCGGCGGCCTCGCGTTCGCGGTGGCCATTGTCTGGCTGGGGCTGACCCAGCAGCTGATCGGCCTGAGACAGATCGTCGGGCTGACGCAAAGCGGCATCGACGTCGTCGTGCCGACCGCGCTTTTGGTGTTCGCGGGCCTGACCAAGGCGGCGCAGATGCCGTTTTCCAAATGGCTGCTCGGCGCGATGGTCGCGCCCACGCCGACCTCGGCGCTTTTGCATTCCTCCACCATGGTCAAGGCGGGCGTGTTCCTCATCATCAAGCTGTCGCCCGCGCTGGGCGACAGCCCCGCCGGTCTGCTCGCCATGATGACGGGCGGCGTCACCTTCCTGTTCGCATCCTTTGCCGCGATTTCGCAATCGAACGGCAAAAAGGTGCTGGCGTATTCGACGATCTCCAATCTGGGGCTGATCGTCTGCTGCGCGGGCATCGGCACGTTTGAAGCGGCGTGGACGGCGATCATGCTGGTCATTTTCCACGCGGTCGCCAAGAGCTTGATGTTTCTTTCCGTCGGCACGGCGGAGCACCACGTCGGCAGCCGCGATATCGAGGATTTCGACGGCCTGTTCGGCGAAATGCCGCAAGCTTGCGGTCTGTATGTCCATCGGCATCTGCGGCATGTTCCTCGCGCCCTTCGGCATGCTGATTTCCAAATGGGCGGCCATGAAGGCGTTTATCGATTCGGGCCACGCGATGCTGATGCTGATCCTCGTGTTCGGCTCCTCCGCCACCTTCTTTTTCTGGACCAAGTGGCTGGGCAAGGTGACGGCCATCGTCGCGGGCAAGCGCAGCATCGAAAGAACCGTACATAAAGAGGAGTGGTTCGTCCTCAAGGGGCTGGCGGCCGTCACCGTGCTGGTCTGCGTCGGCTTCCCGATCATTGCGAAGAATTTAGTCGCGGATTATCTGGTCATTCATTTTGCACGCGTGCCGGGCGAGGTGATCAGTCAGGGCAACATGCTCATCATGTCCTTTATGGTGGTGTTGCTGGTCGTTTTGCCGCTTCTGGCCTTTGGCCGCAGCAACAAAAAGCTGGTGCACGTCAACCTTGCGGGTGAAAACATGGGCGATGATCTGACCTTCCGCGGTTCGATGGATATTCCGGTGCCGGTTTCACTGCGCAACTGGTATATGGAAACGCTGTTCAGCGAGCGGTGGATGCTGCTGGGCGGCAGCATCGTCAACATTGTAATCATCATTCTGTCTTTCTCGGAGCTGTTGGGGGGTGTGCTGCATGTCTGAGCTATTGCCCATCATTCTGGGCGGCGCGGGCTATCTGGTGCTTGCGCCCATCATCGGCGGCTTGCTTGCCGGGATTGACCGTAAGCTGTCGGCCCGGATGCAGCGCCGTAAGGGCCCGCCGCTTTTGCAGCCCTTTTACGATGTTTTCAAGCTTTGCAGCAAGCAGGGCATTTCGGTCAACGGCGTGCAGGATTTTTACGTCGCGGGCTTTCTGTTGTTCGTTGTCATCAGCGGTATTTTCTTCTTTACCCATGGCGATATTCTGCTCGTCGTTTTCACGCTGACGCTCGCGAGCGTGTGCCTGATCGTGGCCGCGTATTCGTCCAACTCGCCGTACAGCCAGCTTGGCGCGGAACGCGAGCTGCTGCAAACCATGGCCTACGAGCCCATGCTTTTGATGACGGCGATCGGCTTTTACCTTGCCTTCGGCACGTTCAACCTGTCCGAGATCATCAGCGATGAGCGCGCGGCGATCGTCTACCTGCCGGGCGTGTTCGTCGGCCTTTGCTTCATCCTGACCATCAAGTTCCGCAAATCGCCGTTTGACCTTTCGATGTCGCACCACGCGCATCAGGAGCTGGTCAAGGGCATCGTGACCGAATTTTCCGGCAAAACGCTCGCCATGGTCGAGGTCGCGCACTGGTATGAAAATATCTTTTTGCTGGGCTTTGTCTACTTATTCTTTGTATGGTCGGCGCGGCTTTCGCCCCTTCTGGGCATTGCCATGTGCGCCGTGGTCTTTGTTTTGGAAATCTTGATTGACAACTGCTGCGCGCGCGTCAAATGGCAGCACGCGCTGGCCGCCACTTGGGGCGTTTCGCTCGTGGCCGGCTTTGTCAACCTGCTGGTATTGATGACGATTCGGTAAGAGGGGAGGGGCTCGTCCAATATGTCTTTTATGAAAAAATCGCCGTGGATTATCCATTATGACGGCTCAAGCTGCAACGGCTGCGACATTGAGGTGCTCGCCTGCCTGACCCCGCTGTACGATATCGAGCGGTTCGGCATCGTCAACACCGGCAACCCCAAGCACGCGGATGTGTTTTTGCTCACCGGCTCGGTCAACGCGCAGAACCTGCCCGTGATCCGTCAAATCTATTCGCAGATGCCGGAGCCCAAGGTCGTGGTCGCGGTGGGTATCTGCGCCAACTCGGGCGGTATTTTCCGCGAATGCTATAACATCCTCGGCGGCGCGGATAAGGCCGTGCCCGTGGATGTGTACGTGCCCGGCTGCGCCGCCCGGCCCGAGGCCATTATCGACGGCGTGGTGCGCGCGCTGGATATTTTGGAAGAAAAACGAAAGGCCCTGAAGGAAGGCCGCGAGGACGAGCTGGAGGATCGCGACAGTCTGCCGCTCTTGCCGGGTGAGGAGGAAGCGCCGTGAAACAGCAGATCATTCAAATCAAAGCGGCCGACTTGCTTGACCGCGTGCACAGCCTGCACGACGAGGGCTGTCGTCTGGTGCAGATTTGCTGCACCCGCGTGCCCGAGGGCTATGAACTGACCTATACCTTTGACCGGGCGTATAATATGTATCACCTGCGGCTGACCGTGGGCGAAACCACGCCCGTGATCAGCATCACCAGCCTGTACTGGCCCGCTTTCATCTACGAAAACGAAATGCGCGACCTGTTCGGCGTGCAGATCCGCCATATCGCGGATGAAGTGGACTACGGCGGAAGCTTTTACCGGCTGGCGAAAAAAACGCCGTGGCGCGCGCTGCCGCCGCAGCATAAGGCGCCGCCCAAGCCGGCGGCAAAGCCCGCCGCGCCCGCGCCGCAGGCGGCGAATACCACGGAGAAACCGGAAGGGGGCGAGCAGCATGGGTAAGCGCACCGTCATTCCGTTCGGGCCGCAGCATCCGGTGCTGCCCGAACCGATCCATCTGGATTTGGAGCTGGAGGATGAAAAGGTCGTTCGCGCCATCCCGTCCATCGGCTACATCCATCGCGGTTTGGAAAAGCTGGTGGAAAAGCGCGAGTTCACCGAATATGTCTACGTGGCCGAGCGCATTTGCGGCATCTGCTCGTTTGGGCACGGCTGGGGCTACTGCAAGGCCGTGGAAGGCATGATGGGCGTGGATGTGCCGCGCCGCGGCAAATACCTGCGCACCATTTGGCACGAGCTTTCCCGTATCCACAGCCATCTGCTGTGGCTGGGCCTGCTGGCGGACGGCATGGGCTTTGAAAGCCTGTTTATGCACGCTTGGCGCTTGCGCGAGCAGATCCTCGATATTTTTGAACAGACGACCGGCGGCCGCATCATCTTTTCCGTCTGCAAAATAGGCGGCGTGCGCCGCGATATTGAAAACAGCGAGCTAAACGGTATCGCGCAGCGCCTGCACGATATGGAGGCCGAGGTGCGCCGCATTACCGACGTGTTTTTGGAGGACCCGACCGTGAACGGCCGTTTGCGCGGCGTGGGGTTACTCAGCCGCGAGGACGCGGCGGAGCTGTGCTGCGTCGGCCCGGTGGCCCGCGCCAGCGGCATTTCGATGGATTTGCGCGCGGTCGAGCACGACGGCGCGTACCACGAGCTGGCCTTCAAGCCCTGTCTCGCCACGGAGGGCGATTGCTACGCCCGCTGCGACGTGCGTATCCGCGAGATATTTTCGTCCATGCGCATCATCCGCGAGGCGATCGATAAAATGCCGGAGGGCGATATCGCCGTGCCGGTAAAGGGCAACCCGCAGGGCGAGTTCTTTGCCCGGCTGGAGCAGCCGCGCGGCGAAGCGCTGTATTACGCCAAGGGCAACGGCTCCAAGTTCCTTGACCGCGTGCGCGTGCGCACGCCCACCAACATCAATATTCCCGCGCTGGTTAAAACGCTGGAAAACTGCGACTTTGCCGACGTGCCGATGCTGATCCTGACGATCGACCCATGCATCAGCTGTACGGAACGCTAAGGGGGCACCGATTATGGCATATTTACATTTCGCCCGCACGGTATTGGCGAGCCTGTTTCAAAAGCCCGCGACCACGTCGTACCCGGTCACCCCGCGCGAGTATCCGGATAAAACGCGCGGCAAGGTCGCGATCGTAATAGACGATTGCATATACTGCGGCATGTGCATGCGCAAGTGCCCGGCGGACGCGATCACCGTCGACCGCGCGCAAAAAACGTGGACGATCAATCCCTTCTCCTGCGTTCAATGCGCCTGCTGTGTCGATAACTGTCCCAAAAAGTGCCTGCATATGGAGGTGCAGTATACCGCCCCCGCGCCCGTTAAAACCGAGGAGGTTTTCCATGCACGAGTACCCGATCACTCAGAGGATCGTTCAGATCGCGACGGCTGAGGCCGATAAAGCGCATGGCCGCGTGACCGGGATCGATCTGGTCGTGGGGGACGATTCCGGCTTTATCGGGGAATCGATCCAAATGTACTTCGATATCATTTCGGAAGATACGCCCTGCGCGGGCGCGGCGCTCCACATCGAGCGCGTGCGGCCCAAGCTGAAGTGCGGGGCCTGCGGCGCGTATTTCGAACGCAAGCCCTTTTCCTTTGCCTGTCCCGCCTGCGGGGGAGACGGCGCGCCGACCGGGATCGGCAAAGAATTTTACGTCAAAAGCGTCGAGCTGGAGGTAGATGACTGATGCATATGGTAAAAAAGGACGTCATGACGGACATCCACGCGGAAAACGACCACATTGCCGCGCATGTAAACGGTTATTTGTCCGATAAGGGCGTCTTTACCGTCAACCTGATGGGCGCGCCCGGCGCGGGCAAGACGACCACGCTGGAAAACCTGATCCGCCGGTTAGCGGTCAAATGCTACGTGGTGGAGGGCGATATCGAATCCGATATCGATACCGAGCGCCTGCGCGGGCAGGGCGTGACCGCCAGTCAGATCAATACCTTCGGGGCCTGCCATCTGGACGCGCCGCTGCTGCACAACGCCGTGCACGCCATGACGTTCGCGGAGCCCGGCATCCTGTTCGTTGAAAACGTGGGCAACCTCGTGTGCCCGGCGGAGTTCTCCATCGGCGAGGATATCAAGCTGTTGCAGGTATCCGTCGCGGACGGCAGCGATAAGCCCTATAAGTATCCGCTTGCCTTTGAAAAGGCGGATGCGATCCTTTTGAGCAAGATCGATCTGACGCCCTATCTGAATTTTGATGAGGAATTTTTCATGAAGGGCGTGCGCCATTTGAACCCCAACGCGCCGGTGTTCAAGGTGTGCGGCGTCACGGGCGAGGGATACGACGCGGCCGCCGCATGGCTGATTGACCGGTCGGGCAAATGACGACCTACCGTCTTATTGTCACGGGCCGGGTACAGGGCGTGGGCTTTCGCCCTACGGTATGCCGCATCGCGCGGGAACTGGGGCTAAAGGGCGAGGTGCGTAACCTTGGCGGCGCGGCGGAGATCGTCTGCAACGCGGAAGGGGCGGCGCTCGAATCGTTTTTAAGGCGCCTTGCCGCCTGCCCGCCGCCCATTCATATCGAGCGCATCACCGCCGCGGAGGTCGCTCTGCGGCGGTTTTCTTTCTTTCGGGCGGTGGAGAGCGCGGGCGAGCCGTCGCGCCCCGTGCTCCCGGCGGATCTGGCGGTGTGCGCGGATTGCCTGCGGGAAATGCAAAACAAAAAGGATGCGCGCTACCGCTATCCGTTTATTTCATGCGCGGGGTGCGGGCCGCGCTACACCATCATCCGCCGTTTGCCGTACGACCGCGCGCGCACCACGATGGACGCGTTTGCAATGTGCTCCATGTGCGCGGGCGAATATGCCGATATGGAAAACCGCCGCTGCCATGGGCAGACGCTTTCGTGCCCGTCTTGCGGGCCGCAGCTATTGGGCGAAACACGGGCGGGCGACCGAACCGCGCGGGAGGACGCGGTGCGCGCCGCCCGCGAGCTGCTAAAAAGCGGGGCGATCATCGCGGTCAAGGCGGCGGGGGGTTACAACCTTGTCTGCCGGGCGGACAGCGAAAAGACCGTGCGCGCGCTGCGCGCACTGAAAGCGCGGCCCACAAAACCGTTTGCCGTGCTGTTTGCATCGATGGACGAACTGCAAGCCGTGTGCGAGACGGACGAGACGGAGCGGGCGCTTTTGCTTTCGCCCGCGCGGCCCATCGTGCTGCTGCGCCGGGGACAAAATTGGCGCGCGCGGGTGTGCGCGGACGCGGCGGGGACGGACGGTCCGCTCGGCGCTTTTCTGCCCGCCTTCGGCCTGTATGCGCTGCTGGCCGAGGGGCTGCCGCTCATCGTCACAAGCTGCAACCACGCCGGGCAGCCGATCTTATACGGGGACACGGCGATGCGCGCTTACTTTGCCGCGCACACCGAGATCGCGGGTTTGTTCTGGAACGAGAGAGAAATTTTGCGTCCGGCGGACGACGCGGTGACCCGTGTGGTCGGCGGCGCGCCGCAGGTGCTGCGCCGCACGCGCGGTTATCTGCCCGAGCCGCTCGCGCAGGAGGCCCCCATGGGCGAGGTGCTGGCGCTTGGGGCGGAGATGGAGCCCGCGTTTTGCCTTGCCTCCGGCGGGCGGTACTACCCGGCCGCCGTGCCGGGCGACCTTGCGGAACGCGAAACGCAGCGGGCCTTTCGGCAATCGCTGCGCGATCTGACCGCGCTGACGGGCGCAAAGCCGCGTCTTGTCGTGCACGATAAGCACCCCCTCTATTTCACCACCGCGCTGGCGGAGGAGATGGAGCAGCCCCGCCTTGCGGTACAGCACCACCACGCGCACGCCTTGTCCGTCATGGCGGAGCACGGGCTGAAGGGCCCGGTGCTCGCCGTGTGCTTTGACGGCACGGGTTATGGCGATAACGGCAAGGTTTGGGGCGGCGAGTTTTTACGGTGCGAGGGTGCGGACTATACCCGCGCGGGCCATCTGGCCGAGGTGCCCTTGCTCGGCGGCGACGGCTCGATGCGGCAAGGCTGGAAATCCGCTTTGTGCCATCTGGCGCATGCGGGGCTGGAAAGCGCGGACGCGCGTTTTCCGGTCGTTCGCGCGGCGCTTCAAAGCGGCGTCAACACGATTGGCAGCTCCAGCATGGGGCGGCTATTTGACGCGGCCGCCGCCGTGCTCGGCCTTTGCGGGGAAAACACGCATCAAGGCCGCTGCGCGCGGGCGCTCGAAGCGGCGGCGGAACGCGCGGCGCGGCGCGGCGTTCGTCCGCTTGCCATGGCGTTTGCCGAAGCGGACGGCGTGTTCGATCCCGCGCCGCTGTTCCACGCACTGGTTTGCGCGCCTGACGCGGATGCGGCGGCGCTCGGCTTCCATCTGGCGGTCGCTGATATGGTGGCGTGCATGGCCGCGCGCACGGGGATCGAGCAGGTCGCGCTCGCGGGCGGCGTGTTCGCGAACCGGCTGCTTATCACGCGCTGCACGGAAATGCTCGCCGCGGCGGGCCATACCGTTTGGTTTAATCGCGAGGTGCCGCCCGGCGACGGGGGCCTTGCCGTCGGGCAGGTATATTACGGACTGCTCGCGGGCGGCCAAACCTGACTGAGAAACGAGGAAATAACATGTGTGTAGCTTTTCCCGGACGGATCGTCTCAATCGACGGCGATCGCGCCAAGGTGGATTTCGCGGGTACCATGGCCGATGTCAACGTGTCCATGGTCGAGGCGCGCGTCGGTGATTACGTGCTTGTCCATGCGGGGGTCGCCCTGCAAACCATGGGCGAGGAAGAGGCAGGAACGCTTACCGAGCTGTTTGACGAACTGAAAGAGGCCGCGAATGGATAAACGGTTGCTGGCGGATTACCTGCGGACGTATCATGGCCGCCCGCTGCGGCTGATGGAGGTCTGCGGCACGCATACCGCCGCCCTATACCGCTCCGGCGTGCGCGGTCTGCTCAGCGAAAAAATCACACTGCTCGCCGGGCCGGGCTGTCCGGTTTGCGTCACGCCGACGGCCTATATCGACAAGCTGGTCGCGCTCGCCCGCACGCCGGGCGTCCGCGTGCTATCGTTCGGCGACATGCTGGCCGTGCCGGGAAGCGCGGTCTCGCTCGCGGGCGCGCGGGCCGAAGGGGCGGATGTTGACTTTTTCTACGCGCCCGAGCAGGCGCTCGCCCTTGCGGAGCGCGCGCCTGATACGCAGTTCGTGCTCGCGGCGGTCGGCTTTGAAACGACCGCGCCTGTCTGGGCGGCGGTGGCGGAGGGCATATTGTCGCGGGGCCTATCCAACGTGCGCCTGCTGACCGCGCTCAAGACCATGCCCGCCGCGATGGACGCGCTGTGCGGGGCGGGCGGTATCGATGGTTTTTTGTGCCCCGGGCACGTCGCGGTCGTAACGGGCGCGGAAGCGTTTCGCCCGCTCGCGGAAAAGTGGAAAAAGCCCATGGTTGTCGGCGGGTTCACGCCCGAGCTGCTGCTCGCGGCGCTGTGCCGCCTGACGCGCGAGGCGGAGCGGGGCAATGCCGGCGTGTGGAACGAATATCCGGCCTTTGTGCGCGCCGCGGGCAATGAAAAGGCGCGAAGCGCCGTTTCGCGCGTATTCGAGGCGGGCGAAGCGCTGTGGCGCGGGCTGGGGCAGGTGCCCGGTTCCGGGCTGTATCTGCGCGGCCCCTATGCCGCGCTGGACGCGGGCAGCCGGGGACTGAGCGCCGACCGCGCGCCGGAGGGCTGCCGGTGCGGGCAGGTGCTGACCGGCGCGATCGGGCCTTGGGACTGCCCGCTTTGTGGAAAGGCCTGCACGCCCGAGCATCCGGTGGGCGCGTGCATGGTGTCGGGCGAGGGCGCGTGCCGCATTTGTCTCATAACGGGAAAGGAATGACCATGAAAATTCAGTTGCGCCATGGCGCGGGCGGCGCGGATACCGCCCGGCTGATCGGCGATATTTTTGCGGAACGACTTGGAAACGAAGTGCTGAACCGTATGGAGGACGCCGCCGTGCTGCCCTGTCCGGCGGGCGAGCTTGTGATGACGACGGACAGCTTTGTCGTGCAGCCCCTGACCTTTGCGGGCGGCGATATCGGGCGGCTCGCGGTGTGCGGCACGGTGAACGATCTGCTGTGCATGGGCGCAAGGCCTTTGTACCTGACCGCGGGCTTTATTTTAGAAGAGGGGCTGGATTCCGCGCTGCTGACGCGGCTTGTCGAGTCGATGGCGCGAACGGCGGCGGAAGCCGGCGTGCACATCGTCGCGGGCGATACCAAGGTGATCGAGGGCAATGGCGGCCTTTATATCAATACGACCGGGCTGGGCGCCCGTCCGGCGGAGCGCGAGGTGTCCGCCGCCAACCTGCGGCCCGGCGACGCGCTCATTCTATCCGGCACGCTGGGCGACCACCACGCGACGATTCTGTCCGCGCGGATGGGGCTGGAAAGCGAGCTGCAAAGCGACTGCGCGCCTCTTGGCGGCATGGTGGAGGCGCTGTTCGCCGCCGAGGCCGAGGTGCACGCCATGCGTGACGTCACGCGCGGCGGTCTGGCGACGGTCGCCTGCGAGCTGGCCGAAGCGTCGGGGTGCGCGATTGAGCTCACCGAGGACGCGCTGCCCGTTTCAGCGGGTGTGCGGGCGCTGACCGGCATATTGGGGCTTGATGTGCTGACCATGGGCAACGAGGGCAAGCTGCTGATCGCGGTGCCCGAGGGGGACGCGCTGCGCGCGCTTGAGATCGTGCAGGCCTCGCCCTATGGGGGACAAGCCGCCGTCATCGGCGCAGTGCGCGAGGGAAACGGCGTGACGCTTCATACCACCATTGGCGGCCGCCGCGCGGTCGCCCCGCTGCGCGGCGAAGGCCTGCCGCGCATCTGTTAATTAGTTAGGAATTAGTAATTAGGAATTAGGAATTGCGGTACCGCGCGTCGCGCGGTTATTAATTATCGGCTTTGGCCGATACCTTTAACTCCTAACTCCTACTTTCTAACTCCTAACTAAAAAAAGAGCGGCCGCTTGTCAGAATGACAAGCGGCCGCTCTTTTTTTTTGCAACAGCTTATTCCTAATTAAAAGCTAGTTTTCCATCTCAAGCAGGGTGCCGTCCTCGTATTTCAGGCGGGCGACCTCGTTGCCGGTGCTGCGCTCGATATCGTCCATACGGATGCTCTCCGCGATGGAGGTGATGAGCGTGTAGGAAACGCCGTGCCGCTTGGCGCGGCCGGTGCGGCCGATGCGGTGCACGTAATATTCGTTTTCCTCGGGTACGTCGTAGTTGAACACCACGTCGACATCGTCGATATCCAATCCGCGCGCGGCCACGTCGGTAGCGACCAGCACGCGCAGCTTGCCGTCGCGGAAACGGCCCAGCGTTTTTTCGCGGTCGCGCTGGCGGATGTCGCCATGGATGCAGTCCGCCTCAATGCCCTGCAGCTTTAACAGCGCGGTCAGCCGGTCGGACATGGTCTTGGTGTTGCAGAAAATCAGGGCGCGTTCATATTCGCCCGCTTCCAAAAGCCTTGCGGTCAGTTCGGTTTTGACGTTCCAGCCAAGGTCGATGCGGTACTGCTGGATATCCGGCTTGTTTTCATCCACGGCAGGAACGGTGATCTCCGCCGGGTCGCGCTGGTATACCCACGAGATATCCATCACCTCGCGCGAGATGGTGGCGGAGAACATGCCTAGATTGCGGCGCTGGGGCATGGCGTCCAAAATACGGGTCACATCCTGCACAAAGCCCATGTCCAGCATGCGGTCGGCCTCGTCCAGTACGACGGTTTGCACCTTGTCCAGCCGGGCGGCGCCGCGCTTCATCATATCCATCAGCCGCCCCGGGGTCGCCACGATGATCTGCGGGTGCTGATGCAGGGCCGTGATTTGGCCGGCGATCGGCGCGCCGCCGTAGAGACAAACGGTGCGCACGCCTTTTTTAAATTCATGCAAGCCGCGCAGCTCGGCCACGATCTGCAAAGCGAGTTCCCGGGTGGGGGCGAGCACGAGCGCCTGCGTTTCTTTCAGTTCCGGGTCGATGTGCTCGACCATGGGAATGCCAAAGGCAAAGGTCTTGCCCGTGCCGGTGGGCGCTTTGGCGATGACGTCCTTCCAGTCCATAAAAAACGGGATCGCGCCGCCCTGCACGGGGGTGGCGACTTGATAGCCCTTTTTATCCAGCGCGCGCATGATGGCCGGGGAAAGCCCCAGCTCGGCGTAGCTTACGGTTTCGGTAACTTCTTGTCCGTTGATTTCCATTTTGTTCGATCCTATCCTAATATTCGATTTACGGTTTAATCCAACAGTCAGTGTATCATACTCAGCCGTTTTTCGCAACTTTTCTTGTTGGCTGCTGTAAGAAGGTGGTTTTTTTTGTTTCCAAAGAGAAAAGATTGTGGTATAATAGCCGCAAAGCGCCTATTATACCTGTATTAAATATAAAGTATACCACCAGCGGCACGCAATGAATGCTGGTGGCTTTAAATTTGCTGGCCGCTGTGGTATACTATATCTTATCGAAATATGCCTTTATGACCTGATGCGAAAGGAAGAGATAAAAATGGCAAACCGTGTCACCATCCAGATCGCAGGGCAGCACTATACCATGCTGGCCGAGGAGTCCGAGGAGTATATGAACGAGGTGGCCGAACTCGCCCGGCAGACGATCACGGAATGCGGCGGTTCAGAGAGCTTTGCGACGACGCGCGCCTTCGCGCTCGCGACGATCAACCTCGCGGATGAATATATCAAAGCCAAAAAGGCCGCCGAGGCAGCCGAAGCCAAGCTTCGCGTGGCCGAAAGCGAGCTTAGCGCGCTGCGCAGCCAGCTGGACCGTCTGCGCGGCCAGAACCAGCGCCGCAAATGAGCTTTCCGGAACTGCTTTCTCCCGCCGGCGCGCCGGAAAGCGTGCGCGCCGCCGTACAGGCGGGCGCGGGCGCGGTGTATATGGGTTACGGCTCGTTTAACGCGCGCCGCAGCGCCAAGGGATTTTCACAGGATGAAATGGCGGAAGCAATCGCCTATTGCCGCGCGCGCGGCGTAAAAACCAATATCACACTCAACATACTGACCACCGACCGCGAGCTGTCCGGCGCGCTGAACGACGCAAAATTCCTGTACGAGGCGGGCGCGGACGCGCTGATCGTGCAGGATTTGGGTCTGGCGAGCCTGCTTCGGCGGCACGCGCCGGATCTGGACCTGCATGCCTCCACGCAAATGACCGTACACACGCTGGACGGCGCGCGGGAAGCAAAGGAACTCGGTTTTTCCCGGGTTGTCCTCTCGCGCGAATGCTCGCTTGACGAAGTGCGCCTGATTACAGAAAACGCCGGTGTGGAGACCGAGGTATTCGTGCACGGCGCTTTGTGCATGTGCTATTCGGGTCAGTGTTATCTGTCCGCCGTGATCGGCCGACGTTCGGGCAACCGGGGCCTGTGCGCCCAGCCTTGCCGCCTGCCGATGAGCGGCGGCTATCCGCTGTCGCTGAAGGATTTGTCGCTGGCCGACCATGTTTGTGAACTGAAAAAGCTGGGCGTTTGCTCCCTCAAGATCGAAGGGCGTATGAAACGGCCGGAATATACCTATATTGTCACCGCGATCTACGCCGCGCTGCTGCGTGAAAACCGCGCGCCGACCGAAGCCGAGCGCGACACGCTGCGCCGTGTCTTTTCGCGGGACGGCTTTACCGACGGCTACCTGACCGGCGAAAAAGGCGACGCGATGTTCGGCACCAAAACCGAGGTGCTGCTGCATGAGGTGCAAAGCCTGTATGACGAAGCAGCGAGCCGCTTTGCGCAGGGCAGGGAAGCGCCGCTTGTTCCGGTCGCGCTGCGTTTTTCGGCGGCGGAAAGCGGAATTTCGCTTTCTGTAGAGGATGGAACGCACGGCGCCGCCGCTGTCGATTTGGACGAGGTGCCGCGGGCGATCAACCGCCCCGCGACCGTGGAGACCGTGGAAAAGGCGCTGCGCAAAACCGGCGGCACGCCTTTTTATGCTGAAAAATTGGAAATTGATCTGCCCGAAGGGCTGATGCTGTCCGCCGCGCGCCTGAACGCCCTGCGGCGTGAAGCGCTTGAAAAGCTGATGGCGCGCCGTTTGGCGCCGCCGGAACGGCGCTGGCAGGACGCGGCCGCTCCGTTATCCATGGACAAGCAACAGCCGTTCGCGGGCTTTACCGCTTCCGTTAGGACGGGGGAGCAGGCGCGGGCGCTTGCAGAGCTGGGACTTACGGCGATCTACGCGCCGCTCGCGGTCGCGGCCGAGACCGGCCTGCCCGCTATCCTGCCGCGCGTCTTTTCCGATTGCGAGCAGCCTGAGATCGAACGCCTGCTGGGCAGCGCGATGGAAAAGGGCACGGATACCGTGATGATCGGCAATCTCGGCCAACTCGCGCTCGCGCGGCGGCTGGGCCTTACCGTTTGCGGCGATTTTGGGCTGAACGCCTTTAACAGCGAAACGCTCGCGGTGCTGGCGGCGCGCGGGGTTTCGCGCCAAACGCTTTCGTTTGAGCTGCGGCAGGCGCAGCTGCGTGATCTGCGCGGGCCGCTTGAGACCGAAATGATCGTTTACGGCTTTTTGCCGCTGATGGTTTTTGAAAACTGCGCGATACGCCGCCGCCACGGCGGCAAATGCGCGTGTAAAAATGGCGTGACCGAGTTGACCGACCGTAAGGGCCAAAAATTCGCCCTGCTGCCGGAGTTCGGTTGCCGGAATACGCTGCTCAACAGCCGCGCCCTCTGCTGGGATGAGCCGCCCGCCCGCGCGGGCGTCACCTATGGGCGGCTGCTGTTTACTGTGGAATCGCCGGAGACTTGCGCGCGCATCGCGCAGTCGTTTGTCGCGGGCGAAGCGCCCGCGGGTGAATTTACGCGCGGCCTTTACCACAGGGGAGTAGAGTGACGGACAAATTAGTTAGGAATTAGTAATTAGTAATTAGGAATTGCGGTCCCGCGCGCCGCGCGGTAATTTCAATATCGGCCTATGGCCGATCTCCTTCAATTCCTACCTATCCAATTACTAACTACTAATTCCTCATTACTAATTATCACAGGGATAGCAAGGGGTATGTATGGAACTCGTATTAGCATCGGCTTCGCCACGGCGGCGCGAGCTGCTCGGGCTGATCACCGAAAACTTTACCGTGGCCCCGATGGACACGGATGAAACGCTTTTGCCCGGCGCGCCGCTGGGGCAGGAGGTCGTGCGCCTGTCGCGCGGAAAAGCGGAAAAGGCGCATGGAGCGTACCCAAATGCGTATTGCATCGGCTCGGATACGCTCGTAACGATCGACGGGATCGCGCTCGGCAAGCCGGAGGGACCCGGCCGCGCCCGCGAAATGCTGCGCATGCTGCGCGGCCGCACGCACGAGGTGCTGACCGGTCTTGCCGTGCAGCCGCCCATTGGGGAAACGAGAACGCTTTTGACGCGCACGCTCGTTACCTTCCGCGCCTTTGATGAGGATGAGCTGGAAAAGTATCTGGCCACCGGCGAGCCGCTCGATAAAGCGGGCGCTTACGGGATTCAGGGCCACGGCGCGCTGCTGATCGAAGGCATCGCCGGCGATTACTACAGCGTGATGGGCCTGCCTGTCGCAGGCCTGAACCGCATCCTCCGCGATCTCGGCGTTGCCGTGTAGCAAGGGCCGCGTAAGGCGCGGCTTTTGATCGAACTTAACTCGAAGGGAGCAATCAATTCTTGCGTAGGAAGAACATAACCTCGCGCTTTGTTGTCGTGATCGCCGCGATCATAGCGATCTGCGTGCTTTCCGCGTTATATAGCGGCGTGACGGGCAATCCGTCGCCTGTGACAAAGCTGGCCGGCATGGTCGTAACGCCGATCCAAAGGCTGGGCACCGGCATTACCGGGCTATTTGGCAAGGGGCACGAATATTTTTTTGAAGTGGACGACCTGAAGGCTGAAAACGAAAGCCTGAAAAAACAGGTGCGCGAAATGGAACAGAAGGTGCGCGACGCACAGATCGCGCTGGATGAAAACGACCGCCTGCGGCAGGAACTGGGCCGCGCCGAGCGCAGCCGCGACCTGACGCAGCAGACCGCCGAGGTAATAGGCCGCAACCCGGGCGACTGGGCCATGACGCTGACGCTCGACAAGGGTACCTCCCACGGGGTCGAGGTGAACGATCTTGTCACGACAGAGGACGGCATGGTCGGCTATGTCAGTCAGGTCGCGTCCAACTATTGTACCGTTACGACCGTGGTGGATGTGGAAATGCAGTGCGGCGCGCTGGTTACGCGCACGCGCGAAGCCGCCATTGCCGAAGGCAACTACGACATGATGAGCGAGGGCAACCTGCGCCTTTCCTATTTGAAGGAGGATGCGGACATTGTCATCGGCGACACGGTGGAAACCTCGGGCCGCGGCGGCGTGTTCCCCAAGGGCGTGATGATCGGCACGGTCGAAAGCGTGCTGACCGAGGAAAACGGTATTTCCTATTACGCGGTCATCAAGCCGTTTGTCAATGTGGATACGGTGACAAGCGTGTCCATCATCACCGACTACACGATCACGGAGTAAAAAAGCATGCAGAGAGAACAGGTATCCATTCCTAAAAATTTATTATATATTCTGTTGGCGGTCGTGTATTTTGCGCTGCAAAGCAGCTGGGGCCGCTACTTCTCGGTGCGCGGTTTTCATATCGACCTGCTGCCGTGCTTCGTCGCGGCGGCCGCCCTGTTGGACGGTCCGGTCGAAGGCGTTATCATGGGCGTTGCGGTGGGCGTTTTGTACGATGTGGGCTTTGTCGGCATCGACGGGGTCTATCCCATCTTCTTTTTACTGTTCGGCTTTATCGCGGGCTCGCTCAGCAGGCTCACGCTCAGCCGCAACTATGTATCGATGATGATGCTTTCCGCCGGTGAAATGATTCTGATAGGGCTTTTGCGCTATTTTTGCTACCTGCTGCCCATGCACGGGGCTTCGTTCGGGCTGGTGATGCAGCAGGTGTTCGGCGGCGCGGTGCTCACGGCGGCGCTCAGCTTTCTGGTATACGCGCCGGTGAAGAAAATAAGCAAAAAATTCGAGTCCAGATAAGTTTTCGGAGCTGATTTGTGAGGTCTTTTTTCAATGGTGAATAAAAATCAACTGCTGCGCCGCTTGATCGCGCTTGCCTGCGTGCTTCTGGTGTGCGCCTCGCTCGCCGGATGGAAGCTGACGCAGTTGCAGCTAGTCCACGGCGAGGAAAACGTGAAAAAGGCAGCGGTGCACCTGACGACGATCACGACGGTCTCCGCCGCGCGCGGCGAAATACTGGATCGCTACGGCCGTCCTCTCGTGACCAACCGCACGGCCTTTTCCATGGTGCTGACCTATTCTAACTGGCAGACCGAGGGCCAATTCGACCGCCTGCTGGAGCTGACGCGCATGGTCGAAGCGGACGGCGGCGAAGTCAAGGACGTGATGCCGATCTCGAAAACCGCGCCCTATACCTTTACGGCGGAAAACGCGGATGAGGCAATGACAAAGCTGCGTAAGTATATGGCGGAAAGCGAAAATAAGATCCATGTCGGCAATACCGCGACCGCGCCCGAGTTTATCGAAGCCATGCGGGTGTATTTGAAATTGCCGGATACTTATTCCCAGCAGGATGTGCGTACGGTGGTAGGCCTTTATTACAGCATGCGCACGGTCGGCTTTGATATGCGGCAAAACTTTACGTTGGCGACCGATGTCACGGTCGACCTGATCGCAAAGGTAAAGGAAAACCACAAAAAGTACGCGGGCGTTGATTTTCAGACCGAGTCCGTGCGGCAATATGATACCGAATACGCCGCGCACCTGCTTGGCACCGTTCACCCGATGTGGACCGAGGACTGGGACGGCGAGGACGGCAAACCGGGTTATAAAGAGGATCCCCGTTACAACATGAACGATTCGGTAGGCGATTCCGGCATTGAAAAGGCGATGGAATCCTACCTGCACGGCACCTCCGGTTCCGCCACGGTGGAGACCACGCTCGGCGGCGATAATCTCAGCGGACAAACGAACTCCTATGCGCCCGAGCCGGGCAACAACGTGGTGCTCACCATCGATCTGGAGCTGCAAAAAGCGGCGGAGCAGTCGCTGGCGGAGAATGTGTCCGGCTACGGCCACGGCGGCGCGGCCGTCGTGCTCGACGTGCACTCGGGCGAGGTGCTGGCCATGGCCTCGTATCCGACCTATAACCTCGCGACCTTTAACAAGGAGTACGACGAGTTAAAGAAAGATAGCCGAAAGCCCTTTACCAACCGCGCCACCAGCGGTCTGTACGCGCCGGGTTCCACCTTTAAGGTGCTTTCCGCCATCGCGGCGCTGGAGACCGGCGTGATCGATGAAAACACATCGTTTACCTGTACGGGCGTTTTTGAATACGGCGGACAGAAATTTGAGTGTAATAACCATGAGCATCCGGCTACCTATGATGTGGTCAACGCGATCAAATATTCGTGCAACACATTCTTCTACAACGTAGGCCAGCAGCTGACGGGCGCGGCGCTTGAAAAATGGTGCAAAAGTTTTGGTCTGGGTCAGGTGACCGGTATTGAGGTGGGCGAGGCGGCAGGTCAGGCCGCCGGCCCGGAAACCCGCGAAAAAATGCTGGATAACGACCCGACGCTGCGCGAGTGGCAGGGCGGCGACGACGTACAGGCGGCCATCGGCCAGTCGGACAACTGGTTCACGCCCTTGCAGCTTTGCAATTATATCGCGGCGGTCGTCAACGGCGGCACGGTCTATAAGCCGACGCTGGTCAAAAACGTGAAGAGCTACGATTACGGCGAGGTCGTCAAGACCGATGAGCCGGAGGTCCTCGGCAATGTCACCTTTTCAGACAAGACGCGCGATACCGTTATGACCGGCATGGCCGAGGTTACCGCCGAGGGCGGCACCGCCGCCACCGTGTTCGCCGATTATCCGATCAAGATCGGCGGCAAGACCGGTACGGCGGAAACCAACGACCCGGAAAAGTCCAACGGTGTGTTTGTGGCCTTTGGTCCGTTTGAGGATGCGCAGATCGCGGTGTGCGTGGTGGGCGAGGCCGCGCAGCACGGCGCGTCGGTCGCTCCGGTCGTGCGCGATATTTTCGACGCCTACTTCAAGACCGAGCCGGATTTAGTGGAAACGGTGGAGAAGGAGAACGCGCTTTTAAACTAAGCGCCCCATGCCGCGCCGCTTCGACGCAACAGGCGTAAATATTTGCTGAAACGCTTGTAAATTGTGGTTTTCTCGTGTATAATGATACACATAGATTTTTAGCTTCGGAGGCGTTATGTTGAAAGTCATATTGGTTGCATCCGGCAAGGGAGGCACGGGCAAGACCTCCTTTACCGCGGGCGCGGGCGCGGCGCTGTCGCTGCTCGGCCGCCGTGTGCTCCTGATCGACGGAGACTGTGGCCTGCGAAATCTCGACATCGCGCTCGGCATGTCCGACCGCGTGGTTTATTCCTTTGCCGATGTGGCGGGCGGCGCGGTGCCGCTTGCGGATGCGATTGCGCATCACCCGACGTATGAAAGACTGAGCCTGCTGACGGCGCCGGTCGCGCTGCCCGCGCTCAGCGAGCGCGGGATGGAGCAACTGGCCGTGCAGGCGGAGGAAGCGGGTTTTGAGTACCTGCTGATCGACGGCCCGGCCGGTCTGCCGGCTGAGCTTTCCTTTTCCGCGCATATTGCAACACAGGCAATTATCGTCACCACACCGGACAGCGCCTGTATCCGTGGGGCGGAGCGCTGTGCCCGTAAGCTGGAAGAGGAATATTGTATTGCCCGTATACGTATGATTCTCAATCGTGTTCGCCCGCAGCTGATTCGCAGCGGCAAAGCGGACAATATCGACGACGCCATGGATGGCGCCGGGTTGCCGCTGCTCGGCATCGTGCCTGAGGACGAGGATATCATCGCGTGCTCAAACCGCGGCAACAGTATCCTTTCTATCAAGCATACCGGCGCGGCGCGCGCCTTTTCCAACATCGCGCGGCGGCTCGAAGGCGAGCGCGTACCGCTAATGAAAATCTAAAGATCGGCTCCGTATCGCCGACGCTTCAGACAAGTCTGAAAGGGGATGGATCGCATATGAACGTAGCGCTGATCGCACATGACCGCAAAAAGGAACTGATGGTGCAGTTCTGTATGGCCTACTGCGGTATTTTGGCAAAGCACAATATATGCGCTACCGGCACGACCGGTAAATTCGTAGAAGAGGCAACCGGCCTCAAAATAGAAAAATGTCTTGCGGGCATGCAGGGCGGCGAGGAACAAATTTCCGCGCGCGTGGCCTACAATGAAATCGACCTTGTTCTGTTTTTCCGCGACCCCATGACCAACGCCCAGTACGAGCCCGATGTGCACGCGATCGCGCGACTGTGCGATATGCATAACATCCCGATCGCCACCAATTCCGCCACCGCGGAAATGCTGATCCTTGGCCTTGACCGCGGCGACCTCGATTGGCGTAATATCGTCAATCCTAAAAATCGCTAACAACGTAAACTGTCCTTCCGGGATTGTTGCGGCGGTCTCTGCCCCTGTCCCAGAACGATACATTACGAAATTTATTCAGCGCCCTCCGAATGGGGGGCGTTTTGATGCAAAACAGGAGAACGACAGATATGGATAAAGTAAAACCAAGAACCCTTTCCGGCTTCATGGAGCTGCTGCCCGCGCCGCAGATGCAAATGGAACGCATCATGCAGGCGCTGCGCGAAACCTACGCGCTTTACGGCTTTTACCCGCTGGATACGCCGCTGATTGAATCCTCCGAGGTACTGCTTGCCAAGGGCGGCGGCGAAACGGAGAAGCAGATATACCGCTTCCAGAAGGGGGACAGCGATCTTTCCCTCCGTTTCGATCTGACCGTGCCGCTGGCCAAATACGTGGCCCAGCATTACGGCGAGCTGACGTTCCCGTTCCGCCGCTACCAGATCGGCAAGGTCTATCGCGGTGAGCGCGCGCAGCGCGGCCGTTTCCGTGAGTTTTATCAGGCCGATATCGACGTGATCGGCGACGGCAAGCTCGATATCGTGAACGAAGCCGAGGTACCGAGCATCATCTACCGAACGTTTTCTACCCTTGGCTTGAAGCGCTTTAAGATCCGCATCAACAACCGCAAGGTATTAAACGGCTTTTTCGCCATTTTGGGACTGACCGAAAAAGCGGGCGACGTGATGCGCACGGTCGATAAACTCGAAAAGATCGGCGCGGCAAAGGTGAAAGAGATCCTGACCGAGGACTTCGGCGTATCCGCTGAAACAGCGGACGAGCTTCTGGCCTTTATCGCGACCCCCGGCGGCACCGAGGGCATCCTCGCGGCGCTGGAAGCTTATCAGGGCAGGAACGAAGTGTTTGACGCCGGCGCGGACGAGCTTAAGACCGTCGCGACCTATATGGCGGCCTTTGGCGTGCCCGCCGACCATTTTGAGATCGATCTGACCATCGCGCGCGGGCTGGATTATTACACCGGCACCGTGTACGAGACCACCATGCTTGACCATCCGGAGATCGGTTCGATCTGTTCGGGCGGCCGGTACGACAATCTGGCGGAATACTATACCGATAAGCAGCTTCCCGGCGTCGGAATTTCGATCGGCCTGACGCGGCTGTTCTACGTGCTGGGCGAACAGGGCTATTTGAACGGCGAAAGCCTGACCGCTCCGGCGGATGTGCTCATCCTGCCCATGACGGACGACCTCGCGCCCGCGATCGCGCTGGCGACAGGGCTGCGGGAGGCGGGCGTCCGCGCGCAGCTTTATGGCGAGCAGAAAAAATTCAAGGCCAAGATCGGCTACGCGGATAAGCTCGGCATTCCCTATGTCATCTTCCTCGGCGAGGATGAGATCGCCGGTCAGGTGTATGCCGTCAAGGACATGGCGTCCGGCGAGCAGGTCTCCGTCAGCTTTGACGAAGCCGTTCAGCGCATTCAAAACGGTCTTGCCGCGAAGAACGCGGGCACGGTGATTCTCGATCAGTAAAATTCTTTGGATAGGAATGATAGAATAATGAACGAAACCTCTATTTCGGGTATGAAGCGCACGCATATGTGCGGCGACCTGCGCCTTTCGGACGCGGGGCGGACCGTCACGGTCAACGGCTGGGTCGACCGTGTGCGCGATAACGGCGGCGTGCTGTTTTTGCTCGTGCGCGACCGCGCGGGCGTTATTCAGTGCACGTTTGATAAATCGGTGAACGCCGGTTTGTTCGATATCGCCTTTACCTGCCGCACCGAGTTCGTTGTGGCGGTCAGCGGCAAGCTCACCGCGCGCGACGAAGCAGCGGTCAATAAGAAAATGCCGACTGGCGAGGTCGAGCTGATCGCCGAGGAACTCCGCATCCTCTCCAAGGCGCAAACCACGCCGTTTGAGATAGACGACTCCAAGGAGGTCGGCGATCAGGTGCGCCTGAAATACCGCTACCTTGATCTGCGCCGCCCGTCTATGCAGAAAAACCTGATGCTGCGCCATCGCGTGACGCAGGTCGCGCGCAATTACTTTGATGAAAACGGCTTTCTGGAAATCGAAACCCCCATGCTGACCAAGTCCACGCCCGAAGGCGCGCGCGACTATCTGGTGCCCAGCCGCGTTCATCCGGGCAAGTTCTACGCGCTGCCGCAGTCGCCCCAGCAGTATAAGCAGCTGCTGATGCTCTCCGGCGTCGACCGTTACATGCAGATCACCCGCTGCTTCCGCGACGAGGACCTGCGCGCCGACCGTCAGCCCGAATTCACCCAGATCGATCTGGAAATGAGCTTTGTCGAGCAGGACGATGTGATCGCGGTAAACGAAGGCTTTATCAGCCGCGTGTTCCAAGAGGTGCTGGGGGTAGACATCCCGCTGCCGCTGCCGCGCCTGACATGGCGCGAAGCGATGGATCGCTTCGGCTCCGACAAGCCGGATACCCGCTTTGGCTTTGAAATAAAGAATATTTCGGATATTGCCGCGAAATGCGAGTTCGGCGTGTTTAAGGGCGCGATTGAAGCGGGCGGTACCGTGCGCCTGATCAATATAAACGGCTATGCCGATAAGTTCCCGCGCAAGGAGATCGATAAGCTGGCCGATTTTGTCAAGACCTACCGCGCCAAGGGCCTCGCGTGGATGAAGCTTGCGGCGGATGGGGCCATGACCTCCTCCTTTGCCAAGTTCCTGACCGAGGACGAGATCGCGCAGATCAAGGAACGCGCCGATATGCACGAAAACGACGTGCTGTTCGTCGTCGCGGACGCTTCGGAAGAGACCGCGCTGGTTTCGCTGGGCGCGCTGCGCTGCGAGTTGGCGAAACGCCTTGGCCTTGCCAAAAAGGACGATTACAAGCTGCTTTGGGTAACCGAGTTCCCGCAGTTTGAGTATTCCGAGGAAGAGGATCGCCTTGTTGCCAAGCATCATCCCTTTACCGCGCCCATGGATGAGGATATCGCCCTGCTGGATACCGATCCGGCCAAGGTGCGCGCCAAGGCGTACGATATCGTGCTAAACGGCTGCGAGCTGGGCGGCGGTTCGATCCGTATCCACGATTCCGAGCTGCAAACCAAAATGTTCCGCGCGCTCGGCTTTACCGAGGAAAAGGCGAAGGAGCAGTTCGGCCACCTGATTACAGCGTTTTCCTATGGCGCGCCCCCGCATGGCGGTCTGGCCTACGGTTTGGACCGGCTGTGTATGCTGCTCTCCGGGCTGGATTCCATCCGCGATGTGATTGCGTTCCCCAAGGTGCAGAACGCTTCCGACCTGATGATGAGCTGCCCCGACGTGGTGGACGACAAGCAGCTGGACGAGCTGTCGATCGCCGTGACCCGCATGGAGCAAGAAGACGCGGCTGAGTAAACCGCAAAGCTTGATAAAATAGGCTGCTGCAAAACAAAGCTTTGCAGCAGCCTTTGTTTTCCCAAGGGAGGGAACCGTACCGATGAAAGAGGAAACCGCGCGCCAAAAGAAGGTGCGCATCGCGGTCGCGGCCGGGCTGACGCTGCTGCTCGCCCTTTTGGTGCTGCCGCTGCTGTGGCGCGGCTCGCTTGCCGCTTGGCGGCTGACGGCGGGCCTTACCGGCGTTTTGGTCTTTTTGCCGCTCTTCGCCAGACCCTACCGTGACGGCGCGAAGCGCCCGCTGCTCGCCCTGCACGATGCGGCGCTGTTGATCGCCGCTTCCGCTTTGAGCCTGCTGACGACGGAGTATGTGGTCAAGGGCCTGTCGGTCAACATGCAAAAATCGTTATGGCAGGGCCTGCTCTGTTATTTGGCGCTCTATGCCGTGCTTTATTTGGTTTGCGGGCGGGCGCGTTTGGCAGTATGCATCGGGCAGGCGGTATTTCTGGTACATGCGCTGATCGATCATTATGTCACTCTGTTTCGCGGCACGCCGGTACTGCTGGGCGATATCCTTGCCATCGGTACGGCGGCCGATGTGGCGGAGGGGTATTCCGTGCCGGTCGAAAAATCGGTGCTGCTCGCGGCGTTGGCCGCGCTCCTGTTTTGCACGGCGGTATGGCGCATGCGCCGCGTTTGGCGCGCGCCCGCCAAAAGGCGGCTGCCGGTCGTGCTCGCGCTTGCGGTACTGGTGTGCGGCGGCCTGCGGGTGACGGGCACCGGCATCGGCTTTTGGCAGTCCAGCCGGTCGTACAGCGAGATATTCTACTTTTTGCGCTGCGCGAATGAATCCGTTGTGCGCAAGCCCGCGGGATACGGTGACGAAAACATGGCGCGGATCATGGAAAGCCATCCTGGCGAGACCGGCGAAAAAAAGCCGAACTTGATCGTGGTGATGAATGAATCCTTCGCCGATCTTGAGGATGTCGGCCCGTTTGCGACCAATGAGGATTATATGCCCTATGTGCGCTCGCTCGCAGGCAAGGAGAACACGGTCACCGGCAAGCTGCTGGTCTCTACCTTCGGCGGCGGTACGGCCAATACCGAATTCGAGTTTTTGACCGGCGCCACCATGGGCTTTTTGCCCTTCGGCTGTTCGCCATACCAGATGTATATTCGCGCGGCCATGCCCACCTTGGTCTCCAGCCTGAAAGGGCAGGGGTATCAGGCGGTATCGCTGCACCCCTATCTGGCTTCGTCATGGAGCCGCGACCGGGTGTATGAGCGCTTCGGCTTTGACCGCCAGCTTTATGAGGAGGACTTTGCCGAGGACGCGGCGCGCGTGCGCTACCGCGTAAGCGACAGCGAGGATTACCGCAAAATCTATGAGCTGTATGAAAAAAAGCCCGAAGGGCAGCCGCTGTTCGTTTTCAACGTGACGATGCAGAATCACGGCGGCTATGCTCCGGCGGATTACCCCAATTTTGACCCTAAAATATACCTGACCGGCGAATACGAGGGGCAATATCCCGATGTGGATAATTACCTGTCCCTCGTGCGGTATAGCGACGACGCGGTGCGTGAGCTGATCGCGTATTTTGAAGCCGCGGACGAGCCGACCGCTATTATTTTCTTTGGCGACCACCAGCCCAAGGTGGACGCGGCGTTTTATACCAGTCTGCTCGGCGGGGCGGGGCAGGCGGTCACGAGCGAGACCGAGCAAAAAAAGATGGTAACGCCCTTTTTTATCTGGGCCAACTACGATATCGTGGAGGCGCAGGATGTGACCATCAGCGCCAATTACCTGTCCGCCTATGCGCTCGATCTGCTTGGGCTGGGCGCCTCCGGCTACGACGCGCTGCGCCTTGCCGCCCGGGAGACGGTGCCCGCGATCAACAGCTTTGGCTATTACGACACGGCCGGCGCGTTCCACGAGGTACAACAAGCGGCGTCGGAAGAAAGCCTTGCGGATTACCGCATCGCCCAGTACCGCCAGCTGTTCGATATCAAAAACAGGCAGGATGACTTTTATCAGCTGCCGGATGAAAAGAAAAAATAAGTCATGCTTTGACAGCCTTTGGGCCGCAGCGGAACGATTGTTCCGCTGCGGCCCTTTTTGTCATGTTTTTATGGTGTTTCATCCGTAATCAGATATTTTAAACGGTGCGAATATAGCGTACGATAGACCGAAGGCGTCATACCCGTTCTTTTCTGAAATTGTTTGGCGAAATGGTCCGCGCTTTCATAGCCCATGTCAAAAGCAATGTCTTTGATCGAGGTGCTTTCCATGACAAGCCGCCATTGCGCGGTGTTGATGCGCTTTTGGATCACATAGTCGATGGGCGAAATACCGCATTCCGTTGAGAGAATATGGCATAGATGCCCCGCGGTGATGAAAAAACGTTTGGAAAGCAGATCGAGCGTGATATTGGAGGTATAGTTTTCTTCGATATATTCCATGATATCGGAAGCGAGCTTGGATATACTGCGGGGCTGGATCTTGAAGGTTTTTCGGCGGATCATTTGGTGTAACAAAGCGCAGAGTAAAGAGATCGTTTGCGTACAGATCATGAGATGTCCGGGTGGTTTTTCAAGATTTTGCGCCATTAAGCAAGAAAAGAGCGCGGCGAAAAGGGGAAGCTGCGCTCCGGTTTTCAGAAAGGGCTGCACATCCGGGGCGATCAGCTGGCCCATTTCCAATCCCCGGATTGTAAATTCGTTGAGGGATAAGGTGTACACGTCGACCGGGTCCTCGAAGGAGGAGTCGCAGGAATGCAGCACGCCTCGGTTAATCAGTAAAATATCCCCGGCCTCGACAATATACTCGTCACGGTTGACGGTATATACGCCGCTGCCGCCGATGATCAGCACAATTTCCGCCCAGGAAGCATGCGAATGGCAGGGGTAGGAATAGATCGGGCAGTTGCTTATGTGAATGATGTTTTGCATGTGAGGCGGTTTGTTGTTGATAAAGAATGTGGGTTCCCCGGAAAAGACAGCGGTGTTTTGTTCTGGCTCCAACATAAGCAGCCTCCTTTGCTTCATCATGCGTAAGTGAGCAGTTCGATCAAGGTTTTCTATTTTCACTATATATTCTTTGCCGAAAAAGGTCAAGATGGAAAAATAACAAATAAAAGCGGGGCGGATTTTACGGACTATTTATGCGATCGGTCCAAGCGCATAGATCAAAATCGTATGATGATTCGTTGGAAAGGCAGGCCGCGCGCGCGGCGCAGCACGCATTCGCCGCTGAGGTTTCGTGCGAAAAAGTGGGAAATCGAAGCGAAAACTGAAATTTAACGGTGCATGAAGTGCGGATTTATCCATAATCGCATATGGGGCGGCGATATCCGAGGATTGTCCGTTTACGAAAAAATGGGTGAAGGCTATAATTAACCTATCCAATTAAGCATCGCAAACAAGAGATGTGATCAGAAAAAACAGGATACGTATCGGCAGGGGGTGGACGCAAGCGGCGCGTGTAAGAAACGAGGAAGAAGCAAAAAACAGTGGTTCGTCAAGGACCGAAAAAAGGAGGAATATGTGTGAATAAGCGAATAATCCGTAAAATGGTAAGTATGTTGACTGCCGGCGCGCTGCTGTGCGCTTGCGGATGTGCGAAGGATACGCCGCAAGACGCCGCGCAGCCACAGACCGATGCAGGCAACGCCGACGGGGTCAATATTGCGGCGTTTTTCAGCGCCTCCGGCGCGAGCGCGGACTACGGCGTAATTGATTTCCGCGCCTGTCAGTTCGCGGTCGACTGGATCAACGACAAGGGCGGTATCGCTTCGCTGGGCGGCGCCAAGCTGAATCTGATTACCGGAGACTTGATGAGCGACGCCACGCAAGCTAAGGCGGTCGCGGAACGCGTGCTGAGCAACAACAAGATCAGCGCGGTCGTCGGCAGTTCGACCAGCTCGACCACGATTCCCATGCTGCCCGTGCTGGAGAAAGCGCGGGTGCCGATGGTCACAAGCAATTATTCCCCCGATATTGTCGGTCAGGGCTATTCGTATATTTTTATGCCATGCGCGAAGGGCACGCAGCATGCCCAGATGCAAGCCGACTTTATGAAGTGGATGGGCGCGGAAAAAGGCGTTTCGGTGAGTAAAGCCGCCATCGTGTTTGAGGACAGCGAGGTTGGCCGTTCCACGCTGAACTCGGCCGCGCCTATTATCGAAGGCGCGGGCGCGGAGATCGTCTATAACCAGTCCTTCCCACCCGGCCTGTCCGACGCTTCCTCCATCATCACCGCGATCAAAAACAGCGGGGCGGAGGTCGTGTTTGTCAACGCGCAGACCGCCGATCTCAAGCAGCTGCTTTCCACGATGAAGTCCATGCGTTACAGCCCTATCATTTTTGGCAGCGCGGGCGGTATCCTGCTGCACCAGTTTGCCGAGGATATGGGAGACGAGTGCCTAGGAATCGTCGCGACGGCGGCGTGCGCGGCGGATTCCAAACACAACATGGAAAACGAGGAGATGGTCGCTTATTTCAATGCCTACCGTGAAGAATTCGGCGTGCAATATATCGACGAGCACGTCGCGCAGATATCGAATCTGATCTTCACCGTAGCGGCCGGCATTGAAAAAGCCGCATCCACGGACGGCACGGAGATCCGCGATGCGATCGCATCGCTGGACGCCGAGTTTGTGATCCCCGGCGGGCCTTACGCCTTTGACGAGACCGGATGGAACACCAACTCGGTGCCGGCGCTGGTACAGTGGCAAAAGACCGAGGACGGAAGCGACTACGAATGCCGCATGATCTATCCGCAGGAACTTGCCCACTATGAGTATGTGCCGCTTTCCGGTACATAACGGTTACCATGCGCGGATGAAAAAGGAGTGAAGCGATATGGGGTTTATGATCTTGCAGACGCTGATCAATGGTATTATGTCCGGCGGCGTTTATGCGCTGGTGGCCATTGGCATCACGATCGTATTCGGCGTGATGAAAATTATCAATTTTGCCATGGGCTCGTACTTAATGGTTGGTATGTATCTGACCTATATGTGCTATCAGCTCATGAGTCTGGAAACCTATTTTCTGCTGCCCTTTGTACTGGTGATCCAAGCGCTGGTCGCGCTTGTTACGTTTAAGCTTTGCGTGGGGCCGTCGCTAAAACGCGGCAGCTCGGTGGCCCTGCTTGTCACGCTGGGGCTGGGCATGGTCATTCAGAACGTGGTGCAGGTGATCTTCGGCACGCTGCCGATGACCGTCCCTTCAAGCATTAAATACGCCTCCATTTCGATCGGTCCGCTGTCCATTGCATACCCTCGGCTGATCGCGCTGGCGGTCACGCTAATCGTTGTGGCGTTTGTCAACTATCTGATGAACAAAACGCTGATGGGACGCGCGATGCGGGCCACATCGGAAAATTTAGAGGTCGCGCAGATCCTTGGCATCAATGCGCAGCGGATCTACATCATCGCCTTTGTCATGGGCATCACGATGGCGGGCATTGCCGGCCTGCTGCTGACCCCCGTATATCTCATAACGCCCAATGTCGGTAACATTTTCCGCACGACCGGTATCATGGCGGTTGTCATGGGCGGGCTGGGCAGTATCAAGGGCTCGCTGATCTGCGGCCTGATGATCGGGGTGATTGAATCCGTAGTGGCGACCTTTGTTGCGGCGGATTACGGCCCCATCGGTATTTTTATTCTGTTTCTCATCATTCTGTTCGTGCGGCCGCAGGGCCTGTTTGGGGAAAGGGGGCGTGTATCGTGAAGCGGCTGAAAAAGAAAAGTACGGTCACCGGCATCGTCGTACTCGCGGCGCTGCTGGCGGCTCCGGCGCTGATCTCTTCCAACTACGTCATCTCCATGGCGGTGTACTGCTTTCTGTATGCGGCGCTGGGCGTGTCGTGGAACATAGTCGGCGGCTATGGCGGGCAGACCTCGTGGTGTCACGCAACGTTTGTCTCTATCGGCGCCTATACGGCCATGATCCTGCTGCGGAACTTCAACATCTCACCCATCCTGTCCATCCCGATCTCCATGGTGTTTTCCTTTTTCGTAGCGCTGGTGATCGGCGGCGCGACGCTGCGCTGGCGCGGCACGTTTTTCACCATCTCCACCATCGCGCTGCTTGAGATTTCCCGCATCGTACTGATGGTATCGGACAAGGTAACGGGCGGTACCTCCGGCCTGTACACGCCGTATACGGGACAAAGCTTTTATAAGCTGCATTTTGATAACGATGTGCCGTTTTATTATTTGTCCCTGCTGGCGCTTCTGATCGTGCTGTTCGTGGTATCGAAATTCGTCAAGTCAAAGACCGGTTATTATTTGAGCGCGGTCAACGGCGACGAGGACGCGGCGATCTCCCTTGGAATCGATTCCTTTCGGGTCAAGCTCAAGTCCTTTGAACTGAGCGCGATGATGACATCATTTGTTGGGGTGCTGCTCGGCATGTTTCTCGCCTTTATCGATCCGATGACGATATGCAGCATGGATATGACGGTGAAGATCGCCTCGGTCGCGATCATTGGCGGACTGGGAACGCAGTGGGGGCCGGTGCTCGGCGCGTTTATTATCATTCCCGCCACCGAGCTTTCCAGCGTGCTGCTCGGACAGTCGGGCAGCAGCGTGCTGCTGTACGGGCTGCTGCTCATTATCATCGTGCTGTTCAAGCCCAAAGGCGTGATCAGCATCTTCACGGAAGACATCCCGGAGTGGCGCTGCCGCAGGCAAAAGCGGGCGCAGGCCGGTGCGGCGGAGAGGGGGCAGGGGACATGAGCTGCCTGCTGGAGCTTCAAAATATCTCCATTTCTTTCGGCGGCATCAAGGCGGTCCAGAATGTCAGTTTTAGGGTGCAGCAGGGTGAAATACTGGGGCTGATCGGACCGAATGGCTCGGGTAAATCCACCTGTGTGAACCTGATCACAGGCGTATATCCGCTCGATTCCGGCTCTATCATTTTTGACGGCCGCACGCTGTCGGAAAAGGATTCGATCCGTAAGCGCACCCATATGGGTATGGGACGGACCTTTCAAACGCCAAAGCCGTTTGGTAATTTAAACGTATTTGACAATGTGTTTTCCATTGCGCTGCAAAAAAACTCTTTCGCGGAGGCGGAAAAGAAAACGCTTAGAATTTTGAAAACCGTTGAGCTGATTGAGCAAAAGGACGTTCCCAGCGCCAAGCTGCCGATCGAAAAGCGCAAATGGCTCGATCTGGCGCGCACGCTGGTTTTGGAACCCAAGCTGATCATGATGGACGAGGTCATGGCGGGCCTCAACCCTGCGGAGGTGGGCGAATGCATTGAAATGGTCAAACGCATCAACCGGCAGGGCGTGACGATCCTTTTTATCGAGCATGTGATGCACGCGGTCGTCAATGTTTGCAGCCGTGTGGTCGTACTGAACGAGGGGCGCTTTTTCAGTGAGGGAGAGCCGCGCGAAGTGCTGACCAGACCGGATGTGATCGCCGTTTATATTGGAGGGGGGCCAAAAAGCATGGAACTTCTTGAGGTGCGGCACATCAACGCCGGCTACGGCGACCTGCAGGTGCTGTTCGATGTATCCCTGAAGATCGGCAAGGGCGAGGTCGTTAGTTTGGTGGGGGCCAACGGCGGCGGTAAGACCACGCTATTGCGTATTTTATCCGGGCTAATGCCGGTCAAGAGCGGCACGGTGCGCTACAAGGGACAGGACCTGCTGGCAGCCAAAAGCTATCAGCGCGCTTCGCTCGGCATTGCGCATATCCCGCAGGGGCGCGGCATTTTAAGCACGCTTACCGTGCGTGAAAATTTGATACTGGGCGCATATGCCCCGCATGTGCGGGCGCAATGCGACCAGCAGATCGAGCAAAGCTTCGATATGTTCCCGATCCTGCGCGAACGCCAAAACCAAAAGGCGGGCTCACTCAGCGGCGGACAGCAGCAGATGCTGGCGATCGCCCGCGCGCTCATGATGCGGCCCGAGCTGCTTCTGATGGACGAGCCTTCGCTCGGTCTGGCGCCGATCGTGGTGGAAGAAATGTTCGATATCATTTGGAACGTGGCGCAGCAGGGCACAAGCATCTTTATTATTGAGCAAAACCTATCCTATGCGCTTTCCATCGCATCGCGCGGCTATGTGCTCGAAACCGGGCGCGTCGCCATGGAGGGAAGCGCGAAAGAACTTTTGGACAATGAAGCGGTTCGGAAAGCCTATTTAGGTGTGTGACGGGAGCGTGCAGCATGAAAATTACAGCAATTACAAACGGCATCAGCGGAAATTATGAAGAGGCCTGCCGTGTTCTGCGGGAAACGGGCGTTCGCTACGCCGAGATTCAGCATTTAGACGGCGAGCAGGACCCGGCGCTGCAGGCCGGAGAAGCGCGCAGCGTGCCGGGCGTACCGGTGGAAACGTTAAAGATCGAGGAAGCGTATCGCGTGCGCGATTTGTCTCGCCAATATGGGATCGAACCGGCCCTTATTACCAGCCATGCTTTTTGCGGCGTACCCATTCGCAGCACCGAGATCAGCGATCCGGTATATACGCTGCATATGCGCCAGCTGAAAAATGCGATCGCCTTTGCAAAGATCACCGGCGCGCCGATGGTACGCGTCATGTGCTTTGCCAAACAGCCGGTGACCTTTGGCAGCCACGGCGCGGGGGAATGGCTCGCGAACGACAACACGGTTTGGGATAAGTTTTTGTCGCTGTTTCGTCCGATCGCAGAGCTGGCCGAAACCGAGCAAATCACACTGGTCGTGGAAAACGGAAATGGCCAGATATGTTCCTCCTACCTGATGCGAAAGCTCGCGGACGGCCTCGGTTCTAAACGCATCCGCTATCTGTGGGACCCGGCCAACGCCATGTACTATGGGGAAATGCCCACGCTGGAGGTTTACGAGAGCATCCGCGATATCCTGTCGCATATCCATATCAAGGATTGCGTCGCGGATATCACCCGTTCCTATATGGATATCTGTGAGATCGGGTCGGGCGAGCTTGCGCAGTACTTGCCGCCGCTGGCTGCGGCGCTGCGGCGGGACGGATATCAGGGCTGCGTTTCGCTGGAAAATATTTATTGCCCGGACGGCGGCCGGTGTGCGGATGGATACCGGCTGGATATCCGCCATTTGCAGGATATCTTCGGATAAGGAGCGCGTTTATCAAGGGAGGAATACATATGAAAAAAATTGGGTTTGTCGGCCTTGGCGATATGGGCATGGGCATGGCGCGCAACATTCTGCGCGCCGGCTTCGACATCAAGGGATATGACCTGCGCGAAGACCGGCGCGCCAACTTTAAGGCGGCGAACGGCACGCTCGCTACCTCAACCGCCGATACCGCAGACGGTGTGGATGTGCTGTTCATCATGGTCATGAGCGGCGATCATGTGGATGCGGTGATAAGCGATGTGATCGATAGACTTGCTCCGGGCGCGACGGTGTTCATCACCGCGACCATCGGCCCGTGGTATGTCAAACGTCAGGCGGAGACCCTAGAAGCGCGCGGCATACATGTGGTGGATATGCCGGTCAGCGGCGGGCGCTTCGGCGCGAACGACGGCGTGTTGTCGCTGATGGCGTCGGGCGATAAGGCAGTGATCGATTCCCACATGGATGTGCTGTCCGCGATCGGCGATCCGAACAAAATCTATTTCGTCGGTGGCCGCGTCGGCGACGGACAAACGGTCAAAAGCTGTATTCAGGCGTTTCAAGGCACCTCATACGAAGGCCTGTTTGAGGCGATGGTTTTGGCCGAAAAGGCCGGACTGGATCTGGAGATGTTTGCCTCTGTGCTGAACGAAAGCATTATCGGCAGCGCGATTACTCGAAATACAACCAGAAAGATCATCGACCGGCACTTTGTAGACACCGGAAGCAATATCGCCACCATGAAAAAGGACATATCGATCAGCGTGGAGCTGGGCAAAAAGCTGGGCGTGCCGCTGTATGCGACCACGGTCTCGCGTGAGATGTTTCAGGTCGGTTTGAATATGATGCCGGACGGCGATAACTGGAGTATCGTCAAGCTGCTCGAGGCGCAGGCGGGCATCGAGCGGGAGGATTAGACCATTTCTTTTTCATCTTCTTTTTGGCAGGGCGCGTTGTAACGTTATGGGGCAGCGCGTCCTGCCGCCATCCGTCGAGGAGCGAGAAAAATGAACGATAAAAAACTGCAAGCGGCGTTTCAGTCCCATGGGTTTTCTTGCGCCTTTTTTGCGTCCGGCGCGGAAGCGGCGGCGTATTTATCGGAAACGCTTACCGGCCGCACCATCGGCATCGGCGGCAGCGTGACCGTGCGGCAGATCGGTTTATACGAGCTGCTTGCACAAAAAAACGCTGTTGTCTGGCACCACCGAATCGCGGGCGACGAGACAAAGCGTTTGGCAGCGCAGTGCGCCGTATATATCACCAGCGCCAACGCGGCGTCGGAGACGGGGGAATTGGTGAACATGGACGGCGCGGGCAACAGACTGGCAATGACTTTGTACGGACCGGAGCAAGTCTATTACCTGATCGGCCGCAATAAGATTGTGCCCGACTGCGCCGCAGCCATTTGGCGCGCGAAGCATATCGCGGCGCCCAAAAACGCACAGCGGACCCGGGCCCATACGCCTTGCGCGGAACGGGGCGACCGGTGCTACAACTGCGACTGCCCGGCTCGGATCTGCCGCGCGACGCTTATTTTAGACCGCGCGCCAAACCGAACGCCGTCCAAAATCCTGTTCATCGATGAGGATCTCGGATTTTAGATACGTCCCAAGCAAAAAAAAGCCTCCGGCCTAGCCGGAGGCTTTTTTTGCTTGGCTTTTAGATAGGGTACTGCCGGAAAGCGGAGGGCGTTACGCCGACCTTCTTTTTGAAGGCGCGTATAAAGTTTTCCTCGCTGTTAAAGCCGGTCTCAAAGGCGATCTGTCCCACGGTGCGCCCGCCCGCGAGCAGCAGCTCCTTGGCGCGGTCGATGCGGCGCAGGCTGATGTATTCGTAAGGAGAGTACCCCGTGCGCTTGCGGAACTGCTTGGTGAAGTACGAGGCGCTCAGGCCGATGTGCGCGGCGACATCCTCCACGGACAGCGCGCCGTTATAGTGTCCGTCCATGTACCGGAGCGCGCGGTCGATCAGCGCGTCAAAATCATCGACCGGACCCGAGGCGGCGGCAAGCAGCTCGCACAAAAGGGCGTACACAGTCTCGGAAAGCGTATGCTCGGGCCCGCGGCCCGGCATTTCCCCGTAGGTGATCAGCCGCTCAAATAAAAGGCGCACCTGCGCCGGATCGCCGGAGGGAAACACGTGTCCGCCGCGAAGCGACAGGATCTCGCCGTACAGGCTATCGCTCTGTCCGCCGTTAAACAGCAGCCAGAAAAATTCCAGTTCGTCGGTCCGCGCGCGATATTCATGCGGCTTTTTGCAATCGAACAGCACAAGGTCGCCGGGGGAGGCGGAAAAATGCTCGCCCTCCAGCTCGATATCCATATGGCCGCCCACCACGAGAAACAGCATATAGTTGACGCGGTGGCCGGCTTCCATCGCAATCTCACAGTTGCAGCTGAACTGATAATTCCGGTCGCAGAAATAGTGCCCAATCCGGGTGGGATAGAAGAACAGACGCTCGGCATAGGAAGAAGGGGTGAAAAAATAGCGCACAGATCGCCGGGAAACACCGGCCTCGTTAATTTCCATAACTTTCACGCTCCTTTTTTATATAATATCACGTTTCACCTTTGGTTTACAACAGAAAAAATCGAAAATGTCAATGAGAAGAGCGGTTTTCAGCTTGGTTTGTCAAAAACGCGGTGCTACAATAGAGGCAATGAAACGGAAACCACAAACCACATAAGCAAAGGAGACGAAAAGTATGAAAATCGCATTTGACGTAGACGTATTGGCCAAGCAGATGTCGATCAACGATATGGTGCATCAGGTGGCCGACTGGGGCTACAAGTACATTGAACAGTCCCCCCATCCGCGCATCAATCCCTTTTACAAGCACCCGCTCTTCTCCGAGGAGTGCGAGCAGGAATACCGTCAGGCGCTGAAGGAGACCGGCGTTGAGATCTCGTCCTTCATCGTTGTTTACCGCTGGTCCGGCCCGACTGAGGAGCAGCGTCAGTTCGCGGTGGAAAACTGGAAGAAGATCATCCAGATCGCCGTTAACATGGGCGTTCCGGTCATCAACACCGAGCTTTCCGGCGACCCCAATCAGGCCGAGATCTGCAACGGCATGTGGTTCAAATCGATGGAGGAGCTGCTGCCCCTGATTGAGAAGGAAGGCATCCGCGTTGAGATCCAGTCCCATCCGTATGACTTCTGCGAGCTGAACAACGAGACCGTCGATATGGTCAAATCCTTCCGCTCCAAGAATCTGGGCTATGTATACTCCTCGCCCCACGGCTTTTTCTACGATCAGGGCAAGGGCGATGTTCGCTCGATGCTGCAGTACTGCGGCGACGAGCTGACCCACGTTCTCTTTGCCGATACCTTTAACCAGACGCTGGATTGCCGCTACATCGCCAATCCGCCCTGGCTCAACGGCCGCGGCAAGGCTGACGTTACCATCCACCAGCATCTTGCCATGGGCGAGGGCGACGTGGACTTCCCCGGTATCTTCGAGACGCTGCGCGACATGGATTTTGCAAACAAGCAGATCGGCGCGAACGCCCCCAAGGTCGGCGGCGATAATATTGCCTGTGTTTCCATGTTCGGTTTCCCGGAGAAAATGGCAAAGCAGGCGCCCGAAGCACGCGAGCGCATCGAAAAGGAGCTTCTCGGCAAGTAAGGGTCGTATCTGAAAACTTTTTCCAAGAGTATGTGAATATTGCATAAAACATAGGGCCTTTCATCAGCTTTGTTGATGAGGGGTCCTTCTGTTTTGCATAAAAAAGTGATATGGAATATGTGCAATCCAACAAAACAATAGATTGGCATAAAGTTTCGTTTGAAATACGGTGCGAGAGATGGTAAAATTGGTAAAGAACTGGGGAAGAGCCCTTTGGGGCGCCCCGTAATCGCGTTCTCAGATCGCCGGTTTTTTTGAGAGGGGAGCCGGGCGGTCTTCTGTTTTGTTTTTTGCGTGCGCGTGCCCGCAAAAAACTTTAAGGGGAGTACGAAGCTGTTCCTTCTCCTTTGAGGGGGGAGAAGGGTGAGACGGCTTGGTATATAAATAAGAAGGAAAAAAGGGGAAAGACAATGAGTTTTCTAAATTCCATGGCGTTCACCGCGATTACTTTCTTGGCGTTTACAGCACTCGTAGCGCTTATCTCGTGGTGGAAGACCCGGGGCGACAACCTCGACACACAGGATGGCTACTATCTGGCGGGACGCGGACTGACCGGCCCGATCATCGCCGGTTCGCTGCTGATGACCAACCTGTCCGCCGAGCAGCTCGTCGGTACCAATGGACAAGCGGTGCGCGTCGGCATGGGCCCAATCGCGTGGGAAGTAACGGCGGCCATGGCGCTGATCGTTATGGCGTTCTTCCTGATGCCCAAGTACTTAAAGACCGGCCTTACCACGGTGCCGGAATTCTTCGAGCAGCGCTACGACGCGGGCACGCGCCGTCTGGTCTCGCTGATCGTGCTGCTCTCTTACATCGTCATCATGCTGCCGAACATCCTGTACGCTGGCGCGCAGGTGTTCTCCAACATCTTTGATCTGCCCGGCCTGACCGGCTGGAGCGAGTTCGCCTGCATCGCCGTCGTGTGTGTCGCGACCGCGTTTGTCGGTTCGATCTACGCGATTTTCGGCGGTCTGAAGGCCATCGCGCTGTCCGACTCGATCAACGGCCTCGGCCTGATCGTCGGCGGTCTGCTGGTGCCGATCTTCGGCCTGATCGCGCTGGGCCAGATGCACGGCGGCAACTTCATGCAGGGCGTGGACGTGTTCCTGCACTCCGAACCTGAAATGATGAACGCCATCAACCCGGCGAACGCGCCTGAGCCGTACATGCCCTGGCCGCTGCTTCTGACCGGTATGTTCATTAACAACATGTATTTCTGGGGCACCAACCAGTCGATCATCCAGCGTACCTTTGGCGCTAAGAACCTGAAGGAAGCGCAGAAGGGCGCCGTACTGGCCGGCTTCCTCAAGATTCTGACCCCTCTGATCGTCGTTATCCCGGGCATCATCGCTTTCATGCTGTACGGCTCCGCCGCGCAGGCCAACAGCGGCGACGCCGGCTACCCGATGCTGGTCGCTAACGTTATGCCCAAGCCGATTCTCGGCTTCTTCGCCGCCGTAATGTTCGGCGCGATCCTGTCCTCGTTCAACTCGGTGCTTAACTCCGCGTCCACGATCTACGCGCTTGATATCCACCGTCCGTCCTTCAACCCGACGGCTTCCGACGCCTACATGGTGAAGGTCGGCCAGCGCTTTGGCACGGTCGTGGCCATCGTATCGACGATCATGGCGCCGTTCATGCTCTACATGGGCGGTATCACCACCTTCGTAAACTCCATGTTCGCGGCGTTCAACACGCCTATTCTGGTCTGTCTGGTGTGTGGCTTCTTCTGGAAGAAAGTGCCCACCATCGCGCCCAAGATCATCATCCCGGTGCATGTGGTGCTGTATTTTACCCTTCAGTTCGGTCTGCGCAACGTGATTCCGTTCCTGAAGGATATCCACTATCTGTACTTTACCGCCGTGCTGTTTGTGGTCGACATGTTCATCATGTGGGTCATCGTTAAGAAGCGTCCGCGCGAGACCGATTTCGTCCTGAACGACGTCAAGGCGGTCGAGCTGACGCCGTGGAAGCATGGCAAGCTCTTTGCCACGATCACGCTGGCCGTTATGGTTCTGGCGTACATCCTGTTCTCCCCGCTGGTATTTGCCAAATAAAATACGGTTTTACTGTGAAGCTCCCCCGCGGATATTGCGAAAGCAATACCTGTGGGGGAGCTTTTTGTTAGTGCTTTAGCGGTGGCGTATTTGCAGAGCAAATACGGTAAGAACCGCCCGCAATGCGGGTGGGATTCAAGTTTAAACAAAAAAGGACTTCCAAACTGATAAAATGGTGAGTGTTCAAGCCACCAAAGAAACAGAAAGGAAGACCTTTATGGCAAACAGTTTAGCACATACAAAATGGGTATGCAAGTATCACATCGTATTCACACCGAAATATCGAAGGAAAATAATCTATAAGCAGCTGCGAAAAGATATACAGCAAATTATAAAGGATTTGTGCAAGTGGAAGGGTGTGGAAATCATCGAAGGGCATATGATGCCTGACCATATTCATTTACTCGTAAGCGTGCCGCCGAAATACAGTATCTCGCAGTTTATGGGATATTTAAAAGGGAAAAGTGCGATGATGATATTCGAGCGGCATGGGAATTTAAAATATAAATTCGGCAGTCGTAATTTCTGGGCGACTGGATATTATGTGAGCACGGTAGGAATCAATACGGCCACGATTCAAAAATATATCAGGGAGCAAGATAAGCAGGATCAAATCGAAGATAGCTTAAGTAAGAAAGAATATGTTGACCCTTTCAAGGGTAGTAAGTAGTCTTACCATCAGGGCTTGAACGAAGTGAAAGCCAGCGTCTTTTAGGCGCTGGCTTTTTTTATGCCCTTATAGGGCTTGTTCATGCCACCCCGCTTTGGGGTGGTCATGACTTTCCGAAAGGTGGCCGCTTTACCAAAGCTTTACGCAAAGTTTAAGCGGGCGCGGTGGAAAGGGAGCCCCGCTCATTGGTATGATAGCAACGTACTTTGGAACAAAGAAGAAATGCTTGCTCGTGAAAGGAGCTTTTTACATGTTGGAACTGAGATCGGTCAAAAAGGCCTACGACGGCGTGCCCGTTCTGCGGGATATCTCCATCCGCGTGGACGACGGCGAGATCGTTTCCATTCTGGGGCCGTCGGGCTGCGGTAAGACCACGCTCTTGAATCTGATCCTTGGCATCGCGGCGGCGGACAGCGGCGAGATCCTGTGCGACGGCGAGGACCTGACCCATACGCCGATGGAAAAGCGGGGATTCAATATTGTGTTTCAGGATTACGCGCTGTTTCCCAATCTGAACGTTTATAAAAACATCACCTATGGTTTGAAGAACAAGCCGGGCGTGTCCACGGAGCAAGAGGTAGACGAGCTGATCGATCTGCTGGGCCTGCGCGAGCATCTGGAAAAGGGGATCGACCAGCTTTCCGGCGGCCAAAAGCAGCGCGTGGCGCTGGCGCGCACCATGGTGATGAAGCCGCGCATCCTGCTGCTGGACGAGCCGCTTTCCGCGCTGGACGGCGTGATCAAGGAATCCATCAAGGACCGCATCAAGACGATCGCCCGCGAATACAAGCTAACCACCATTATCGTCACGCACGATCCCGAGGAAGCGCTGACACTGTCCGACCGGGTGCTGATCATCGACGAAGGCACGATCTCCCAGTACGCCCGCCCGGCGGAGATCATTCATAAGCCGGAAAACGACTTTGTTAAAAAGTTCATTTTGAATCAGCTAGAGATTAAGCGCAACAATATTTACGCGCTCTTCGGCGACCGCGCGCCGATGCCAGCCGAGGCGGTGTAACGGGGCCGTATGAATCGTAAAAACTGGGAACTAAAACTGATTTTCGCGGGTATCACGGCTTTGTTTGCCGCCTTCCTTATCATTCCCACCATACGCCTCTTTTTTAAGTCCTTTTTGGGGGAAGGGGGCGTTACCGCTTCGTATTACCTGTCGGTCTTTTCGCAGCGCGGCTTTGGGCAAACGCTTGCAAACAGCTTTGCCGTGTCCGCCGCCTCGGCCGTGGCCGCGGTGGGGCTGGCCTTTGTCATGGCCTACGCGGTGCACTATACGGGGCTGCCCGCGTGGTGCAAACGCATCCTGCGCGCCATGGCGACGCTGCCGATGTTTCTGCCCACCATTACTTACGGCTTTGCCATCATCTACTCCTTCGGCAAGCAAGGGCTGATCACGCGGCTGCTGGGCAGGCAGCTGTTCAATATCTACGGCTTTTGGGGGCTGATGATCGGCTACGTCATCTACACCATCCCCGTGGCCTTTATGCTGATCAGCAACACGATGTGCTACGTGGACAAGAAAACGCTGATCGTTTCCAAGACTATGGGCGACCCGCATCTTTCCACCTTCTGGATCGCGGTGCTGCGTCCGCTGCTCGGCACGCTGGCCGGGGCGTTTATTCAGGCGTTTTTCCTCTGCTTTACGGATTTCGGCATTCCCGCTTCGGTCGGCGGCCGGTATGATGTGATCGCGACCGTGCTGTATAACCAAATGCTCGGCGGTATCCCGGATTTCAACCGGGGCGCGGTGGTTGCCGTGATCATGCTGCTGCCATCCGTGGCGAGCATTTTCCTGATGCGCTTTCTGGAACGGTACAACATCCGCTACAACCGCATTTCAGACGCCGACCTGCGCAAAAACCGCGTGCGCGACGTGGGCTGGGGGCTGGGCGGCACGGCGGTCTCCGTTTGCATGCTGGCGGTATTCGCGGTCATCTTCGTGGTGCCGCTCGTGCAGGATTGGCCGTACCGCACCGCCTTTTCCTTTGACCACATACGCGGGGTGCTCGCGGACGGCGATCTGCTCGCGGTCTATCAGCACTCGATCGTGATGGCGCTTTTGACCGCGCTGTTCGGCACGCTGCTCGCTTACGGCGCGGCGCTGATCACGGCGCGCAGCGCGCTGCCCGCTTGGTGTAAGCGCGTGGTGGAAAGTATCGCCATGGTGACAAACACCATTCCCGGCATGGTACTCGGTCTGGCGTTTCTCTTTGCCTTTTCGGGCACGCCGCTGCAAAATACGCTGACGCTGATGGTGGTCTGCAACATCGTCCACTATTTTTCCACGCCTTATCTGATGATGAAAAACTCCCTTTCCAAAATGAACGCGGGGTGGGAAACCACCGCGATGCTCATGGGGGATAGCTGGCTGAAAACGATCCTGCGCGTGGTCACGCCAAACGCGGTGTCCAGTCTGCTCAGCGTATTCAGCTATTACTTTATCAACGCCATGGTCACGATCAGCGCGCTGGTCTTCATCGCGGGCGCGCGCACCATGGTGCTGACTACCAAGATCAAGCAGTTGCAGTATGTCAACAAATTCAACGAAGTCTTTGTACTGTCCCTGCTGATCCTGCTGACCAACTTTGTTGCAAAAGCCGTATTTTCCCGGCTTGCAAATGATAAAAAGAAGAAATGAACGTATGAAAGGAAACTGTTACCGATGAATCTGAAAAAACTCTTGGCCCTTGGCCTTTCTCTGTCGATGGCGTCCATGGCGCTTGCCGGATGCAGCTCCGCCGGCGCGGGCGACGTCGAGGCGGGCGCGAAGGTCGTGATCTACTCGAACGCGGATGATGAAGCCATCACCGCCATGACGGACGCGCTGGACGCGAACGGCTACGCGGACAAATACCTGCTCGAAACCTTCGGTACCTCCGAACTGGGCGGCAAGCTGCTGGCCGAGGGCGCCAATATCGAAGCCGATCTGGTTACCATGAGCACGTTCTACGTGCAAAGCGCGCAGGAACAGAACGATATGTTTTTGCCGCTGGATTTCGAGGTGAAAACGCTCGATACCTTTCCGGATTATTGCGCGCCCATCACCTCGCAGGAGGGCGCGATCATCGTCAACACTGAAATGCTGAAGGAATCCGGCCTTGCAATGCCCGCGAGCCTGAAGGATCTGACCGACGCGCAGTATGCGGGCCACCTTGCGGTGACCGATATCCAGTCCTCCTCCACGGCGTGGCTGCTGATCCAAGCGCTGGTCGCCGCCTATGGCGAGGACGGCGCGGGCGGTGTGCTGGCAAAGATTTATCAGAACGCGGGCGACCACATCGAGTCCTCCGGGTCCGCGCCGCTCAAGCTGTGCCGCGCCGGCGAGGTGGCAATCGGCTTTGGCCTGCGCCATCAGGCGGTGGCTGACAAGCAGGACGGCCTGCCCATCGACTATGTCGATCCGTCCGAGGGCAATTTTTCGCTCACCGAGTCCGTGGCCGTGACCAACAAGGGCGATCAGACCAACCCGCTCGCCATGGAAATGGCGCAGTGCATCATCGATAACGCCCGCGCCGCGCTCATCCAGACCTATCCGAACCCGCTGTACGAGGGCGAGATCGCGGACGCCGCAAACCAGTCCGCCCACCCGATGACCTTCCCGGAGCCGCTGACCTTTGAGCTGTTCCAGCAGCATCAGGCGCTTTCCGAGAGCGCCAAGCCGTAAGGGAGGAGTCGCCGCGATATGAATACCTATAAGCTTCTCACACCCGGGCCGCTCACCACGACCGACACGGTTAAACGCGAAATGCTGGTGGACCGCTGCACCTGGGATGATGATTACAAGGCGGTCACGCAGGAGATCCGCCGCCGGTTGCTCGAACTGGCGCAGGTGACGGACCGGGATTACACCGCCGTGCTGATGCAGGGCAGCGGCACCTTCGGCGTGGAGAGCGTGCTTACGAGCGTTGTGGGCGAGACCGACAAGGTACTGATATGCTCCAACGGGGCTTACGGCGAGCGCATGACCGCGATCTGCGCGCGCGCCCGCATTCCTTTTCTGCACTATGCGCAGCGCTATGACCGCACGCCTGACGCCGCGCACGTGGCGGCGCTGCTCGAAGCGCGTCCGGAGATCACGCATGTCGCCATGGTGCACAGCGAGACCACGAGCGGCATTTTAAACGACATCGAGTCCATGGGCAAGGCTGTGCAAGCGGCTGGCCGAACCTTTATTGTGGACGCGATGTCCTCTTTCGCCGGGGTGGAGATTCCGGTGGAAACGTGGGGCGTCGACTTTTTGGTGTCCAGCGCGAACAAATGCATTCAGGGCGTGCCGGGCTTTTCCTTTATCGTGTGCCGCCGGGACAAGCTGATCGCAAGCGAGGGCAAGGCGCGTTCGCTCTCGCTCGATCTGTACGATCAGTGGAAGAGCATGGAGGCGGACGGTAAATGGCGCTTTACCTCGCCCACACACGCGGTGCTTGCCTTTGCAAGGGCGCTCAAGGAGCTGGAAGCCGAGGGCGGCGTGGCCGAACGGCACCGCCGGTATGCGGCAAACAACCGCCTGCTCATTCGTCGTATGGAGCAGCTCGGCTTTGCTACCTATGTGGACGCCGCCAGCCAAGGTCCGATCATTACCACGTTTTTCTATCCGGACGGCGTGCGCTTTGCGTTTCGTGAGTTTTACGACTATATCAAGGCGCGGGGCTATGCGATCTACCCGGGCAAGCTGACCGAGCGCGAGACCTTCCGCATTGGCAACATCGGAGAGATCTATCCGGAGGATATTGAAAAGCTCGCCGGTATCATCGCGGATTTTCTCGCGGAGCAGCAAAAGGAGGCCGCCGCCGTATGATCGAAGCCGTTATTTTGGACTGGGCGGGCACTGCCGTGGATTACGGCTGCTTCGCCCCGGTGCGCGCCTTTGTCGAGGCGTTCGCGCACTTCGGCGTTGCCGTTACCATGGAGGAAACGCGCGCGCCCATGGGCATGCTCAAACGAGACCATATCCGCGCCATGCTGGGCATGGAGCGGATCGCGCAGGTATGGCGGACCGTGCACGGCCGCCCCGCGACAGAAGAGGATGTAAACGCGGTGTACGCTCAGTTCGAGCCCAAACTATTTGACATTCTGGACGGCTACGCGGCCCCTAAGCCCGACCTGCCGGATACCGTGACCGCGCTGCGGGCAAAGGGCCTAAAGATCGGCTCCACCACGGGATATACGGATGCGATGATGGCTATCGTCGTGCCGCGCGCGGCCGAACTGGGCTATGCGCCGGATCTATGGATCAGCCCGGACAGCGTGGGCGGCAAGGGGCGGCCCTATCCCTACATGATCTTTGAAAACCTGAAAGCGCTGGGCGTTACCGGCGTGCGCCGGGCCGTCAAGGTGGGCGACACGGTCTCCGATATTCGCGAGGGCGTGAACGCGGGCGTGTGGTCGGTCGGTGTGATCGAGGGCAGCTCGGAGCTCGGCCTGTCCGAAGCGGAGTTCGCTGCTTTGTCCGAGCGCGAGCGTGAAATCGCCTGCCGCCGGGTGGAGGATACCTTCCGCGCGGCCGGCGCGGATTGTGTGTTGCGCGATCTGCACCCGCTGCCCGCGCTGCTGGACACGCTGAACGCGAAAGCGGATTGAAAGCAGGGATGATTTACGCCGCCAAAGAGCGGATAAACCCTCTCGCTCTTTGGCGGCGTATGTGCTATACTAGGGTCAGTACCATAATAAGGAGGCACTCTGCCATGGCAATGAAAGAACACTATCAGGGACTCGGCCATATCGCGATCCATGTGAAGGATATGGACGAGAGCATCGCGTTTTACCAGAAGATCGGCGGCGCGCTGTTCAAGCGCGACAGCATTTCCACGCCGGAAGGGGACAAGCTGCTCGCGCTCGTCGATCTCGGCGGGTTCCTGCTGGAACTGATCCAGTCGCCCGCGCCTGCGCCGATGAGCGAGGGCAATATCCCGCACTTTGCCGTTTACGTAGATGATTTGGATGCCGCCGGGGCCGACCTACGCGCGCTCGGCATCGAATTTACCGAGCCGGAGAAAAAAGTGCTGCCGGATACCTTCGGCGGCCTGCAAAACTGGTTCTTCACCGGCCCCTCCGGTGAGCAGATCGAGCTGCTGCAAATGCTGTAATCCAAAGGGACCCAAAAAAACGGAGGAGATAAAATATCTCCTCCGTTTTTTTGCGTCTATTTTTGACCGCTGCCGCCGCATTTCCAGCATTCGCCGTGGTCGCAGTTGGGGCATACCACCCAACTGCTCAGCACAAGCGGGTTCCAGTAGCCGTGGGCGCCGTTGCAGGTCGGGCAGTCGCCGGAACCGTAACAAATATCGCAGCTCTGCGAGCCCTTTGGGGGCTGATAGCTGCCGCCGCTGGCCGAACCGTCGGAGGCCGAACCGCCCGAAACGCTTTGGTGCGCCTCCACATAGGCGCGGGCTTCCGCCATGTCCATTTGCTTGATCTCGTCGTCGGTATAGCCAAGCTGGTGCAGGATATCGCGCCGTTCCGCGTCCCAGTCGTCATACTGCTGTTCGTAGTTCGGATTGTCCATCTGACCGAAGAAGCAGTTTTTGCAGGGCTTGTTCCCGGTGTTGCCGCAGGTGATACACGGGGACCAATAAGAGGTGCCCGGAATCCTTTGCCTGCCGCTGCCGCCGCAGTCGTCGCAATCCTCGTCGTAATAACCATCCCCGCCGCAATAGGTACAGTCGATCAGCATTTCAGGCTGTTCGCCCTCAAGCTTTTTGTATTGCGCCCAAAGCGCGTCCTGATCCGCCTGTGAGGGCGTACCGGCGGCTGCCTTGGCTTGCTGAACCGGCGGCTTTTGCTGCGTCGCCCCCTGTGCTTTGGCCTGCGGTTCGTCAATCAGCACGGTTTTGGGCATCTGTTCGTCCGCCCCCTTCGGCGCGTCCGGCACAACGACCTTGTACGGCGTTTGCTCGCTTGGGGGCGCGTCGGCCGTTTTCGCACCGCTCTCATCATCTGCGCGACTGTTGCCCGCGATCAGCCCGACCGCAAACGCGCCGCCCACGGCCAGCAGCAACAGAACCGCCGCAACGACGTATCCCTTTGTCGAAACCTGTTTCATAGCTCGCGCCTCCTCAACCCCTGTTTTTCAACTCAAGCCTATCACAAATTTCCTGATTTTTCAACAGGTGAACGGACGAAAATAATATGACAGGGGAGTAAAAAAGATCGCAGCAACATGCATGCAGCAGTCGCCGTGAACGGCAGTTAGGGCAGTTTTGTAACTACCCGGTAAGAACGGGGAAAGCCTCTCGCTCTTTACAGCCGTATATGCTATACTAGGGATAGCAACATGATTAAAGGGGGATGTGACATGAGCATGAAGAAACACGGGGGAGGAAAGAATATGAAAAAAGGATCATGGCGGCATGTCGTAACTACTGCGCTTGCCATTTGCCTATTAACTGCCGGAGCGACGGCGATCAATAACGAGGGATTGTTTTCGGGTGCGACAATCGACAAAAACGGAACCCTGACTATGGACCCGTTTTTTATCAACGATTACGGCTATCCAGCGGATATCACAATTCCGGACAAGGTCGTTACAATATCGGACAGTTGTTTTGCTTCGAGTCAGGTGCAGTCCGTTACTTTTAATGGGCATGAAAAAAAGGTGGGCGCGAGCGCATTTTCAACCAGCAGTCTACGCCAGATCGCGTTTCCGGATTCCGTCACCGAGATCGGTATGCTGGTGTGCGCGGACTGCACCCAGTTGACTGATGCGGTCTGGTCAAAGGCCACGCCTACCGTATCCAAATATGCGTTTGACGGCTGTACCGCGCTGCAAAGCGTGACTCTGCCCGAGGGCGTTACGGCCATTGACAGCTGGGCTTTTAAGGGCTGTACCGCGCTGACATCCATCCGGCTGCCTGCAACACTGCGTTCCATTGAGAACGCCGCGTTTGAGGACGCCGGGCTGAAAAGCATTGTCATACCGGACGGCGTGACCAAGCTGGGCTGGGGCGCGTTTGAGGGCTGCACCCAACTGACCGAACTGCACATCCCCGCAAGCGTGACGGAGATCGGCCTTTTGTTTGGCGCTCCGAGTGATCCCGCGGTTAATGACCCCTATACCGATCCCTCTACATGGACAAAGGGCCCGGTCATTTATGGCGTTTCCGGCTCGGAAGCCGAGCGCTACGCACGGAAAAACGGCATTCGTTTTATGACGGAAAACGGTGCGACTCAACCAACGCCTGAGCCCTCACCGGAGCCTGCCCCCGAACCGGTTCCGGAAAAGAACGTGTCGATCTCTATTGCTTATGATGAAATGATAAAGATGTATGACAATGGAATTGCTTATTTGGCAACATTTACGAACCATACGGACAAGCCGATTCATCAATATTTTGCCCTTCTGGTATATGAGCCAATGCTGCAGGCGACAAGCGAAATAATAAAGAGCGAGAATGGGTATCAGATCGTTTATGCTCGAGACGCAAACGGCGATCCGATCTATTGGTTGGATGCTGAAATCCACTTTTTTGATGTTGATCTGCCTGCGTTCGGCAGTGTAAAAAAAGGCGTGGATGCAGGTACGTTTCTCCTCTCATCAGGGACACTGCAATGGATCACCTTTGACGACAAAGCGGAAATGGACCGCGTTCAGGCATCTGTACCTTCCGCATACTATGAACGTGATATAGAGCCGCATGAAAAGGGCCAGAACTGGCTCAAGGATACCTTTGGTATTTTGCTGCCGCGCGAGACGATTGACTGATTTTAGGGGGAAAGAATTTGTGAATACCAAAATACAACGGGCGACCGCAGCGCTTCTGTGCGCCGCCGTGCTGACCGGCGGCGCCGCCGCGTTTACCATGGAAGAGGTAAAGCCTGAGGACATTTTCACGCCCGAGGTAATCGAACAAGAGAGAGTTTCCAGTTGGGCTGCAGAAGAGGTTCGCGACGCCACCGATCTGGGGCTCGTCCCCGCCGAGCTTGGCCGCGGCTTCCAAAAAGAGATCAACCGCGAGCAATTTTGCGAGCTGGTCGTCAACATGGCGGAAAAGGCGCTGGGAAAAACGCTTACCGTCCCGTCGTCCCATAGCTTTACCGACACCGCAAGCGAGTGGGTGCTCAAGGCAAATGAGGCGGGCATTGTGAACGGTACCAGCGCCACCACATTCGAGCCGAACGCATCCATTACGCGCGAGCAGATCGCGGCCATGTTCTACCGCGCCATTGTCTATATCCGGCAGCAGGTGGGCAGGGAAGCCCTTGATGCCGGCGGCGATCTGTCCGCCTATACGGACGAGGGGCAGGTTTCCGGCTGGGCGAGGGAAGCGGTCGCCGCGCTGGCGCAAAGCGGAATTATGAAGGGCACCTCGGATACCCGGTTGAGCCCACAGGAAACGGCTACTGTTGAGCAAGCAATCCTTTTAGTGCTGCGGGTATATCGCATAGTTTAAGTAAATAACCGCAAAAGGGCCGCCCGATCGTTTGATCGGGCGGCCCTCAGTTATGGCACCTTCAAGCGCCTGTGTGTATGATAGGGTTAGCCGTTGGGCTGTGACGCGTATTTGGGAAGAAGCCGCGCCAGTATTTGCGCCAGTTCCGCGCGGTTGGCGCCTGCTTTGGGCGCCAGCCTGCCGTCCGTCATGCCTTCCACGATCCCGGCGCCGCAGGCCCACTGAAACGCGGGCACGGCCCAGCCGGAAACCTGCGCCGCATCCGGATAGGAATGGAGATCGGTTTTTGAACCGGCGCTCGTATCCCAGCCCTTCCATGCCGCGTAGCGGTAGAGCAAGGTAACGAGCTGCTCGCGGGTGAGGGGATCGTCCGGCCCAAAGCGTCCGTTTCCATAGCCCTTTGCCAGACCGTTCGCGGCGCACCACGTCACAGCGTCGGTGTACCAACGCCCGGCCAAAATGTCGGTGAAGAAGGCTCTGCCTTCACCGAGGATGGAGGGGGTCCCCTCCATCCTATATAAAATCGTTGCTAACATGGCGCGGCTTGAGCCGCCGTAGGGCTCGAACGTGGTTTGGCTGGTGCCATTCATCAAACCGTTGATATAAACGTACAGTACGGCGTTGTGGAACCAGTCTGACTCCCGCACATCGGTAAAGGGAAGGAGGAATTGCTCCAGATCGGCCTTCGTATAAGCGCCGTCCAAAACAGCGAAGGGAGAAAGGCTGTCGGTCTCCACCGTGATCAAGCCGTTCGCCGCTTTCGCGTCGGTCAGCGTCAGCTTGCCGTCCAAACAGTGGGCGACAGTTAAAACCTGTCCATCGTGATCTGCCACGGGCAGGGAAACGGATAGCTTGCCACGGAAGCCGTAGGAAAGGGAAACATCAAAAACTCCCAGCAGGCGCCCGGCCTTTTCGGCCGCCCGCAGCAGATCGCAACCGGCCTCTCCGGCATCGTGCAGCGTTCCGGTTGTGATAGACAAAACGGCGGATACGTGAATCTGTTCGCCCGATACCGTCAGCCCGGTGGGTTTGTCGGTCAGCGTGCGCCGGCAGTAGCTGGAACCGCCGCCACCGCCGCCACCGCCGCCACCGCCGGAGCCGCTGGGTTCGGGATCTTCCCAGACCGCGGTCAGGCTGGTCACGGAAGCGGGTACCGCCGCGCCCGCGGCATAGAGGCTGCCGTCGTTCCCGCGCCACATGAAGTAGTCGCCGTTCTTGCCGGCTGGCCGCGCAAAGCCGTCCGCCGACGGGGCGGTGAACGAATCTCCGGCATAGACGATATCCATGTTGCCGATCTGATCCGCTCCGGCCAGCGTGCCGCCGCTTAAATGCAGCCGTATCGCCTTGAGGGTGTTTGGCGCAAGCGCTTCCAATACGGGGCGGTAGCCCGGCCGCGCGTCGATACCTGCGGAATCGGTATCGTTCCAGCCGTGGGACGCATCATAGCCGCGCAGTGCATAGCCTTGCGCGGTGGTATCCTGTCCCAGAGAATATACGTCCGTCCAATTCTTTATGTAGGTGCTGCCGCCTGCTAAAATGGAATCCCATTCATTGCTCAGCGGCAAGCCGCGCGTATGGTCGCCGGTTCCGGAAGAAAGGTTGCCGACGGAAGGCGCGCGCAGGATATAGCCGGCGCCGCCGCTTATGTAGTCTTTCCCGAACAGCAGACCGGCGCCGTTCAGTTCCCGCCAACTGGCATCGCTGGAAAGGTTGTATTCCGAAATGAAAAGGCTGTGATCGTAGCGGTAGCCATAGGTACCGGCGGGGTCTGTTGTGTTCGCCGCATCGTCGGCCGCGCCGGGCTGACCGTCGGACGCGTTGTTCAGCACATAGGCGTTGACCGTGCCCGCATAGGTAAAGGGACTCCAACGCAGGCTGCCGTCCGGTAGGGAGCCGTTTCTTGTGCCGGGGATATCCACACCGGAAAGGTCGAACCAGTAGGTGCCGCCGGGCGTGAGCGTGGCCTGCTCCTCTTCCGGGCCGCCAAGCGTGACAAGCTGCCATCCGGCGGGGAAATGGGCCGCTAGCCAAGCGGCGTCATAGCCGTCCGCTCCGTAAGGGATAAAGACCGTGCCGCTGTCGGCAACGCCTGAAAAGGCGCCGGTGGCGAGCGCAGGACAGGAGACCGCGCGGAACCGTACGGAGGAAAGCACAGAACAAAATGAAAAGGCATCCTCGCCAAGCGCGTTTGTGCTGGAAGGCAAGTCTATTGCCGCAAGGAGGATGCAACCGGCAAACGCCTGATTCCCGATCGAGACCACGCTGTCCGGCAGCGTGACTTGCGTAAGCGATACGCACTCATAGAACAGGTCGTTTGGGATTGCGGTCAAATTCGTACAGCCGGAAAGATCCATAGCTTTGAGCCCCCTGCAATTCCGGAACGCCTTTTCGCCGATCGCGGAGACCGACGCGGGCAGACTGGATAAGTTCAGAGCGGGGCAATAGCCAAAGGCATCCGCGCCGATGGTCTCTAACGCGGCGGGAAGCACCGTCAACGCAAGTTTATCGCAGGTGTAAAACGCGCCGTTGCCGATGTGCTTTACGCTGTCCGGCAATTTGTCTAAATTGAGCGCGGCGCAGTTGGAAAACGCATAAGCTTCGATCGTGGTCAACCGGCTGGGCAGCTCGGTCAACTCTAATAGGCCGCAATAGGAAAACGCTCTTTCCCCAATGTGGTCCACCTCTGCGGGCAGCGCTGTCAGCGCCAGCTTTTTGCAGTTGTTGAACGCGCCGTCGCCGATCGTCGTCAGGCTATTCGGCAGCTTGTTCAGCTTCAAATTGAAGCAGTCGGAAAAGGCAAAGCTTTCGATCGCGGAAATTTGTTCCGGCAGCGTGGCGTTGATCAGTCTGCCCATGTTTTGGCGAGAAGAAGAGGAGCTTTCGTCCAGCCCGGCAATTTTGGTGAGCTGCGTCATGCCGGAAAGGTTAAGGTCGGTCAGGTTTTCCCATTCGCTGTTATCGTGGTAGCAGTCCCGCAGCGCGTTCCAGTCGTCGTCGCTGATCTCGGTCGCGTTGCCGGTGATCTGAATGGTGGTATACAGTTTCTTGTCGGGGTTTGCATGGGTAAGGGCGTCAGTAATTTTTGCGGTCATAGAATCGCCTGTGTTGAAGGTAACCGTAAGAATGAAACCTGCGGTTTTCGTCCAGCCCGAAGGCAGCGCATTGATAATTTTGCTGTAGTCGGACCCGGCTGGGTAGATCAGTTCGCCGATCTGAGGGAGTTTTTGTAAAGCGTTCTTGTTGCTTAATGTTGGAGCCGTTGCGCCGCTGAATTGCAGGGTTGAAAGATTACTACACTCGTAAAACGCATACTGACCAATGGAAGTCAGGTTTGCAGGAAACTGCATTTCAGATAAACCGGTGCAACCATAAAAAGCATTGTCAGAAATCTTAGTCAAAGTGTCTGGCAACTTGCTCAGGGTAAGGTTGGGACAGTCCCTAAACGATGCGTTACCTATCGTTGTCAGATTAGGTGGCAGATCGGTCAAAATAAGATTGGTGCAACCTATAAATGCGTTGTCTCCAACGGTTTTTAGACTGCTTGGAAGTTTCTTGAGCTGCAACTGCGTCAGATTAGCAAATGCATTCGCTCCGATCGTCTCTATACTGTCTGGCAACTCAGACAGTATCAGATTGGGGCAGTTGTAGAATACATGTGAGCTAATGGTTTTCAGGCCGACCGGCAGCTTGATAAATTGAAGCCTGTCGACCGTATTTTGGTAAGAAGATGGGTTTTTAATGACTGCCAGATTCGCCATACTTGACAGATCAAGAGTAGTAAGGCTACTCCAGTCTCTATTAAGATTAGAATTACAGTATTCGCGCAATAATGTCCAGTTCGTGTTATTTAAGGTTGTTGCCGTACCAGTAATTTTAATTGTGGTTACTGTTCCCTTTGTTATGCCTGTGGCATTCAGAGCTTTGTTAATTGCTCCTTCAACCCTAGCATTATCACTATTCAGCTCAACAGGCAACGTTACCTCCTCTTCCGGCGCGGCAAGAGCCACGCCGGGCAAAAGTCCCGCAACCATAGCGAGGGAGAGGGCTAGCGCGGCCAGCCGTTTTCGGATTCTGTTTTTCATGTTTGATCTCCTTTCGTGATCCCATTTTTGTGAAAAGCAAGGGGCTGAAAAACAAAAGCACCGGCCGCCCGCGTACAGCGGGAAGCCGGTGTTTTCCAGTTCATTTACAGTATATCATAGGTTTCGACAGATTACGCGAAAATGAAGAAAATTTCATTTTCGCGGGGACATGGCCCCGGGGGAGGGGGATAAAAAAGACTGCTGCAAGATACTTGCAGCAGTCTTTTGGGAAATTGTTCGATGCCCCAAACGCGAAGGAATTAATAGTGGCGGGACTCGTACAGGTGATCTTCGATCGCCTTGCGGGCGGCCTGTACTTCGGGCTTGGTGGAAACCTCGGCCACGCCGACGCGCCACCAGTTCTCGTAGCCCTTCGACATGGTCTTGGGCAGCACCTTCATATCGATCACGGTAGAAACGGTCTGCTTCTTGGAATCCTCGATGGCGGCCTTGAGCTCGTCGAGCGTCTTGACGGTGTAGGTCTTGCAGCCGTACGCGGCGCCGATGGCGGCGTAATCGATCTGAATAACCTTGCCCTTGTGGATGCCGTTGGTCACGCCCTCTTCGAGCATGTTCTTTTCGGTGCAGATGCTGGCGTTGCCCTGACCAACCTCAAGGTTGTTGATGCAGCCGTAGGAGGCGTTATCGAACAGCATGACGTTGATCTTCTTGCCGATCTGCACGGAGGTGATCAGCTCGGAGTGCAGCATATCGAACGAACCGTCGCCGCACATCGCGTAAACTTCCTGATCCGGGCAAGCCAGCTTGGCGCCCAGCGCGGAAGCGACTTCGTAACCCATGCAGGAGTAGCCGTACTCCATGTGGTAGGTGTTGGGGGTGCGGGCGCGCCACAGGCCCTGCATGTCGCCCGGCAGCGAGCCGGCGGCGGCGCAGACGATCGCGTCGTCGTCGATCATCTTGTTGATGGTGCCGAGCACGGTGGTCTGGCACAGGTCGCAGCCGGTGTCCTCCACGTACTTCTCAACGCATTCGCGGTTCGCGTCAAGGCACTCCGGAACAAAGGAATCCTTGCCGGTGTATACGCACTCGTCGAGGCGGGCCACTTCGTCGTCCCACCAGATCTTGCGAAGGTTCTTCACTTCTTCCGCATAAGCGTCGTCGGTGTGGTAGCCGATCTTGGACAGCTCCTCGCCGATGGCGGTCAGCGCTTCGTTCGCGTCGGCCACAACCGGGGTAGCGTCCATCTTAAACGCTTGGAAATCGGACGGGTTGATGTTGACGAACTGCGCGTCCGTGCGGTACAGCCACTTGGAAGCGGTGGTAAAGTCGGTGTAGCGGGTGCCCACGCCGATGACAACGTCGGCTTCGTGCGCCAGCTTGTTGGCGGCGATGCCGCCGGTCGTGCCCAGACCGCCGAGGTTGAGCTCGTGCGTCCACTCAATGGCGCTCTTGCCCGCCTGCGTCTCGCCGAAGGCGATGCCGAAGTCCTCAGCGAACTTCTTGAATACCTTGTGGGCTTCCGCGTAGCGAACGCCGCCGCCGCAGATCAGGAGCGGCTTCTTCGCGTTCTTGATCACTTCGACAGCCTTGCTGACGGCGTACTTGGTGGCCGGGCGGCGCTCGATGCGCCACACGCGCTTGCGGAAGAAATCGACCGGGTAATCATACGCTTCCGCCTGTACGTCCTGCGGCAGCGAGATCGCGACCGCGCCGGTGTTGGCGGTATCGGTCAGCACGCGCATAGCGGCGATCATATCGGTCATGACCTGCTCCGGACGGTTGACGCGGCCCCAGTACTTGGTGACCGCTTGGAAAGAATCGTGCGCGGAAATCGTCAGGTTCTGCGGCTGCTCCATCTGCTGGAGTACCGGGTCGGGCTGGCGGGAAGCGTAAACGTCGCCCGGCAGAATCAGCACGGGGATGTTGTTCGCGGTCGCGGTAGCGGCGGCGGTGACCATGTTGCACGCGCCGGGGCCGACGGAAGAGGTGCAGGCGAAGATCTGCTTGCGGCGCGCCTGCTTGGCAAAGCCGACGGCGGCAAGGGCCATGCCCTGCTCGTTCTTGCCCTGATAGACGATCATGTCCTTCAGTTCCTGCTCGATGCCGTTTGCAAAGCCTACGACGTTGCCGTGGCCGGGCAGCATGAATACGCCCTTAACAAACTTGTGCTCGACTTCGTTGCCGTCCATATCGATGTAGCTGACATACTGGTTCTCCAGAAAACGAACCAGAGCCTGCGACGCGGTCAGACGGACAGTTTCCATATGCTTCATAGGAATCATTCCTCCTCAAAATAATGACGGTGTGATTAGTTGCCGGTCGGGCAGTGCCAAATCTTATCGTTGGCGTCCTTATCGAGCAGCCAGAGGTGCTCTTCGTCGTCGATGCGGGTCTTGTCCCACGGATCGCCCGGTAGATGGCGGATGCCCCAAGCGTAGCAGCAGGAGTAACCGGGACCCATGACCTGCGGATGCATCTTATCCGTGATGATGGCAAGGCCGTTGTGGTGGATCTCGTATAATTCGCCGTTGGCCCAGCCCGCGCCGAAGCCGATCGGCTTGTCGAAACGGTAGAAGTAAACTTCGGGCTGCGGGTGGTGGTGCGGCGGGTAGGAGGACCACTTGCCCGGCAGGTTGATAACTTCGCCCAGCACCATGTTGGAGTAGGGGGCGTTGTCAAGATCGAAGCAGGTACGTACATCGCGCTTGATGCAGCCCATTAGTTCGCCCTTGTCGCCGCGCGCCCAGGTATCGGTATCGTCCGGCGTGTAAAGCTTGTTCGGGAAGGTCTTTTCGTTCAGGGTTTTTTGGATGTATACGTTGGAAGTGCCGTGCGCCGTGATCTTCACCTTGGTATCCTTGCAAACGTGCAGGCACCACGGGTTGTAATCAAACGGGTTGGGGCGTACCATGTCTACCTTCTGGTCGTCCCACTCCATGGTCACGTTGCCGTCGAACAGCATGCAGGCGAGCTCCTTTTCGGTCTCGTTAAAGGAGTATTCGTCGCCGTCCTCCATCACGAGCAGCGCGACGTCCATCATCGCGTCCTTGCCGATGCCTTCGTCCAGACGGATATATTCGTTGTATCCGCGCTTGACTTGCTTATCAATGTACATGCGTTTTCCCTCCGCTCTCTAATTTTTGGATGCGCCGCCATTTCGTATGCGTCCGGCGAAGGGCCGGTGCGCGCGGAAATGTGGACAAACTCTCTCCTCATATTATAACATGAGCGTTTTGCGCACACAACCGCTGGAAACAGCTTTGGCATTATCCACAAAAAACAGGTGGTATGTTCTAACAAAAGGTACAACAAAAATCAGGTTTTTTGATTTGCCGCCCTTGCGCCTTTGCCTGTTTACAGGTATAATTATAACATAAGGATGCCAAAATGCTTGTAATATCTTCGCCAATAATAACACGATATTAAGGAAAAAGGGGGCGTTACTTATGGACGCCGCACGGCGCGAAAAAAGGGAGCACGGCAGCGCGTCTTTTCCGTTTCAGATCTATCCCGCGCTGGATGGAAGCGAAGCGCAGGACAGCGATTTTATCCCCTATCACTGGCACCCGGAACTGGAGATCATCACGGTGGAAGCGGGCCATGTTTCGGTCACGATCGCGGACCATAATTACGAGGGCGAACCGGGCGACGTATTCTTTGCCGCGGGGGAGGAGCTGCACGAAATCCGCGCCGCCGGGCATGAAAACGAGTTCCGCTCCTTTGTGTTCGCGGCGGATTTTTTGGAGTTCACGCGGGCCGATCAGGCGCAGAGCGAGCTGTTGCAGCCCTTGGCCGAGGGGCGGCTGCGCATGAAGACCTGCATGCGCTGCGGCGAGGCGGGCCAGCGGGAGATACGCGGCCTGCTGGCGCAGATCGTCCGCGCGTGCAACGCGCGCGCGCCGGGGTACCAGCTGATGGTGAAGGCGGCGCTGCTCGGCGTGATCGCGGTCTGCGCGGAAAACGGCCGTCTGGAGCAATGGGCGCGCCCCGCGTCGGACTATAAGGCGGGCCAGCTTAAGGAGATCGTCGCCTATCTGGGCGAGCATTTCGCCGAGCCGCTGCGGCTGGCCGAGGTGGCCGCGCATTTTGGCCTGTCGCCGCAGTATTTTTGTACCTATTTTAAAGATAATTTTGGAAAAACACTGACGCAGCATATCAACTCGCTGCGCATCGAGCAGGCCGCGCGCCTGCTGCGTGAAACCGATCTGCCCGTGATGGAGATCGGCTTTCTTGTCGGCTTTGACAATTTCAGCTATTTCATCAAACGCTTTCGCGGGGTTTACGGCGCGTCGCCGTCCGGTTACCGAAAAGGGAAGTAGCCCGAACGCGGTCGGGGTCACATAAACAATAAGTGGGATGCCGCAACGATTTTGCAGCGTCCCACTTATTGTTTTATTCTTTATCATCCAGCGTCCACAGGTGCCTGTCGCGGCGAAAAACAAGGCAGATGAGCACGCCCGACACGGCCAGCAGCAGAAACAGCGCCGCCGCGCCCGTCCCGCCGCCCGCGCCAAACAGACGCACAAGCGGGCTGTTCGCCGTCTGCGCCGCCATGAGCGGGCCGAGCGCGCGGTCGATCAGCAGCCCGCCGAGCAGATACCCCACCGGGATGGTGAAGAATTGCAAGGCATTGCGCGCCGCGTAGACCCGCCCCTGCATTTCCACCGGAATATGCGATCTGAGCAGCACGTCCATGTTCGCGTTCATGACCGGAATGCACAGCCAGCCAAGCACCGCGCCCAGACACCACACCGGGGCCGAACGGCCCAATGCGAGCAGCAGGTTTTCCGTTGCCATGGAAAAGAGAAGCGCGTTGCAGATCGCGCGCACACGGCTTTTCGGCGCGGGCGCAAGCGAGACAAGCACGCTGCCCAGCACATTGGCGGCGCCTGTACAGGCGTTGACCAGCGCGTACACGGTTTTGCTCCCGCCGGCGCGCGAAAGCAGCATGGCGGGCAGCGCGGCGTTGTACATCGAAGCCGCCAGATTGATGGCCGCGAGGAACAGGATCAGATCGAGCACGCCGCGGTGCCGCCGCAGAAAGCGCAGGCCGCTTTTGGCGGAAGCGAGCACGCCCTCCGCCGCATCGCCGGTGGCGTGCGGCCGTGGTATGCGAACGCGCAGCAGCAGCGTGAGAAACGCCACGGCAAACGTCGCAAGATCGAACACCAGCACGGCCCGAATGCCCAACGCGGCGAACATGACCGAAGCAAACACCGGCGATAAAATCGTGACAAGCGAATTGGAGAGCGACCGCAGGCCGCCGACCCGCTGGTATTGCTCCTTCGGCGCGAGCAAGCTTACCGCCACGTCGGAGGCGGGCTGCTGAAAGGTATTCATCAGGCCGTTCAGCGCGTTAAGCAAGTAGAGGTGCCAAATTTGCAGCGAGCCGGTGCAGAGCAGCGCCAGCGTGACCGCCGTACCGGCCGCCGCCACCGTATCGCAAACCAGCATGGTACGCTTTTTGTCCCACCGGTCGCTCAGCGCGCCCGCGAAAATGCTGAAAACCACATAGGGGGCGTAGGAAGATACGGAGAGCAGCGCGGTGACAAGCGCCGAGCCCTGCCGCTCAAACGACCAGACGATCAGCGCGAAGCTGGTCATAGCGCTGCCCAGCTCGGAAAACGCCTGCGTGCTCCACAGGATGAGAAAGGTATGAAGCCCCCGCAAGGGCTTGTTTGTATGATTCATTTCGACTTTGCTCCTTATTGTTTTGGTGCCGGGTATGGCCCGGGAAATCAACAAAACATGCAAAGCCTTTCATCGGACGGAACAAGGTGTTTCATTTCCGCTCCATGCAGCGCCGTCCGCTGATCAGACCTTGCATGGAGCTTTTTCAATGCAGAGCCGCATACCGTTCGCCGCCTCCTTTTCCAAAAGAACGTTGCTTATAGTATAGAAGGGGCGCGCGCAGAAGTCAAACCAATCGTCCGGCTGAGGGCGAATGGGCGCGCGATTAAAGCTTTTATTTTACCCGAAACGATTTCGGCGCGCGATGGTAAACCAGCACCAACGCAACGACAATATAAAGCATGGTGAATCCAAGCGCCGACATCGTAAAAACAAAACCGCCTGTTTCAATTTGCAGGCAAAGGAAACACAGAACGTACATCAGTACATTGATAAACGAGTAAAAAGGGTTTTTTATCTGCAAACTTTCCGAATATGGTTGGAAAATATAATAGAGGCACAAATGATGCGCCGTAAACAAAATGGACAACAGAAGGATGGTCACACAGAACAGCATAAGGTCCATGGTGAATAGGGAAGTGCCGCAGAGCAGACAAAAGCCCAGCGCCGCCAGACAGATCGCACCCGCGATTACAAGGTCGTACAGGGATACGCGAAACAGCCGTATTTGAAAATTGCGCAAAACGGTCTGCGGCTGACGGTAGTAGGCATAATGCAGCATATCCTTATCGCAGTTAAAGAACATGGCGCGGGCGGCTTTGTCCGCAACCGTCATAAAATACATGATATAAACGAAGAACGGCAGCAGGGAGGTCAAATGGGTACTAAGACGGACCGCCGCCTCGCGGTTGACGATCCAAAACGCCACGGCTCCGGAAAACAGCCCGGCTGTTGCGAGCAGCCGATAATAGACCGGCTTGACCAGCTGCCTTCTATGCCGTGCAAAAAACAGAGCGTTCATATACCGGTAGCCAGTGAGTTTCCGAAACTTTTCCTTTGCTGATTCGGAACCTTTCGCATCCGTTTCCTTGATCTCGACCGCTTTAAAACCGGCGGATGCGCCGGTGGAGGACTTGAGAAGCGTTGATAATAGAAAGTTTTGATCGATGGAGCGATGAAATTTTTCTTCATACCCACGGTAGCCCACCGTAATATACCAAAGGCTTACGATGCCAAGCGCTACGTAAACGACCACGCTGACCGGATGGAGCAGGACCGCGGCCAGAGTACCCGACCAACCGAACGCTGCGGGCAAGTAGGCGCCTGCGAGTCCGACGCCGATGACAGCCCAACTATACGCCATGCTGCGTGAAATGACCTTTCCGGTCCGGTCGAAGATCAGGAGCTGAGACGCCTCTCCGATCATGCGGAAGGAAAGCAGCATGAGCCAGAGAAAAAATCCTTGCAGAAGCGTTGCGCCCAGCAGTCGGGCGGACACGAATAGCCAAGGCAAATAGTATAGAAAAAAGGGAACGTATTTATATGCCAAAAAAGCCTTGAGATAGGTGCGCGCATCCATATGCAAATACTTGATACAGGCCACTTTGTCCCGCGTGACCGTAAAAATTTGACTTTCGCCAAACGAACCGATCCCGCAGTTTAAGAAAAACAGAATCTGCACCATCGCAGGAAACGCTCTGGACATCGTTTGCGGTTGCAGCGTCACCAGAAGCGGCAGCCCAACAAAAGCGAGCAGATAAAGCGGCTTGCCGCAAAAATCGAAAAGCTGCCTGACGATGCTTGCCACTACGGCAAGCGCCTTTTTGAGACCGTACCGGGCGTAGATAGATTCCGGCATGCATGTTCCAATCAGCCATAACCGCCTAAAGTAATAGCAAAACGCGTTCACCCATAAAACGGCTTTGATATCGGTGATCTGCTTTAATGTTTTAATCATAGGCTGCCTCATCTTTCAAAAGCTCTATGATCTGCGCTTCAAAGTCCTTGCTTTGCAGCATGGTATGGTCGATCTGCTGCAAGCGACCGTCGCTGAGCACGACGATTTCGTCGCATAGGTCGGTTGCCAGTTGCAGGATGTGCGTGGAAAAAATGATGATATGGTCGTGTTTGATTTCACGTAAAAGCTGTTTGATTTCCAATGCCACCACCACGTCGAAGGAAGTCAGCGGCTCGTCGAGCAGAATGACAGGAGGCCGGACGATCATAAAGCAAAGCATCTGTACTTTGTTTTTCATGCCGTGCGAATAGCCTTTGATCAGGCGGTGACGATCCTCGGCGTTGATCTTTACCATATCAAAGTAGTCGTCTATCGTCTTGTGGGGGTCAATTTTTCGCTCGTTTATGTCCATAAAAAATTTGATAAACTCATATCCGGTCAGAAAATCCGGCAGAATCGGCGTGGAGAACACATATCCGACCTCGTCCGCCATAAGCGCGTGGCAGTTTCCGTTCGCTTCGCAAATTTCTGCTTTTCCGCTATCGGGCGCCACCTCGTCGGTCAGGCAGTTGAAAAGCGTGGTCTTGCCCGCGCCGTTTCGACCAAGCAATCCATATATTTTACCTTTTTCAAATGTGAACGAGCAGTCCCGCAGTACCTTTTTGTTTCCAAAGGATTTTTTTATTTCAAATAGTTGCAAATTCATAAGATCGCCCTTTCTTGATTGTCACGGCTGCCTGACATGGCTGAAAACAGAAAAAGCACACCTCCGGCGCAAGAAAGCGCAAGGTGTGCTTTGGCTTTTCCATAGGGTAAGACGTACTTCGGGCAGCGTCGCTTAAGGCGTTGTCCATGGTATGTTTTCACCATCCTTTGTTTTGGGCCATTATAGCGGATATTCCAAGGCAGTACAACCCGGAAAAGAATATGTTCACAAAAACTTTACCTTGAGGATTTCTCACACGAAAAGCCGCAGAAACAAGCGCCCTCATCCGCCCTTCCGGACAAACAAAGGGGAACGCGCCGCCATCGCAACGTGCTCCCCTCATATTCGTATTATTCGTAACGGATCCGCACGTTTGCCGAACGGCAAAGATCGATATAATCCATTGGCGGCTCGCGGTCTGTGATGAAGGCGGTCAGGTCCTTTAAATGACAGAAGGTGACGATCGCCTCGCGGCCGATCTTGGAGGAATCGGCCATTAAGTAAATATGGTCCGCGCGCTGAACGACGGCGCGCTTGATCTCGGCTTCTAAAAAGGTGGTGTTGGTCATGCCCGCGGTGAGCGATACGCCGGTCGCGCCCATGAACGCCTTGGTGATGCGCACGGCGGAGAGCGCTTCGATCGTGGAAAGACCGACAAAGGAATCGGTCGTGGGGCTGTAAATGCCCCCCAGCGAAATAATGGTCAGGTTTTCATACTTGGCGGCCTCGCTCAACGCGCCGAGGGAATGGGTGATGATGGTGATGCGTTTTTTTGCCACCAGATAACGCAAAAGGCACAGCGTAGTCGTGCCGGAATCGATAAAAATCGTGTCGCCGTCCTCGATCTCCTCCGCCGCGAGGCGGCCGATCAGCGATTTATCCGCCGGGTTTAGCCCGGAGCGGATGGGCGTAGGCACCGCGCCGTTTGAAACGGCGGCGGTAACGCCGCCGTATACCTTGGTGATATGTCCGCGCATTTCCAACTCGTTCAGGTCGCGGCGGATGGTGTTTTTTGATACCCCGAACACCTCGCACAGTTCGTCAATGCTGACCGTTTCCCGCGCAATGACGTATTGTTCAATGGAATTCAGCCGATTTACTTTCATGACGCTTCCCCAATCCGTATTACTATTTAATCCCTTATTTTTTTTCTCTTAAAATTTTATCACAAGCAGATGCATAAATAGAACCCTATTTTTAATATTACCAGAAAACCACGAAAAAGCAACCAAGACACAACAAACAATTTTTATATTTTTGCACCAATTTTTTTGTGGATTTTTCCGGACTGGCCAAAATATAGGTTCAAAATTTTATGATGAAAATAAGAAATGCGGTTGAACTCGCGGGTCGTTGGTGTTAAACTGTATTCAAGACGGCGTGTATTTTGCGCCGCAGCCCGGACCCTGTTCCGTTTTGAGAAAAATTTTGTATTAGGCAGGTGTATGCAATGCAGAAAGCAGAAAAGATGCAGGAGCTTCGTGTATTCGCAGCGCAGATCCGTCTTGAGACCGTCAAGACGATCGGCTCGCTTGGCTTTGGCCATGTGGGCGGCTCGATGTCGATCATCGACGCTCTCGCCGTACTTTACGGCGATGTGATGAAGATCGATCCGAAGAATCCTCGCTGGGAAGACCGCGACTGGTGCGTCCTCTCCAAGGGCCACGCCGGCCCGGCAATGTACGCGACCCTCGGCCTCAAGGGCTTCTACCCCTTGGAGCAGGCGTATACGCTCAATCAGCCCCACACCAATTTCCCGTCCCACACCGACCGTCAGAAGACCCCCGGCGTTGACCTGACCACCGGCTCGCTCGGCCAAGGCATGTCTACCGCTACCGGCGCCGCTCTTGGCAACAAGATCGATAAGCGCGACAACCACGTATTCGTATTTGTCGGCGACGGCGAGTGCGATGAAGGTCAGGTTTGGGAAGCGGCTCAGTTCGCCGCGCACTACAAACTGGACAACCTCGTCTGCTTCGTAGACGATAATAAGTATCAGCTCGACGGCGCGTGCGAAGCGGTCATGAGCCACGGCAAGGGCATCGGCGCTAAGTTCGACGCTTTTGGCTGGAACGTGATCAATCTTGCCGACGGCAACGACGTTGAGCAGATCTACGACGCCGTACAGCAGGCCTATGCCACGAAGGGCAAGCCCACCTGTATCGTGCTGAACACCGTTAAGGGCAAGGGCGCTACCTTTGCCGACGGCACTGGCGCACACTCTTCGCAGCCTTCTAAGGAGCAGTGGGACGAAGCCATTGCTTACGCTGAGAAGCAGTACGCCGAGATCAAGGCACAGTAAGGGAGGGAATAGGAATGAGCTTTACTTTGATTGGCAAACACGAAAAGGATTCCCGCGCCAACCGCGACGGTTACGTCTCCGCGATGCTTGAGCTGATGGAGAAGGATCCTACCGTTGTACATGTTGACTGCGATCTGGAAAACTGCATCAATACCGGTAAGCTGGCTAAGGCTTATCCGGACCGTACCATCAACGCAGGCATTGCCGAAGCGAACGCTATGGGCGTTTCCGCAGGCCTGACCGCGACCGGCAAGAAGGTGTTCATGCACTCCTTCGGCTGCTTCGCATCCCGCCGCGCGTTCGATCAGGCGTTCATGTCCGCCGCGTATGCCGCTCTGCCGGTACACGTTGTCGGTTCCGACCCCGGCGTTTGCGCCGCATACAACGGCGGCACCCATATGCCGTTTGAAGATTGCGCGCTGTACCTGTCCATTCCGGACGCAGTCGTGATCGACCCCGTGGACTACGCGCAGATCAACTGCCTGACCAAGAAGCTGGCCGATTCCGGCAAGTTCTCTTACATGCGCATGATCCGCAAGGGCGTAACCACCGTTTACGCCGACGGCTCTGATTTTGAGATCGGCAAGGGCGTTACCCTCAAGGAAGGCAAGGATGTTGCCATCATTGCCTCCGGCATCATGGTAGACGAAGCGCTGAAGGCTGCCGAAGCACTGGCCGCTGAAGGCGTTGCCGCCAAGGTGATCGACATGTTCACCTGGAAGCCGCTCGACGAGGAACTTGTGATCGCCTCCGCTAAGGAGTGCGGCTGCGTTGTTACCGCCGAAAACCATCAGGTCGGCTGCGGTCTGGGCAGCGTTGTTGCAAACTGTCTCGCCAAGAACCAGCCGGTTCCGATGGAGATGGTCGGTATTCAGGAGCGCTTCGGTCAGGTCGGCGCAGAGGACTTCCTCCGCAAGGAGTATAACGTCACGGCTGACGATATCGCCCAAGCTGTCAAGAAGGCCGTTTCGCGCAAGTAAGCGACTAAACGAACATAAAAGGCACGCCGCATAAAACTGCGGCGTGCCTTTTTCATAAAATTGTTCTCCGCGGCTTAGAAATTTCGCTTTTCAAGAATTCCGGCAAAAAGTTTGTGGGATAGGCAGATAACTCTTTACGAAACTCGTACGAGCCGATATAATAGAAATGTTTGAAAAGTGGGAGGGGGATTACGGTGGAGCAGCAGGAGAGCATTCTCGGCACCGCGCCGGAGGGAAAGTTGGTGCTGCAACTAGCGCTGCCGGCCATGCTGGCGCAGTTCGTCAATATTTTATATAGTGTGGTCGATCGTGTGTACGTTGGCCATATCGCGGGCGTGGGCGAGTTATCGCTTGCGGGCGTGGGCGTGTGCGCGCCGGTCGTAACGATGATTACCGCGTTCGCGGCGCTGGTCGGCTTTGGCGGCGGACCGCTGATGAGCATCCGCATGGGGCGGCGCGATATGGAGGGCGCGCGGCAGATTGTGGCAAACAGCTTTTATCTGCTGCTTGCCATCAGTGTGCTGGTCACGGTGCCCGCGCTCGTGCTGAAAAAGCCCATTCTCTTCGCCTTTGGCGCGAGCGAGCAGCTTTGGCCCTATGCCAACGCCTATTTTACGACCTATGTATCGGGCACGGTATTTGCCCTGATATCCTACGGCCTGAATCAGATCGTGATGAGTCAGGGCTTTGCGGGCGTGGCCATGCGTTCGGTCATTGTGGGCGCGGCGGTCAATATCGTGCTCGATCCGGTGTTCATCTTTTTGCTGCACATGGGGGTGCGCGGCGCGGCGCTGGCCACGGTTGTGTCACAGGCCTGTTCCGCGGTCTATACGCTGCGGTTTTTGTTCGGAGGGCGCGCGGCGGTCGGCATTACCAAGTGCCCGCTGCATGCGGGGTGGATGCGCCGCATCGCGCAGGTCGGTCTATCGCCCGCGCTCATTATTGGGCTGGATAATGTACTGCTCATTTCAGTGAACGTGATGCTGCGCCGCTTCGGCGGGGGAGAGAGCGACATGCTGATCGCCTGCGCCGCCATCATGCAGAGCTTTATGCTGATCGTCACCATGCCGCTCGGCGGTATTACGGCGGGCACGCAGGCGATTTTGGGTTACAATTATGGCGCCGGTCGGGTCGACCGTGTGGTTCGCGCGGAAAAACGAATCATGCTTTTGTGCTTCGCGTTCGTTCTCGTGATGTTCCTGCTCGCGCGCTTGGTGGCGGAGCCGTTCGCGCGTATCTTTACCACCGACCCCGTCTATATCGAGCAGGCGGCGTGGATGATCCGTACTTACACGCTGGGCATTATCGGCCTTGCGATCCAATACCCCTTTGTCGATGGATTCACCGGCATGGGGCTGGTAAAATGGGGGCTTACCTTTTCGATGCTGCGCAAGACTGTGTATTTGGTCGGCGTGGTCGCGCTGCCCGCCGCCTTTTCAGCGACCGCGCTGTTTTACGCGGAGCCGATCTCTGACATTTTGGCGGCGGTGGTGTCCGGTATCGCGTTTTTGCTGCTCTTCCCAAAGCTGATGCGCAAACGCAAGGAGGAGGACGCGGGCTCCTTTGGCGATTCTGCCCCTAGGCAGCAAGAAGATTTTGCTGTAAAATAAGAAATAGAAAAATATATGCCGATGGAGGAACAATCATGGATTTGAAGGAGCGCGCGCTGAAAGCGCACGAGCAGTGGGGCGGCAAGATCGAAGTCGTTGCGCGGTGCGAGGTAAACAGCAAGGAAGATCTTTCGATCGCCTACACGCCCGGCGTGGCCGAGCCCTGCCTGAAGATCAAGGAAAACCCGGCGGACAGCTATAAGTATACCCGCCGCCATAATCTGGTCGCCGTCATTACGGATGGCACGGCGGTTCTGGGCCTTGGCGATATCGGGCCGGAAGCCGGTATGCCTGTGATGGAGGGCAAGTGCGCGCTTTTTAAGGCGTTTGCCGATGTCGATGCGTTCCCGCTCTGCGTCCGATCCAAGGATGTGGATGAGATCGTCCGTACGATCGAATTGATCTCCGGTTCGTTTGGCGGCATCAATCTGGAGGATATCGCGGCCCCGCGCTGCTTCGAGATCGAGCGGCGGCTCAAGGAAGTGTGCGATATTCCGGTCTTTCATGACGATCAGCACGGCACCGCCGTTTGCTGCGGCGCGGCGCTGTTAAACGCCTGCCGTTTGACCGGCCGCAAGGTGGACGAGATCAAAATGGTGGTTAACGGCTGCGGCGCTGCGGCGATCGCGGTGACCAAATTTTTGATGTTCCTCGGCGTCAAGGATATTGTTATGTGCGAGCGCTTCGGCATCGTCTGTGAGGGCGACGAGCGCCTAAATTCCGCGCAGGAGCAAATGGCGCGGGTGACCAACCGCGCCCACCTGACCGGTACGCTGGCGGACGCCGTAAAGGGCGCGGACGTGTTCTTCGGTATGTCGGCCCCGCAGGTGCTGACGAGCGAGATGGTCGGCGCCATGGCGGAGCATCCGATGGTGTTCGCCATGGCCAATCCCGTGCCCGAGATCTGGCCGGAGGATGCGAAAAAGGGCGGCGCGGCGGTCGTCGGCACCGGCCGTTCGGATTACCCGAACCAGATCAACAACGTGCTGGCGTTCCCCGGTATTTTCCGCGGCGCTTTGGATGTGCGCGCGTCCGATATCAATGAGGAAATGAAGCTCGCGGCGGCCAAAGCGATCGCCTATTGCGTTTCGGACGACGAGCTGACCCCGGAATACATCATGCCAATGGCGTTTGATGAGAAGGTCATCAAAGCTGTTGCCGAAGCCGTCGCCGAGGCGGCGAGAGATTCGGGCGTGGCGAGGATATAAATATAAAAAATAAGCAGTGATTTAAAAGTCACTGCTTATTTTTATTTACGGAACTTTCTCCCATGCTTTCAACGCGCCGGTGTCAAGTAATTCCTCGAGTGATTTGTCTTGGTTCTTATTTCCACCGGTTAACCAAGAGGTTGAAGTCAATGTTTTATTTCCGTTTGTCGTAGTACTTCGATAATATGACCCATCATAATAGAATAAATATCCCTTTAATTTTGGATTATCTGATTCAAAATTGCTTTGAGGTGTTAATAGCATGATATCGTGATAACTGCTGTCGAAATACATTCTGGTTGCAGTCCACACCAGAGGAGATTCAGAAAATCCCTGAGTATCGGGAAAATATTTTAAGGCTTCATCAGTTGGCACAGTCAATGGAGTTCCTATAGCTTGGTTATAGGCTTTCATAAAGGCGTAGTCATCACCACCGGACTTGAAATAACTGGTATCTCCGGGTTTTCCGTATAAGGCTTCAAAAGCCGCGCTGACAGAAGGGAGAGCAGCGGTTCCTTTCTCTTCGTTAGTCATCCAATCAGTTCGTTCGGATGAAGAACTATTTTCAGGATGTTTTGTGCAATAAACAGAATAAGAACTGTTATGGGAAATGATTTCTATGGTGCCATCTAAAGGACAGATTTTATCAGTAAAAGAGTTTCCGGTCTTTTCATATGCCGTTTTAAGGTCATCCCAATTTTGCTGAGATTCTTTATTCAATTCTTTTTTAAAGTTATCATCTGTCATAGCGGTAGAAGAAATAAGCCCTAACAGCGATCGGCGATTTGCTTGGCAGACTGCCGCTCGCGCCTTCTCCAAACTGCTTGTGAAAACAGGGATCGCGATCGCGACCAGTACGCCGATGATGGCGACGACGATGAGCAGCTCGGCGAGTGTAAAGCCGAGCTTGTTTCGACGTTTATTCACAGCGCACCCCCTACCCCTGTCAGTTGTTTACCGATACCGGTAAACGGGCAAAGGGTGCGCACCCTTTGCCCTGTGATGATTTGGTTACGTATTTATTCTATCATGAGTTTTCGGAAAAAGAAAGTACCTTTTATGTATTCTATTCGGGGGCAAATAGGGTTTGACTTTTCTTGGGGCTTTGGGTACAATAAGATATAGCAATGTGTATGCGCCGGAGAAGCGCCATGCGCATCAGAGAAGAATTGGAGGAATGAAAAATGTTAGATCCGAACAAGGTAAAGTTAGGTATCTGCCCGATCGGTTGGTCCAATGATGATATGTGGGATCTTGGCGACGAGAACACATTCCAGCAGTGCATTTCCGAAATGAAGCTCGCCGGCTACGACGGCTGCGAAGTCGGCCATAAGTACCCGGAGGATAAGGAAGTCCTCAAGCACATGCTCGACGCGCGCAACATGACCATCGCGTCCAAGTGGTTCTCTTCCTTCTTGGTTGACAAGCCGTATGAAGAGACTGAGGCCGAGTTCATCAAGGAGCTTGAGTACCTGTCCTACGTTGGCGCCAGCGCCATCAACGTTTCCGAGCAGTCCGGCTCTATTCAGGGTATGGAGGACAAGCGCGTTCTGAAGGACAAGCGCATCATGAACGACGACGAGTGGGCCCGTTTCTGCGACGGCCTGAACAAGCTGGGCAAGCTCTCCATGGAGAAGTACGGCATCAAGACCTGCTTCCACCATCACATGGGCACCGTGTGCCAGACGGTTGAAGAGACCATTCGCCTGATGGAGAACACCGATCCCAAGTACGTATTCCTCTGCTTCGATACCGGCCACTTCACCTTCGCGGGCGAGGACCCGGTTGCTGTTCTGGGCAAATTCGCTTCCCGTGTCGGCCACGTTCACCTGAAGAACATGCGCATGCCGATCGTTGAGAAGGTCAAGGCCGAAGATTGGTCCTTCCTGAAGGCTGTCCGCAACGGCGCTTTCACCGTTCCGGGCGATCCGGACGGCTGCGTGGACTTCGACGCCGTATTCGACCTGCTCGATAAGGCCGGATACGAGGGCTGGATCATGGTAGAAGCCGAGCAGGACCCGGCCAAGGCCAATCCGTTCGAGTACTCCAAGATGGGCCGCGAGTATATCACCAAGCACACCGGCCTGAGCGGCGAAGTCGCCCTTAAGTAAGCAAATACATACTGGCCCCGTCCATTTTGGACGGGGCCTTTTGCACGCAAAAGACGCGCCTATGGACAAATTGTAAAAAAGGAGCAAAACCCTTTGCAATGTCGGGCCAATTAGGGTAAAATAGTGGATAGGAATATGATCAATTAAAGGAGTGTTATGATGCAGACACCCAAATACAAGCGCGTGCTCATCAAGATCAGCGGGGAAGCGCTCGCGGGCGACCGGCATTTCGGCCTGAACTTTGACGTAATCGGCCCGGTGTGCGATGTGATCAAGAAGTGCAACGCGGAAGGTACCGAAATCGGCGTGGTCGTCGGCGGCGGCAACTTCTGGCGCGGCGTTAAGGACGGCGGCGGCAAAATGGAGCGCACCCGCGCCGACCATATGGGCATGCTTGCCACAACGATCAACGCCCTTGCTTTGGCGGACGCGCTGGAACAGCGCGAGGTGCCGGTACGCGTACAGACCGCGATCGAGATGGACCGCATTGCCGAACCGTACATCCGGCAGCGCGCCGTGCGCCATCTGGAAAAGGGCCGCGTCGTTATTTTCGGCTGCGGCACCGGCAACCCCTTCTTTTCTACCGATACCGCCGCTGTGCTGCGCGCGGCCGAGATCGGCGCGGAGGTGATCCTGCTCGCCAAGAATATCGACGGCGTGTACGATTCCGATCCCGCCAAAAACCCGGATGCTAAAAAATACGACCACCTGTCGTATATGGATGTGCTGAACCAAGGCCTTGGCGTTATGGATACGACGGCGACCTCGCTTTCCATGGATAACCACATTCCGATTCTGGTGTTCGCACTGTCGGATCCCGAAAATATTCACCGCGCCGTGAACGGCGAACAAATCGGTACGATCGTACAGGAGGAGAAGTAAAATGAAAGCTGATATGAAACCTTACGAACACAAAATGCAGAAAACCCTCGATGTGCTGGCGCAGGAGCTGGCCGCGGTGCGCGCTGGCCGCGCCAACCCGGGCGTTCTGAACAAGATTACCATCGACTATTATAACACGCCCACGCCGCTGAATCAGGTGGCCGCGGTATCCACGCCCGATCCCCGCACGCTCTCTATCCAGCCGTGGGACGCTTCCACGCTGAAAATGATCGAAAAAGCGATTCAAACCTCCGATCTGGGCATTAATCCGCAGAACGACGGCAAGCAGATCCGCCTTTCTTTCCCGCCGCTGACCGAGGAGCGCCGCAAGGAGCTCATCAAGGGCGTGGCCAAGACGGGCGAGGACGCCAAGGTTGCGCTGCGCAACGTACGCCGCGAAGGCATCGACAAGTGCAAGGCCGCTCATAAAAAGAACGAAATGACCGAGGACGAAATGCACGAGAGCGAAGAGAAGCTCCAGAAGCTGACCGATAAGTACGTAAAAGAGATCGATAGTCTGGTCGCCACCAAGTCCAAGGAATTGGCAGAAGTATAAAAAAGGGGATGGGCGGCGGTACGCCGCCCATTTCTATGGAATCGCCCGTGCTATAAAGGGCGTGGACCAAATATGGGGGATAAACTGTGGGCTTGTTTGAGCGAAAAAAGAAAGCTGCCGCCGATCGTCCGGCGCCGCCGCGCCATATCGCCGTAATCATGGACGGCAACGGCCGCTGGGCGAAAAAACGCGGCCTGCCGCGGAAAGCGGGGCATAAGGTCGGGGCGGAGACCTTCCGCACGGTCGCGACTTACTGCAAGGATATCGGCGTGCAGTACTTCACGGTGTACGCTTTTTCCACTGAAAATTGGAAGCGCCCGGAAGAAGAGGTCTCGGCGCTGATGGACCTGTTCCGCCGTTATCTCAAGGAAGCGGCGGAAACGATGTTCCAGCGCGGCGTGGCCGTGCGCGTGCTGGGCGACCTGTCGCCTCTGCCGGAGGATATCCTGCGGCAGATTGAAGAGACCGACCGCATTGCCGACACGCTCGGGCCGGACGCCGCGACTGCCTCGCTCTGCATCAATTACGGCGGACGGGATGAGATCAAAAACGCCGTGCGCCGCATCGCGGAGGAAGTAAAGGCCGGCACGCTCGAACCGGGCGATATAACGGAGGAAACAATCGGCGCGCGGCTTTACACCGCGCACATGCCCGATCCGGATCTGATCATCCGTCCCTCGGGCGAAATCCGCACCTCCAACTTCCTGCTGTGGCAATCGGCCTATGCGGAGTATTACTTTACCGATGTCCTTTGGCCTGATTTTAAGCCGAGCGACATGGACGCCGCGATCGAGGCGTACCATCGCAGAAACCGCCGGTTCGGCGGCGTATAAAAAGTAGCAAGGGGAACTATTGATATGAAAACAAGGGTGCTGTTCGGCGTTGTGGGCTTTGTATTCGTCCTGCTCGCGCTGTATGTGTTTCCGCCCGTTGTACTGGAACTGATTGTCGCCGCCCTGTGCGTGCTTGCCACCTATGAGGTGCTCGGTTCGACCGGGCTGGTGCGCAACCGGCTGATGCTGATGCTTAGCTGCCTCATTTCGTTTTTGTTCGCCGCGGGGCATTCCTCGCTCGTGAAATTTGGCATGCAGGCGGTCGTGCAGGTGCTCGTTCTGTCGATGCTGCTGCTTTCGTTTGTTATTTTGCTGCGCTTTCACGACAGCATGCGGGCGGGCGAAATTGCTTGGGGCTTTTTCGGCGCGCTCATTGTGCCGTACCTGATGCTGTCCCTGCTGCGCATTTTCCAGATGGAGTACCACCACGGTCCGTTTCTCGTGCTGCTGCCGCTGCTCGCGGCGTGGGGCGCGGATACGTGCGCGCTGTTTACCGGGCTGTTTTTCGGCAAGCATAAGCTCGCGCCCGTCGTCAGCCCTAAAAAGACGGTGGAGGGCGCGGTAGGCGGCGTAATCGGCGGCGCGCTTCTTGTCATGCTGGCGGCGGTGCTGATGAACGTATTCCTCGATCTTGAGCTGCCGATCTGGGCGGGCGCGGCGCTTGGCGCGGGCGGCGCGGTGCTCGGCGTTTTAGGCGATCTGTCGTTCTCCGTGATCAAGCGGCAGACCGGCATTAAGGATTACGGCAGCATTTTTCCCGGCCACGGCGGGGTGCTCGATCGTTTCGACAGCGTGCTGTTCGTTGCGCCGGTGGCGGAAATTCTGTTCCGCGTGATTTGGTAAGGGAAAGAAACGAGGACTTGGCATGAAAAAAATTGCAATTTTAGGCTCGACCGGCTCGATCGGCACGCAGACTGTCGATATTTTGCCGTCGATAGAAGCCGAAATCACCGCATTGACCACATTTCACCGCATAGACTTACTGGAGAAGCAGGCGCGTGCGCTGCACCCGAAAATGGTGTGCGCGGTGGACGAGGCGGCCGCGAAGGACCTGAAAACCAAGCTAGCCGATACCGATATCGAGGTGCTGGCGGGCGAAGACGGTCTGGTTACTTGCGCCGCCGCGTCGGGCGCGGACACGGTGGTTACCGCGGTGGTCGGCATGGTCGGTCTGGAAGCCGACGCTCGCCGCGATCGACGCGGGCTGCGATATCGCGCTGGCCAATAAGGAAACGCTCGTGTGTGCGGGCAAGCTGGTCATGGACCGGGCGCGGGAAAAGCATGTGAAGATACTGCCGGTGGATTCCGAGCACTCGGCAATCTTCCAGTGCGTGCAGGCCGCCGGCGGCAACCCGCTGGCGAAGATCATCCTCACGGCGTCCGGCGGGCCGTTTTTTGGTAAAACAGCCGCCGAAATGCGTTCTGTCACCTTGGAGCAGGCGTTACAGCATCCCAACTGGTCGATGGGCAACAAGATCACCATCGATTCCGCGACCATGATGAACAAGGGCCTTGAGCTGATCGAAGCCATGTGGCTGTACGATATGCCGCAGGAGGATATCGAGATCGTCATCCACCGCGAAAGCATCATCCATTCCGCGATCGAGTTCGCGGACGGCGCGGTGCTGGCGCAGCTCGGCGTGCCCGATATGCGCCTGCCCATCCAGTACGCGCTGACTTATCCCGCGCGCCTGCCCTGCAAGGCGGAACGTTTGAACCTTGCGAAAGCGGGCAGCTTTTCCTTTTACGAACCGGATGAAACCGCGTTCCCGTCCATCCGTCTGGCGCGCAGTGCGGCCGCGGGGCGCGGCAATCTGGGCGCGGTCCTCAGCGGCGCGAACGAGGCCGCCGTTGCCGCTTTCCTTGCCGGCGATATCGCTTTTTACGAGATCGCGGAGCGCGTGGAAAAGGCGCTGCTCGATGTGCGCTTTGTGAAAGAGCCCACGCTTTCCGATATTCTGGAAAGCGACCGCGAGGCGCGCGTGCGCGCGGTAAACGGCTAAAAGCGATTTGTTATTTTCCCCCTCTTGATTGAAAGGAGCACCAATTTGCTGCAAATTATCCTTGCAATACTAGCGTTTGGCGTGCTCGTCATCGTGCACGAGTTCGGCCATTTCATCACCGCCAAGCGGGGCGGTGTGCAGGTAAACGAGTTCTGGATCGGCATGGGGCCGACGCTGTTTTCCAAAACGTATCATGGCACGTTATACTGCCTGAAGCTGCTGCCCTTCGGCGGCGCATGCGTGATGGAGGGGGAGGACGGCGAAAGCGAAAGCGAGCATTCCTTCGGCAAGGCAAAGCTGCGCCGCCGCATGCTCATTGTCGTTGCGGGCGCGCTGATGAATTTCATCGTCGGCTTTTTGATCGTCTGCTTTGTTTTGCAGCCCAATGCGCCGAATGGCGGTTATATTATCTCTACGCTGGAAGCTGTTCAGCCTGAAAGTACTGCGGCGGGCGCGCTTGAGCCCGGCGACACCGTGCTCAAGGTGGATGGCTACCACATTTTAGAGCGCGGGGATTTCGATACCGCGCTCGCGCGCGGCAAGGATTCCTCGTATGAGATCGTCGTCAAACGGGATGGCAAGCGCGTGACCCTGCCGGATGTTCGTTTGGAACGCACGATCGACGACGGGGCGGGCGGCAAGCTGATCGGCCTGACCTTTGCCGAGCAAAAAGCGACGCTTTCGCTGCGTATCAATTTGGCCGCGCGGACCTCGGTCAATTACGCGCGGCTGGTCTGGTCCAGCCTTGGCCAGCTGGTCACCGGTCAGGTCGGTATCGATCAGCTTTCGGGCCCGGTCGGCGTGGCCGAGGTCATGGCCAACACCGCCAAGCAAAGCATGGTATATTTCTTCCATCTGGTCGCGTTTATCTCGATCAACCTTGGCGTGATGAACCTGCTGCCGCTGCCCGCGCTGGACGGCGGCCGGTTGGTATTTCTGATTCTGGAAGGGATTCGCCGCAAGCCCGTGTCCCCCAAATACGAGGGCTACGTCCATGCGGCCGGGTTGATGCTGCTGCTCGCCTTGATGGTCTACGTCACGGGGCAGGATATTTTCCGCATTATCTTTCGCGGGTAGCTACACCGTGGGCGTTTTATAAGGAAATGCTGGCGCATGTGGGCGGGGTGTCCTCATCCCGCCGCCAAACAGGAATGTGAATACGAAGCGATATCTCTGACTGGGGAAATAAAAAATAAAAGGAGATGGCACAGCATGAAACAGACAAAACAGATCGACGTCGGCGGCGTAAAGATCGGCGGCGGCGCCAAGATCGCGGTGCAGTCCATGACCAATACCGACACGCGGGATGTGAAGGCGACGCTTCGCCAAATCGCAGACCTTAACGATGCGGGCTGCCATATCGTCCGCTGTGCCGTGCCGGACGCAGAAGCGGCCGAGGCGCTCCGCGCGATCTGCCGCGAAAGCCCGCTGCCGGTGGTTGCGGATATTCATTTCGACTATCGGTTGGCGCTCGCCGCGATTGAGTCGGGCGTGCACAAAATCCGTTTGAATCCGGGCAATATCGGCGGAGCCGACCGGGTGCACGAGGTCGTGCGCGCGGCGAAGGAGCGGGGGATTCCGATCCGCATCGGCGTCAATTCCGGTTCGGTCGAGCGGCACATCCTTGAAAAGCACGGCGGGCCGACGCCCGACGCCATGGTCGAATCCGCGCTGTACCATGTCAAGCTGCTTAACGACTGCAATTTCGATGATATTTGTCTTTCCATGAAATCCTCCTCCGTGCCGGACACGATGCGGGCCTATCTGCTCGCGCACGAAAAGACGGACTATCCGCTTCATCTGGGCGTGACCGAGGCAGGTACCGAATACATGGGCACGGTCAAATCAGCCGCCGGGATCGGCGGCCTGCTCGCGCTCGGCGTGGGCGATACCATCCGTGTTTCGCTGACCGACGACCCGGTGCGCGAGATTCACGCGGCGTACTCGATTTTAAAGGCCGTGGGCCGTAACGACGACGGCGTAAACGTCGTCTCCTGCCCGACCTGCGGGCGCACACGCATCGATCTGATCCGTATTGCAAAGGAAGTTGAACAGCGCTGCGCTTCGGTCACGGGCAAGCGGCTCAAGGTGGCCGTCATGGGCTGCGCGGTCAACGGTCCGGGCGAAGCGCGCGAGGCCGATCTTGGCATCGCGGGCGGCGACGGCGAAGGCCTGCTGTTCCGCAAGGGCGAGATCCTCCGCAAGGTGCCGCAGGCGCAGTTGGTCGACGCGCTGATGGAAGAAATAGCAAAGTTCAATGAAGCTTGATCCGAAAGAGCTGCCTGCCTTTTCATGCAGGCAACGCTTCGCCTTGATCAGCATATCGGGAAAGGCATACGGGCGGCCAAAGGCCGCCCGTTGCGATAGCACTTGGAGTAGAGACTGGAGTATGCAACGTGCCGGGTAAACTGACAGACTTTTTTGAGCGGTGCAGGGACAGCATCGCGACGCAGCAACTCGCCGGGGGCGAGGTGCGCTCGCTGGCGTTTGGCGACGATAAAACGGTGATGGTGGTCGAGCTGGACCTGCACGATACCGTGGTCAGCCGCGCGCAGCTGCGCGAGGTGGAAAGCTGTATCGCGAGCGCTTACGATTTAAAGCGTGTCTTTGTCGAGCCGCGCTACGAGCTGAGCGAGCCGACGCCCGCCTATATCGAAACCCTATATGAAGACATGGCGTTTCGCATGCCGTCCGCCCGCGGCCTGCTGCGCGCGGACGCTTGGCGGTATGAGGACGGCGGCGTGTCCGTTCCCATGGACGAGGTGAGCGAAAAGCATTTTGCCGTTGCGCTTCGCCAGCTGGAACGCCGCATCGCGGACGAGCTGGGCACGCCCTGTCCGGTGCGCGCCGTCCGTGCCGAAACGGACGCTTACGATGCGCCGCTCGCGGAAGAGCACCGCGAAAAGATCCTGCAAAAGGCGATTGCAAACGAAGCGCAGGCCGCCGCAGCGGCCGAGCCGAAGCCCAAAAAGCCGCGCCCCGCGCCCCGGCAGGAGGGCGGAGCCTACGCCCGCCCCCGCACCGAAAAGGTGCGCGAGACCGATCTGCTGTTCGGCAAGCTGATGCAGGACCCGATCGTTTCGGTCAATGAAGCCGTGATGGCGTACGATATGGTCACCATTCAAGGCGAGGTGTTCTTTACCGATCACCGCGATATCAAGAGCAAAAAAACGGGCAAGGACTATGTCAAGCTCGCTTTCGATATGACCGACCGCACCAACTCGGTACGGATCAGCAAGTTTTTTCCCGCCGATAAGGCGGGCGATATCGCATCGAGCATCAAGCCCGGGCTTTACTGCACCGTACAGGGCAAAATGACCTTTGATTCCTTTGCCAAGGAAATGGTGTTGGAGCCGACCGCCATCGTCAAGGCCAAAAAGCCCATGCGGCAGGATAAGGCCGAAGGGTTGAAGCGCGTCGAACTGCATCTGCACACCAATATGTCCGCGATGGACGGTATGAGCGCGACCTCCGCGCTTTTATGCCGCGCGGCCAGCTGGGGCCACCGCGCGATGGCGATCACCGACCACGGCGTGGCGCAGGCTTTCCCCGAAGCGCTGCACGCGCAGGAGGGCAAGCAAAAGGATGTCATCGGCGATATGAAGATCATTTACGGCGTCGAGGCGTACTATATCAACGATGAGGACACGATCTCCGTTGTGCGCGGCAAATCCAACGAGCCGCTGAACGGCACCTTCATCGTATTCGATCTGGAGACCACCGGCCTCAATCCCGCGAGCGAGGAGATCACCGAGATCGCGGCCGTGCGCGTCAAGGACGGCGCGATCATGGATTCGTTCCAAACCTACGTCAATCCTCACAAGCCGATCCCGGAGGAGATCACAAAGCTGACCGGCATTTCGGATGAAACGGTCGCGGACGCGCCCGAGCTTGCCGAAGCCGTGCCCAAATTCCTCGACTGGGCGGGGGCGTACCCCTTTGTCGCGCACAACGCGGGCTTTGATATGGGCTTTTTACGCACGGCATGCAAACGGCTTTCGATCGAAAAGGAGTTTACCTCGATCGATACGCTGGAAATGTCGCGTATGATGCTGCCGCATCTGCACAAGTTCAAGCTGAATATACTGGCCAAGGAGCTGCAGGTAGGTCCCTTTGAGCACCACCGCGCCAGCGAGGACGCCGCCGTGCTGGGCCGCATTTTTGTCAAGCTGCTCACCCGCTTGCAGGAGGAGTTCCACGCGGTAACGGTTTCCGATATCAATCCCGTGCTGGCCGCGCAGACCGATCGCAAAAACAAGCTGAAAAACCTGCCCCGGTATCATTTCATCATTCTGGTCAAAAATCAGGCCGGGTTGCGCAACCTGTACCAGTTGATCTCCAAAAGCTTTTTGGAATACTACAACAAACGCCCCATCATGCCGCGCAGCGAGCTGATCCGCCACCGCGAAGGGCTGATCTTCGGTTCGGCCTGCGAAGCGGGCGAGGTGTTCCGGGCCATGACGGGCGGCGCGGAGGACGCGGAGCTGGAACGTCTTGCCTCCTTTTATGATTATTTAGAGATACAGCCGACCGGCAACAACAACTTTATGCTTGCCAAGGGCATGGCAAAGGACGAGGAGCAGCTGCGCGATTGGAACCGCAAGATTCTCGCGATCGCGGACAAGCTCGGCAAGCCTTGCTGCGCCACGGGCGACGTGCACTTTTTAGAGCCCGAGGACGAAGCGTTCCGCCGCATCCTCATGGCGGGGCAGGGCTTCGGCGACGCGGATAACCAAGCGCCCCTATACCTGAAAACGACGGATGAGATGCTAAAGGAATTTTCCTATCTGGGCGCCGACCGCGCGTATGAGGTGGTCGTGAAAAACACCAACATGGTGGCGGATTGGTGCGATATCATCCGCCCGGTGCCGCGCGAAAACTACCCGCCCCATATCGACGGCGCGGAGGAAGATCTGCGCAATATGAGCTATGAAAAAGCGAAGCGCATCTACGGCGACCCGCTGCCCGAGCTGGTACAGGCGCGTCTGGACCGCGAGCTGAACTCCATCATCGGCAACGGCTACGCGGTCATGTACATCATCGCGCAGAAGCTGGTGACCAAGTCTCTGTCGGACGGGTACTTGGTCGGTTCTCGCGGTTCGGTCGGTTCGTCGTTCGCGGCGTTTACCTCGGATATCACGGAGGTAAATTCACTGCCGCCGCATTATTTGTGCCCGGATGATAAGTATATCGAGTGGCACGACGAGTATTCCTGCGGCGTGGATCTGCCGGATAAGCTGTGCCCCAACTGCGGCAAGCCGCTCACCAAGGAGGGCTTCGGCATACCGTTTGAGACCTTCTTGGGCTTTGAGGGCGATAAGGTGCCCGATATCGATCTAAATTTCGCGGGCGAATACCAGTCCCGTATCCACTATTACACGGGCGAGATATTCGGACACGACCATGTGTTCCGCGCGGGCACGATCGGCACGGTCGCGGAAAAGACGGCCTACGGCTATGTCAAAAAATATATGGACGAGCGCGGCATCGAATGCTCGCGCGCGGAAGAAAATCGCCTTGCTGCGGGCTGCACGGGCGTGCGCCGTACCTCGGGCCAGCATCCGGGCGGCGTGGTCGTCGTGCCCAAAGAGATCGAGATCTACGACATCTGCCCGGTGCAGCACCCGGCAGACGACCCGGATTCCGATATCATCACCACCCATTTTGAATACCACTCGATCGACGCCAACCTGCTCAAGCTGGACGAGCTCGGCCATGATGATCCGACCATGATACGTCATCTGGAAAATCTGACCGGCGTCAACGCGCAGGAGATTCCGCTGGACGACCCGGAGACGATGAGCCTGTTCCATAGCTGCAAGGCGCTGAAATACACGGGCGAAAACCCGGATACCGATGCCATTTTGGGCGACCTCGGCTGTGTCGCCGTGCCGGAGTTCGGTACCAAGTTCGTGCGCGGCATGGTAAAGGAGACGCATCCCTCCACCTTCGCGGAGCTGGTCTCTATTTCCGGCCTGTCCCACGGCACGGATGTGTGGCTGGGCAACGCGGCCGAGCTGGTCCGCAAGGGCATTCCGCTTTCCGGCTGTATATGCTGCCGCGACGATATCATGAACTATCTGATTTTGCAGGGCGTTAAGCCCAAGCTGGCGTTCAAGACCATGGAATCCGTCCGAAAGGGCAAGGGCCTGACCGAGGAAATGGAAGCCGCCATGCTGGAACAAAACGTGCCGGACTGGTATATCGATTCCTGCAAAAAAATCAAGTATATGTTCCCCAAGGCGCACGCGGTCGCTTATGTTATGATGGCGTTCCGCATCGCGTGGTTCAAGGTGCACCGGCCGCTGGCGTTCTATTCGGCGTATTTCTCCGTGCGCGCCAAGGGCTTTGACGCATCCTGCATGATCCGGGGCGACAAGGTGTGTCTGGACAAAATGCGGGAACTGCAAATGAAGGACCGCGAAAAGACCATCACCGCGGCAGAAAAGGAAATGATGGTAACGCTTGAGGTTTGCCACGAGTTTTACCGCCGCGGATTTACCTTTGAGCCGATGGACGTTTACGCTTCGGACGCGACGACCTTTTTGGTCACGGAGACCGGCCTGATCCCGCCGTTCACCTCAATGCCCGGCATTGGCGAGCAAGCGGCGCTGAACATCGTGGAGGAGCGTGGAAACGGTAACTTCCTCTCCGCCGAGGAGCTCGCCGTGCGTTGCCCCAAGGTATCCAAGTCTGTCATTGAATTGCTGGATCAGATCGGCGCGCTGGGCTCCATGCCCAAAACCACCCAGATCAGCCTGTTTGCATAAGAAAACAAAGGAAGGGCTTGACAGGATGTGTTTTCCGTGGTATTATTTTAACGCGATAAAGTAATGAAGGAGATAACGGAGAGACATGAACCGTTTTAGCATTTCCACGCCTGAGGGCACGAGAGACCTGCTCTTTGCTTCGTGCAAGGCGCTGCGTCAGACAGAGGCCGCCATCCGCACAGCGCTTGAAACACAGGGCTTCAGCGAGATTATTACGCCGGCGGTAGAGTATTTCGATGTGTTCCACGCGGCCAACCCGGAACTCGATCAGGAAAACATGCTGAAGATCATCGACCGGTCGGGCCGCATCTGCGTCGCCCGTCCGGACAATACGACTCCGATCGCCCGCGTCGCGGCGACGCGTCTGAGCGATACGGCGCTGCCCGTCAAGCTGTATTACAGCCAAAAGGTATTCCGTTCGGTCAGCGGCGATCACGGACATAAGGGCGAATTCTTGCAGATCGGCGCGGAGCTGATCGGCGCGGACGGTCTGGAAGCCGACCGCGATATTCTCTCCGCCGCGTTTGGGGCGCTGCGGCAGGCGGGCGCGGACAGCTTCCGCATCGAGCTGGGCCACGCGGAAATCTACAAGGCGCTGATCGAAGCGCTGGGCGTGGACGGACAGACGGCGGAATCCATTCGCCGCCTGATCGAGAACAAATCCTTTGCCGCCCTTGGCGACGCGCTGGAGCCTTACGCCGACCGCTCGGCCGCGCGCGCGCTGCGCGCCATGCCGCAGCTTTTCGGCGGTATCGAGGTGCTGGACGAGGTGGAAACGCTTACCGGCAACGTGCGCGTGCTGGGCGCGGTTTCCTACTTGCGCCGCCTGTATGCCGCGCTGGAAAAAGTGGGCTGCGGCGATCGGGTTATGATCGATCTCGGGCTGGTGCACGAAATGGATTACTACACCGGCGTGATGTTCCGCGGCTATATCGGCGGTGCGGGCGCCGCCATCCTTTCCGGCGGGCGCTATAACGCGCTGTGCGCGAAGTTTGGGCGCGATCTGCCCGCGGGCGGCTTCGGCATCGATGTGGAAAGCGTGGCGGACAGCCTGCTTTCCGGCGCCAAGCCCGAAGCGGCCGAGCGCCGCGGCACCGTGCGCATCGCGCTGACCAAGGGCCGCTTGGAAAAGAAAACGCTTGCGCTGCTGGGTAACGCGGGCTATGATATATCCGAACTGGAAGCGGGCTCGCGCAAGCTGATCTTCGCGCTGCCCGATAAGGGCGTGGAGATCGTGCTCGCCAAGGCGGCGGATGTGATCACCTACGTTGAGCACGGCGTGTGCGACATGGGCGTGGTCGGCAAGGATACGATCATGGAAAAGGGCGGCAGCTTTTACGAAATGGTCGATCTGGGCTTTGGCAAATGCCGCTTCGCGTTGGCCACCAAGAAGGGCAAGGACGCTTACGGCGGCTATAAGACCCCGGTCATCGCGACGAAGTACCCGAATGTGACCAAGGCGTTTTTCAGCCGCAAGAACATGGATGTGGAGACCATTAAGATCGAGGGCTCGGTCGAGCTAGCGCCGCTTTTAGAGCTGGCGGACGCGATCGTCGACATCGTGGAGACCGGCACGACGCTAAAGGAGAACGGCCTCGAGGTCATCGAGGACGTGGCGCCCGTTTCCGCGCGCGTCATCGTAAACCTCGCTTCCGCCAAAATGAAAAAGGCGGCTATTCAAACGGTGATAAAGGACCTTGATAATTAGTAATTAGGAATGAGTAATTAGTAATTAGGAGCTAAGCGTCAGGCTTTCGATGTCTGACAGAAATAGTGTCTATTTGTAATAAAAGTTGCGCGCAAGGCGCGCTTCCACAATTACTAATTACTAACTATGAATTACTAATTCCTGGAGGGATTGAAAGTGTTTTTAAAAACAGTCCTCGCGGACGGGACGGCTGAGCATGCTGTTCTGCGCGAGATGAAGGCGCGCGCCGCGGGCGCGCGCGGCGATATCGAACAGACCGTGCGCGCGATCATGGACGACGTGCAGGCGCGCGGCTTTGACGCGGTTTGTGAATACGCGGAAAAATTCGATAAGCAAAAGCCCTATCTCGTCGGGCGGGAGCTGCTTGAGCGAGCGTATGACAGCTGCGAGCCGGGGCTGATCGCGGCGCTGGAAAAGGCGGCGGCCAATATCCGCGATTATCACGAGCAAATGCTGGCGAAAAGCTGGCAGTGGCAGCGCGCGCCGGGTGAAACGCTGGGGCAGACCGTGCGCGGTCTTTCCCGCGTCGGCCTGTATGTGCCGGGCGGCACGGCGGCCTATCCGTCCTCGGTGCTGATGAACGCCATTCCCGCCAAGGTCGCGGGGGTAGGGGAGCTCATCATGGTCACCCCGCCGACGGAGAATATGTCGAAGGAAGTGCTCGCCGCGGCCAAGATCGCGGGCGTCGACACCGTGATCGCGGTGGGCGGCGTGCAGGCCGTCGCGGCGCTTACCTTTGGGGCGGGCTTTATCCCGCAGGTGGATAAGATCGTCGGCCCGGGCAACGCCTTTGTCGCGGCGGCGAAAAAGCTGGCTTACGGCACGGTGGATATCGATATGATCGCCGGACCGTCCGAGGTGCTGGTTATCGCCGACCACACGGCCGACCCGACGTATGTCGCGGCCGACCTGCTTTCTCAGGCCGAGCACGATCGGTTGGCTTCGGCCGTGCTGCTGACCGATTCGATGGCGCAGGCGCAAGCCATTTCGTGCGAGATGGAGCGGCAGGGCAAGCAAATGCCGCGCTGGGATATCATCCGTGAAAGCGTTCAAAACTACGGCTGCGCGATCGTATTCGAGGAGCTGGCGGATGCTTGCCGCGTGGCCGATCAGGTCGCGCCCGAGCATCTGGAGATCGTCACCGCCGAGCCGCGCGAGTGGCTGCCTTATCTGCACAACGCGGGCGCGATCTTTCTGGGCGGGTACGCGCCCGAGCCGCTTGGCGACTATATGGCGGGCCCGTGCCACGTGCTGCCCACCTCAGGTACGGCGCGGTTTTTCTCGCCGCTGTCGACCGATACCTTTCTTAAAAAGACCAGCGTGATCGAATACACGCGGGACGCGCTCGCGGGCTATGCAAACGATATTATCGCCTTGGCAGAGGCCGAGCATTTAAACGCGCACGCAAACTCCATCGCCGTGCGCTTTCAGGAGGAAACGGAAGATGCGGAAAGCTGAGATCACGCGGAAAACCAAAGAGACCGATATCGCGCTGACGCTCGATCTGGACGGCAGTGAGCGGCAGATCGACACCGGCATCGGCTTTTTTGATCATATGCTGTGTTCCTTCGCCGTGCATTCCGGTTTTGGCCTGACGCTTCGCTGCAAGGGCGATCTGGAGGTGGACGGACACCACACGGTGGAGGATTGCGGCATCGCGCTCGGTCAGGCGCTGAGTAAATGTCTGGGCGACAAGGCGGGCATCGCGCGGTTTGGTCAGGCGTTTGTACCCATGGACGAAGCGCTTGGCTTTTGCGCGCTCGATATTTCGGGGCGGCCCTATTTGGTATTCGACGCGCCCATGCCCCAGCCGATGTGCGGGAGCTACGATACCTGTTTGACGGTGGAGTTCATGCGCGCGCTGTCCATGAACGCCGGACTGACGCTGCATTTAAAAGCTGAATACGGTGATAACGCGCACCATATTACGGAAGCGCTCTTCAAGGCGCTGGCCCGTGCGCTGAAGCAGGCCGTGACCCAAACCGGCGGCGGCGTGCTTTCCGCCAAGGGGGTACTTTGATTTGAGGTGCGCTTTGGCAGGCGTCGCAACGACAAGTTATGGGCAAGCAAGAGGTAAATAAGTGACATACGCCCTATAGGCTCCCCCCGACGAGGGGGGAGCTGGGCCGCGCGAAGCGCGGGTCTGAAGGGGGGCGTAAGGGCGGGCGTACCGAAACAGTAGCGCTCCGTTCTTTCAAGGCGCTTTCCGTTCAGCCCCCTATTCGTCACGCGCATACTGCGCGCGCCACCTTCCCCTCGTCGGGGGAAGGCCAAAGGGCAGCGGTGCACCATAAAGAAGGAGTATTATGAGCTATATTGGGATAGTGGATTACGGCGCGGGAAACCTGATGAGCGTACATAATTCGCTGGATTATCTGGGATATGAAAATAAAATCGCGGACACTGCGGCGGATCTCGAAAACGCCGCCGCCCTCATCCTGCCCGGCGTGGGCGCGTTTCCGGACGCCATGGCGGCGCTTACCGCATCGGGGCTGACGGACGCGGTGAAAAAGGCGGCGGGGGAAAAACCGTTTCTCGGCATTTGCCTTGGCATGCAAATGCTGTTTGAAGAGTCCGACGAGGTGCGCCCGTGCACGGGGCTGGGCCTGCTGCCCGGCCGTATTGAGCGCATCGAGACTGCGTATAAGCTGCCGCAGATCGGCTGGAACACGCTGCGTGTTTTGCGGCCCAACGCGATGACCGCGGGCATACAGGACGGCGACTGCGTGTACTTCGTGCACAGTTTTATGGCAAAACCCGCCGATGCGGCGGATCTTGCCTGTGTGACCGATTACGGCGCCGAGGTACCCGCCATGGTGGCGCGCGGCAATGTGTTCGGCTGCCAGTTTCACCCGGAAAAAAGCGGGGAAGTCGGTTTGCGGATGCTTCAAAACTTTGCGAAACTCACGGAGGTGGGGAAATGAGAATTTTACCGGCGATCGATTTAAAAAACGGTCAATGCGTGCGCCTGCAAAAGGGCGATTATGACACGGCCCACAAGGTGGCGGAGGACGCGGTGGAGACCGCGCGCAGCTTTTTGGCGGCGGGCGCATCGCTCATCCATATGGTTGATCTGGACGGAGCCAAGGACGGCTCCCAGCGCAATTACGACGTGGTGCGCCGCGTGCTGCGCGACGCGGGCGCGGCGGTAGAGCTGGGCGGCGGCATCCGCACGATGGAGGATGTCGATGTTGTGCTGGCGCTCGGCGTGTCCCGCGTGGTGATCGGTTCGGCGGCAATCAAAAACCCGCCGTTCGTCCGCGAAGCGGTGCGCAAATATGGGGATAAGATCGCCGTTGGCATCGACGCGCGGGGCGGCACGGTCCGCACCGAGGGCTGGGTGCGCGATTCCGGCGTGGATTATATCTCCTTTGCCAAACGCATGGAGCAGTACGGCGTTCAGACCATTATTTTTACCGATATTGAAAAAGACGGCATGCTGGAAGGCCCTAGCTTTGACCAGCTTGCCGCGCTGCGGCAAGCTGTTTCGTGCGGGATCGTCGCGTCCGGCGGCGTATCTACGATCGAGGATATCAAGAAACTCAAGGCCCTCGGCATCGATGAAGCGATCGCGGGCAAAGCGGTCTACGCGGGCACGCTTGATCTTGCGGCGGCCATCGCCGCCGCAAAATAGAATTAGGAGTGAGGAGTGAGGCGTTGGCGGTATCGCGCTTTGCGCGATTATTCAATAAGCCGCCTGCGGCGGCCACTATTATTCCTAACTACTAATTCCTAATTCCTAATTACTAATTAATAGAAAGGGGTTTTTGTATGCTTGCCAAACGCATCATCCCTTGTTTGGATGTAAAGGATGGGCGGGTCGTTAAGGGCGTAAACTTCGTGGGCTTGCGCGACGCGGGCGACCCGGTCGAACTGGCGAAGTTTTATTCGCGCGAGGGCGCGGACGAGATCGTGTTTCTCGATATCACGGCCACCTCGGATGGACGCGATACGATCGCGGACGTGGTGCGCCGCACCTGCCGCGAGGTGTTCGTGCCCGTTACCGTGGGCGGCGGCATCCGCACGGTGGACGATTTTAAAGAAATCCTGCGCGCGGGCGCGGATAAAATATCGGTCAATTCGGCGGCGGTCAAAAACCCCGCGCTGGTGGGCGAAGCTGCTGAAAAGTACGGCAGCCAGTGCGTCGTTGTAGCGATCGACGGCCGTCGAACGGGCAAAACGCCCTCCGGGTTTGAAGTATATGTCGCGGGCGGGCGTACGTCCACCGGCGTGGACGCGGTCGCGTGGGCCAAAGAGGTGTACGAGCGCGGCGCGGGCGAGATACTGCTCACTTCCATGGATAAGGATGGTACCAAATCCGGCTTTGATCTGGAACTGACCCGCGCGGTTGTGGATGTGGTCGGTATCCCGGTGATCGCTTCGGGCGGCTGCGGCAGTCTCGATCATTTTTCCGAGGTGTTTGAAGAGACCGCGTGCGACGCGGCGCTTGCCGCCAGCCTATTTCACTATGGCGAGCTGACGGTCGGGCAGGTCAAGCGGCATTTAAACGAAAAGAATATCCCGGTGAGGTTGTAAAATGGAACTATCGAAATTTTTTATCAAGGCCGAGCTCATTCCGGTCATTTGTCAGGATGAACGGAACGGCGAGGTGCTCATGCTGGGCTACGCCAACGAGGAAGCGCTGCGCCGGACAATGGAGAGCGGCACCGCCTGGTTCTTTTCGCGTTCGCGCCAAAAGCTTTGGAACAAGGGTGAGACGTCGGGCAATTTTATTTATGTAACAAAAATCCTGTCCGACTGCGACGACGATACCCTGATCTACATAGGTACGCCCAAGGGGCCGGTCTGCCACACGGGAAACCGCACCTGCTTTTATACCACGCTGTGGGAGAAAAATAATTAGGCGGTAGGCGGTAGGATTGGCGGAATCCGGCCATGCCGGATATTAAAATGATCGCGCGACGCGCGATTCCATAACTTCTAATTCCTACCGCCTACTTCCTAACTAGAAAAGAGGTTTTTATATTGAATTCATTTGAACAAATGGAGGCCGTGATCGGGCAGCGCAGGGCCGAACCGCAGGAAGGTTCGTATACCTGTTACCTGTTCGAGAAGGGCCTAGATAAAATGCTGAAAAAGGTCGGCGAGGAATGCGCCGAAACCATCATCGCCGCAAAAAACGGCGATAAAGAGGAGCTGGTAGGCGAAATTAACGACGTGTTCTATCACATGATGGTGATGATGAACGAGTGCGGCGTTTCACTTGCCGAGGTCTGCGCGGAGATGGATAAGCGCGCGGAAAAAATCGGCAACCTAAAGCAGTTCCACGTGTCCGACCATAATTCTTGAGGTACTACGATGCGAAGAAAAGATAGAGAAGTCACAGGCCGTGAAAATATCGAGGCGATCTTAAAAGCCTGCAAGGTGTGCCGCATTGCCATGATCGCGGAGGGCAAGCCTTACGTGATTCCCATGAACTTTGGCTATGAGTGGGATAATAATGGGCTGACCCTGTATTTCCACAGCGGTTTAAAGGGCAAAAAGATCGACGCGATGCGCGCCGACCCGCACGTTTGCTTTGAGATGGATATCGAGGACGGTGTGATAGAAGGCGGCGACGTGGCCTGCCAGTATAGCTATGCGTTTTCGTCCATCATTGGCGAGGGATGCGTACAGTTTGCGGAAAATAACGAACAGAAACGCCACGGGTTCGATATCATCATGCAGCAGCTGACCGGCCGCGAGGGCTGGACCTATTCGGACGCCCACCTTTCGGTAGCCGAGGTGTTCATGGTCCGCGCGGATTCCTTGGAAGCTTCGCGCAAAACGCCGCGTAATTGACAGCGCAAACGCCGCTCCCGCTGCGGGGGACGGCGTTTTTCCATTTACATAGAGAGAGGATGAAACGATGCAGAACCAAACCATGTTACAGGGCTTTGAATGGTACTTGCCCGAAAACGGATGCCTTTGGAGCCGCTGGGAGAAGCAGGCCCCAAATATCGCCGCGCTCGGTATCACCGATATTTGGCTGCCGCCCGCCTATAAGGGTGCGAACGGCGCGGCCGACGTGGGCTACGGCGTTTACGATCTGTTCGATCTGGGTGAATTTGATCAAAAGGGCACCGTGCGGACGAAATACGGCACGCGGGAAAGATACCTTGCCGCTGTGCGTACCTTGCAGCAGGCTGGCGTGCGCGTATGGGCGGATATCGTGATGAACCATAAAATGGGCGCGGATGAGTTGGAGCACGTGCGCGCCACGCCGGATGCTTCCGATAACCGGGAAAAGGCCGTGGGAGATGAGCGCGAGATCGCCGCGTGGACGAAATTCACCTTTCCGGGGCGCGCGGGCAAATATTCGGGCTTTCAGTGGAACTGGACGCATTTCAACGGCACCGATTGGGACGATGGCGCGAAAACGGGCGGCATTTATCTGTTTGAAGGCAAGCGGTGGGATGAACAGGTCGACCCCGAGCACGGCAATTTCGATTATCTTATGGGAGCCGATCTGGCGCTGACCAACCACGATGTGGTGGAAGAACTGAAGCGCTGGGGCTGCTGGTATCTGGATACGGTTCATCCGGATGGTTTGCGGCTGGACGCGGTAAAGCATATGCAGCGCGATTTTTACACGGATTGGCTGGGCGAGATGCGGCGGCATGCCGGGCGCGAGCTGCCCGCCGTCGGCGAGTATTGGAGCCCGGAGGTTGAGCGGCTCTTAGGCTATCTGGAGGGCGGCGCGGGCATGCGTCTGTTCGACGTACCGCTGCACTTCCATCTGTTCGACATATCCGGGGCAAACGGTAACTACGATTTATCGAAGCTGTTGGATGGCACGCTTGTGCAGGCCGCGCCCGATCAGGCGGTCACCTTTGTCGACAACCACGATACCCAACCCGGGCAGGCGCTGCAAACCTTTATTCAGCCATGGTTCAAAGCGCCCGCTTATGCGCTGATTTTACTGCGCGGGCAGGGGTTGCCATGCGTGTTCTATGGCGACCTGTACGGCGTGCCGCATGACGGGATCGCGCCCGTGGCCGGGTTGAAACGTCTATTATGGGTACGCGCCAATTTGGCCTATGGTGAATTGCACGATTATTTTGACGATGCAAACGTCGTCGGTTTCACACGCGAGGGGGATGCGGAGCACCCGGATTCCGGCCTTGCCATGCTGCTTTCGGATTCGACCGGCGGCGAAAAACGGATGTATGTCGGCAGCCGCCTTGTCGGTAAAACGCTGGTAGACGCGCTGGGTAAATGCACCACGCCCGTTACCGTTGATGGGGAGGGGAACGTGACCGCCTCCGCTCCCGCCGGCGGCGCCGCCGTCTGGGTCACGCGCGAAGCGTTTGACCGGATGTTTATGGAGGAAAGCTGAAATATTTTGTAACGCGATAGGAAATTAAAAAGGGGGATGCGACGAAACGCAAATCGTCGCACCCCCCCTATGTCTTATTCGGCATTCCAATTAGCGACTATAACTACCGCGAATAGCCCAATCACCAAAAACGTAAAAATACCGGCCAACGTGGTAAGAACTCCGTCTAATTTCTTCTTGTTTTTAAAGATTTTAAGCAAGATTGCATACAGTAAAATGCCTAACATGCCGCCTAGGGTATTGGATATAACATCTGTAATATCTGCTCTGCCGATTGCAAAAGCAAACTGCGCGGTTTCAAGCGCAAGGCTGAAAATTGCAATACCTATTATCTTATGAAGAAACCGCGTATCGTTTTTCAGTATACCTAGAAAAATGCCAAATGGAGCGAAAACCAATAAATTATTCATAACTTCGCTGATGTGAAAGCTGCTACCGGCTTGCTCCGTATAATAAAAGGGAATAAAGTTAACGTGACGTGCACCTAGTAAGGCTGTAAATGAAAATTGCAGCTTCAATAAGATCAGCCAGACCAGCAGGACCAAATAAACAATAAATAACCCTTGCGCAATTTTATATCGCTTCTCCATAATTTTTAAATTTCCTTGTGATTACATTGTTTCTTGAGAAACCATCCAAGAAATGCAATGAAAAGACATAGGAATAACCCTATCCCAGTTTCAATGAGAAGAACCATGTGCAACGGCACAGCGGTCAAAACGCGGTTTTCCAAATAAACCGATTGAGCCATGCTGCCAACGGTGCAAACAGCGACAAAAAGTATTAGGACGATCGTAATTCGTGTCAGAGCTTTTACTTTCATGACATCCCTCGAATTTCTTGTTGCGATAAAATACGGTACTGTAGCATTTTTCTTTCTTACTATCAATATACCTTTAAAATATTATGGTAGCAAGCAACAAAGCGGTGAAAATATAATATAAAATACGAGAAGGCTTGCCAGCGCAAAAGGAAAGCAAAAATAAACTGATCACGAATTACGGCTGAGCGGCGATAAAACGTTTTGATCTGGACTGCGGGGATGCTGGTTCTAGCGATAAAATAAATGATGAAAAGCGCGCGTTGCAAAATAAAAGAAATTCCTCCTAGCCACAAGGCGATCGGTATCCTATGTCGTTTTGCTCACTTCTTGGAAGTCACCCAATGTTTGATTGCTAGTACTGCATAGGTTAACGCGATATACATGTTCGGGAACATTTGAAGATAAGCTTTGCCGTTTATGCTGACCATTATGAGAATAACAAACATGGTCAGATCGACCAACCATAGTTTAGATTCGCTAATATTCTTCTCACAGATATATAACAAGAAAACGAGCAAAACTATGATCAACGTGTAAATTATTTGGAAAGAATGCAATAATACATACTGGAATTCTCTTTTCATTCCGACTGTCAGGATATCAATATTGAAAACCAAGCATAAGATTAGAAAGGCAAGGGCAGTAAGAAGATATCCTTTCATAGCATGCTTTTTCATCAAGTCACTCCCGTATTCTAAACACGAAAAGGCTTCACTTCCATGTCCTGATTTTTACTTGTTTAAACTGAAAACGTTGGATAAAACGCACACCTGCTCTTAACGCTATTGTAGCGCCGGAGGGGGAGGGGCAAGAGTCCCCGTGGCTTATCCTCTTCTTCATTTTTTCAGTAAATCATACGCTGCCATACTGAATAAGTAAACCCAAATATGTATGATAGTAAATACTAGGATCAAAAGGACAATGATAAGCTTTGATAGAGTGATTTTTGGGAAAAAATGAACGATCAAAAAATCGATCAATATTATAAATACAATGGTACGGCTATAAGCGAATAATCGATCGTGCGAAAAATTCATAACACGCAATTTTTCTGATAGTTCTAGTTTGGACTCTTCAAAAAAATGAGTGCATGCGTAGATTTGACTTAAGAGGCCGACTATTATAAGAAAAAATAGAGTATCCATAATTAATTTAACCCTCTAAGTTGGTGAATAATACTAAAATAGAAATAGCGAAAATAAATCTGATGTTATCTAACTTGGCTAACACATAAGTTTTCCTTCATACTTCTATAGAATTTAAAAGATAGTTCATAGATTAATTCCTCTAAGTATGTTATGGCTTTGTGATTCAAATATTATAACAATTTTATTTTGCATAAGAATTGACCTTTATTTCAGCATATCTGTCATGTAACACAGAAAATGAGTTGTCCAAAGCACTCCTCTGAAAAGAGGAGTGCCTTGGACAGATATGAATGTTCCGCAATAATAGCGCATACAAAACACTATTTTAAGTTTGTATGATGGTGATTAAGCCCAAGATTGATAATACGTACCGCTCGTTGCGTATTGAGTGTGAGCTTGATCAAAATAATACGTACAATTTACCTGCTGCCATAGATTTGGAAAATCTTTATATCCTTTAACTATTTCGTGGAAATAAACTGTTTTTGCATAAGCATATTTGGAATCTACAGCTGCATTAATTATTGCAGCAGCTACGGCTGTGGCAACTCCAAACTCAGGAATAAGCTCACTAATTAAAATCGCAAAACCAGCAGTCTCATTAGCTACAATTCCTTTTTCAAAGTTAACATCTATATCTCTTGAAGAAATAAGCTTGGTGTAATCGCTAGGGGTAGTACCGTACAGACAATTTTCCTGTGTGATCCAACCGCTTCGCGGCTCAACTCCTGTGTTATTAGTGACATGAATAGTTGCAAATTTCTCGCCATTAATATAAATGACATTGCCTATTCTTTCAGCAACATCAGTACCATTTGTTGCTTTAGCATAAAAGTTCTCGCCATACGATTCATACGGTTTTAGATTAGGTTCTTGAGGCGCAAAACCGGTTACAGCCTCTACGGCTTTATCTTGCGAAGAAATATCAACAGCATAAGCTGTGAAAGAAAAAGAACAAGCAAGAATCGAAAAAACGCATGCTAAAGATATAAATTTCTTCATGATTATGTTCCTTTCTAAATCAAATGTGTATACTATCGTCACAATAAAGTGAGTTATCGTTTTATCCTCAACTTATTTATTGAAAAAATAGTAGCGTAAGCATTAAGCTAAGTGAAGGTCTAATCTACATATGAGCTAATAAAACCACATAATGAACGAAATAGACAACAGAAGGCTTCACTGCGCAACTTCTCAGTTAAGCTTTCTGGCCGATTGAAGCATTAAAGTTCTTGTGTTGCATAGCTTAGCACATCGGACTCACCCTTTTCTTCTCCGTTACTTCCTGAGCTTCTCCGGCACCTCCGGCTGATAGTACTGACCTAAGCAGGGCGTTTGGCTAGTCAGTACCGCTACTGCGCTGACAATGCAGGCGGCAGAAGCCATTAACCCTTTCAACCATGAAAACTTTGTTTTCATTTTTCCACCAGCTTTCCTTGATATTGTTATCTATCTAATGATATAATCATATTAGCAGATTAAAGGAAAAAGAAAATAGATTTGTCGTGAAAACCCATTTTTTTGACGTGAAATTTGGGGGCGGGTGCATATATGAAGCTGAATATTACGATTTTGGAAGACAATGAAGCCCAAAAGCAGCATTTGCAGTGGGTGATAGAGAATGCGGCGAAAAAGATAAAAATCGCGGTTCGTTTGTTTGCGGTTTCCTCAGGGCTTGATATTAGCGGAGAAAGTGTCGTGCAAACTGATTTGTTTTTTCTGGACGTGGAAACGCCACATCGATCGGGCATTGAAACGGCACAGTTTATACGAACCGTTTCCAAGGATGTGCCAATCGTCTTTACTACTAACTTTAAGGACTATGCGGTAAATGGATACGAAGTACATGCCTTTCAGTTTTTGTTAAAGCCGGTGACGGAAGCGGATTGTATCCCATGTTTGGAAAATGCGATAGCGTATGTGAAACTGCGTGAGCAGGGAAGTCTAAAAATCAAACAGTCGAAAGAGTGGCACATTGTGTCGTATGGAGAAATTTTATATGCAGAAGCCGGGAACCATTCCTGCAAGATTGTTTATGATGGCGGCGACTTATCTTTTCGCAAAAACATATCGGACCTAGCAAAAGAATTGCCGCAGCGAATATTTATACAATGCCATCGTTCCTATCTTGTCAATATCGATCGAATAAGGGTACTTAATGCGAAAGAGTTAATTTTAGATAATCAAGCAAAGATTCCCGTGAGTGAATCCTATTTTGCCGCAATTGAGAAGGCGTTTGCGGACAAGCTGATCGCGGAAGGGGGGCTCTGGTCTTGATACAGAATGTGTTGATGATTTCATCCTCATTGCTCGATGCAATTTTATCGATGCTGCTTTATTGCGTTGCGCTTCATCCAGCTAAACGTCCGAACCTTGTGCGTAATGTGATCATATGTGTATCGGTTAATTTCTTGATAACAATTTCTCTCAGCTTTTCAGGGTTACCCTTTTTATTTAAATCATTTATCATTTTCTTATATGACGTGGCCGTTTGTTTGTATCTTTCTAATCACAGATTAGGCATTTCCATTGTGCTACCATCGGTTTTATTCATGTTGGTCTATCTCTGTGAAATGACAGTGCCAACGGCTTATTCGCTTTTTTTTCACAAACAGATCACGCCGAGCGATCCCTTTGTAATGATTTTTGGTATTGTGGAATCCCATGTACTGCTTTGTATTTTGCTCGTGCTTATCTGCGGTCTTGTGCGGTATCGGCTGAGAGATTTAAAGATTGATCACATTCGGTTGTTTCAATGGGTGTTTCTTTGCTTAGGCATTTTGTTGCTTGGCAGCTTTGTCGCAGTGTGTTCCTTTGTCGTAAACGGCGCAAAACATAATACACAAGAATTAATAATGGCGCTGCCGTTTTTCTTTTTGGTTCTGTTTGCTGTTTTTATTATTCTTTTTGTCTGCCTTGCCCGGGAAACCGCTCGCAGGAATCAGCTAGGCGCTAAGCTGGTAAAAGCGGAAATGCAGCTTGAACAGCAAAAAGCTATGGATGCTTTGTACCATGACATCCAAGGTCTGCGGCACGACCTGAACAACCATATGCAGGCGCTTTCCGGTCTGCTCGAACGAAACGAAACAGAAAAGGCGTTTCAATATGTGCAAGGCATTACAAGCACCACCGGCAAAACGGGTCAGTGGATCACCACGAAGGACGGCGCGGTAGACGCGCTGCTGAACGCCAAGCTGCACCGCGCGCGGGATGCCGGCATTAAGGTGTGGGCCAACATACAATATCCCGACCCGTGCGATACCCCGCGCAACGATGTTTGCACGATTCTATTCAATTTGCTGGATAACGCGATAGAGGCGTGTGAAAAAAATAAAGACGCAGCCAATCGCAGGCTGCGTCTTAGTACTAAGCTGATACAAAACTTTTTTGTCATTATGGTGGAAAATCCAAGCGAACAGGCGCCGGTAAAAACGAAAAAGGGATTCCAAAGCTCCAAAGCCGGTATCCTGCACGGCTTTGGCCTGCGGCAGGTGAAAGAAATCGCGCACAAATACGGCGGCATGTTCCGTGTGGAGTACGAGGAGACCGGCATGTTCCGCGCGGCCGCCATGCTTCCCCAAAACCAAAGCGAATGGGTGAATGTCAGCATCATGCGTCCGGAAGAGGAAGAAGAACAAGAGACAGTGGAGCAACCGGAGAAAATGCAGGCGGGAACCGTTTAGACTCATGAATGCTCTAATTGGTTTGTAATGCTCGTGGAATTGATCGCAAAGGTATTTCCAATCATATGCCCTTGTTCATCGGTATCAAAACCCCACATGATCAAGCGGCCAAATACGCGTACGGCGCCGTCAGTGTGCCGTGTTGAAGCAACCGTGTTAAAATCGAAATTGGGCGAGTGAAGCTCCCACGTCGTAACGGTATGCGGGATTCCATCAAGCGTGGCCTTCTCCACGTGTTTGGTGGCGGAGCCGATAAAAGTGATCAGCAGTATGCATACGGAAGCACAGACGGCAAACAGGCAACGGCGAACCAAATGCATCGTTTTCACTCCCCCTATTCATCCGTTTAAACCGGTATTACGCCCAAAACCGCGCCGCAACTTGGTCGGCTTCGGCCTCGCTCTGGGCGAGAATGGCGGCGACATCGTTGCCGACCACGTCTAGCCCCTCGGCGGCAAGGCAGTCAAACCGGTCGACGCCGAGCATGGCGCAGAGCGAGCGCAGGTAAGCGCTGGCATGGTCGGTCAGCGCTGGGTCGTTATCATCCACATAGCCGCCGCGCGTGGTGACATACAGCAGGCGCTGGGGGTTGCAATCGCCAACCGAACGGCCCTGTTCGTTATAATGGAAGGTTAGCCCAACGACGCAAAGCCGCTCTAAGTAAGCGCGCACCATGCTCGGTACGGTCAAATCCCAATAGGGGCAGGCAATCACGACGGCGTCTGCCTCCTTAAACTGATTGGCCAGCGCAAAAAAAGGCGCGTCGTACGCCTTGGAGGCGGAGAGCGCGTCACGCTGGGCAATCGCTTCGGCGTCATAGGGCGTCAGATGCAGGTCGGGCAGGGAAAGCACCTCGATCTCAGCGTCCGGAATACGGCTGACAACGCGGCGGGCCAGCCGCAGCGTGCGGGATTGCTCTCCACGGATACAGCCGTTTACAAAAAGCAGTTTTTTCATGTTGCGATACTCCTTTGATTGAATCGATTCTTTAAATTTGATACCTCGATGATACCACAATCCGGCAATATTGGCAAACGAAAAGCCTCCCTATATAGAGAGGCTCTTTTTCGTATGGAAAGCGCTTTAGCGCTTGACGAATTTGCTGCGCGGGGCGCGGCAGATGGGGCAGATGAAGTCGTCCGGAATATCCTCCGCCAGACGGACATAGCCGCAGACGGTGCATTTCCAGCCTGCGTCCGCATCCAGCTGGTGGAAAACCGGCGCGGTGGGCGGCACATCCTTGCCGCGGTTTTCAAAATCGCGCACGGTGAGCGCCTCGCCGTCCGCCAGAACCTCGGCGTCGGTCAGTTCGAGGATGAACAGCGTGTGCGAGCCGACGGCAACCGGCTCCAATACCTTGAACGACAGGCGCGCGATCATCCCTTCCTTGATATAGGGGCAGCCTACCGCGTCCGTTTCAAACGGGAAGGACGCAAATTTGTCAATCGCACGGCCGGATTTATAGCCAAATTCGTTTACAACCTTGTCCGCGCAGTCCTCGCGCAGCACGGTCGCGGAAAGCACGCCGCTTTTTTTCAGCGCCGCGCAGGTAGCGGAATCGTTATTCAGGGAAACGCTGAACTTTGCCGGCGTGGAAGAGGTGACCTGATGCAGCGAGTTGATGATACAGCCGAAGTTTTTGCCCTCCGCAGCGGTAGAGGCAAGGGCGAGCGTATAGTTGAGCTTTTTGTAAGCCTTTCGATCCATGTGATCAGCATCCTTTCAATTAATAAGAATAATTCCTATTTACAATTTAATTCTACCCGAAAGAATGGTAAAATGCTATGGCGAAATTGACCAAAAAAGAACGGATTATTTTGGAATAGTTAAAAAATATTTTTGATGCTGATGGAGTCAAGCTCGGGCAGGTGGGTGAGCTGGCCGATCAGCTCAGCCCGCTCTATGGCAAGCTCCTGCTCCGCGCCGGTGCTTTTGGCGCGCTGCACGCGGGAGAAAAGGCGATCGGTCTCGTCGATCTCTTCGTGCGGTAAAAGCGAACCGAGCAGGCTTTCCGCGTTCGTCCACAGCGCCATGGCCTCGTCAAGCCGGTCGGCTTTCACCTCGGTTTTGATCGCGTCGATTGTGTGTTCCAACGTGTGATCCGACCAAATGCAGCCGCCGATCAACACGGCCAGCAGGGCAAGGGATATAAAAAGCCTGCGCATTTATGCACCCTCCTTTGGCTGGATGAACACGTTGCCGCAATCGTCCAGCGTCATTAAAAAGACTTCGGGTACGGAAAGCCCTTTGTTTTTGAGCTGACGCTCTACCTCGCCCGCGTCCTTTTGCAGCAGCTGCAGCGAGCGCGGCACCAGCTTGCCGTCCGATACGACGACGACCGGCAGGCCCTGATCCTTTGGGTTCAGGTTCAGCATTTCGGCGGTCACCGGCATTTGCGGCTGCTTCAAAATGACGGTCAGCGTGCCGTCCGGCTCGATCACGCCGTACTTGACGTCGCTGATCGCGTGTACGTTCTGCTTGCGCAGCGTTTCAATGATCTCATCCGTTGTAAGGCGCATTTGCCGCAGCTTTTTAACATCCAATTCGCCCTTCCGTATGATAATAGCGGGCTGGCCGTTGAGCAAACGGCGGAAAACGCGGCTTTTGAGCGCGAAAAAGCTAACCAGTATCTCTATCGCGACCAGTGTCACGATGGGAATGATACCGGCGAATAGGGGAATGCCGACATCCTGCATCGGAATGGCGGCGAGTTCGGAGATCAAAATGGTCACGACCAGCTCGGACGGGTCAAGGTCGCCGATCTGCCGCTTGCCCATGATGCGCATGGCCGCCACCACGGCGCAGTATAGGATCAGCGTTCTTATCAGCGGTACGGACATGGTATAACCCCATTTCGGATAAATTCGCCTTTAGTATGGCGCAAAATGGTTGCCTTCATGCACCGGCCCGGTTTTCACCGCAAAAATTTAAAACAATAGTTGACAACCGGCGTTTGACGCTTTATAATGATAAAGTACATTTGAATAGCGAGCAAAGTGCGATGACCGGGAAAAGTAGCGTCTGGAATCCTATAGAGAGCCGTCGGTTGGTGTAAGACGGCGGAGGAAGGAAAGTGCGAAAGTCTCCCCGAGAGCAGTCGGATGAACAAAGGGCGCGCCCTTTCAGTAAGCCGTACCGCGTGACCGGCGTTATCGGGTCAGGTTAAGTGGTCGTGTGCATTTTGCACGCGGCAAAAAGAGTGGTACCGCAGAGTTTGTAAAGTCTTTGTCTCTTATATGTAGAGGCATGGGCTTTTTTTATTTCGTTTTCTGCAAAGAAAACGCCAGAGAAGAGGAGAAAGGAGGCGGTTTCGTATGAAGAAGAACGGTTCCGAAATTTTGGTGGAGGTGCTTGTAGAGCAGGGTATCGATACGGTATTCGGCTATCCCGGCGGCTCCGTCCTGAATATCTATGACGCGCTTTATTTAAACGCAGACCGGATTCGACATATTTTGACCGCACATGAACAGGGTGCGTCCCACGCGGCGGACGGCTACGCGCGCGCCACCGGCAAGACCGGCGTTTGCATCGCGACCTCCGGCCCGGGCGCTACCAACCTTGTTACCGGCATTGCCACGGCTTATATGGATTCCATCCCCATGGTCGCGATCACCGGCAACGTCGGCACCAGTCTGATCGGCAGGGACAGCTTTCAGGAAGTATACATAGCCGGCATCACGATGCCGATTACCAAGCACAACTTCGTCGTGCGCAATGTGGAAGAGTTGGCCGATACGCTGCGCGAAGCGTTCCGCATCGCCAATTCTGACCGGCCCGGCCCGGTCCTTGTCGATATACCGAAGGATGTAACGGCCGCCGTATGCGAATATGTGCCCGCCGCCCCCGCCGTAAAGGTGGAGGAGCCGGAAATCCCGGAAGCGAAGCTGCGGGAGATCGCCGAAATACTCGCCTCTGCCGAGCGTCCGGTCATTTACTACGGCGGCGGCGTCGCCACGGCGGACGCGGGCAAGGATTTGCTCGCGCTGGTGCAAAAGGCGGATATCCCGTGCACGCACACGATGATGGCGATTGGCTGCATCCCGGACGCGGAGCCGCTCAGCATGGGCCTGATCGGCATGCACGGCAAGGTTTCGGCCTCTTGGGCGATCGATAAGGCGGATGTGCTGCTTTCCATCGGCGCGCGTTTTTCCGATCGCGTTGCCACCAACACGAACCGTTTTGCGCCAAACGCCAAGATCATTCATATCGATATCGACGCGGCGGAAATCAACAAGAACATCGGGGTCTATTGCGCGGTCGTCAGCGACGCGGGGCATTTCCTCCGCTCGCTGCTGCCCTACGTGCAGCCCGCGAAGCACGATGCTTGGCGCGCGCAGATCGAAGAGTGGCGGAAAAAACTCGACTATATCCCGAAGGACGGCGTGGATCGCATTTGTCCGCATCAGGTTATCGGCCTTGCGGCTGAAATGGCCGGGCCGGACGCGATCTTTGCCACCGACGTGGGCCAGCATCAGCTTTGGGCCGCGCAGTATTGCGGCCGCAACGAGATTCATCAGTTCATCACCTCGGGCGGTCTCGGCACGATGGGCTTTGGCTACGGCGCTTCCATGGGCGCGCAGATCGCGTGCCCGGATAAGACCGTGCTGCATATCACGAGCGACGGCTCGTTCCATATGAATCTGAACGAGCTTTGCACCTCGGTTTCGTATAACCTGCCCATCATCACGCTGCTGCTCAATAACGAGGTGCTCGGCATGGTGCGTCAGTGGCAGACCATGTTCTACGAAAAGCATTATGCGGCGACCGACCCGCACCGCAAGACCGATTACGTTAAGCTGGCCGAAGCGTTCGGCGCGCGCGGCTTCCACGTGGAGACCATGGAGGAACTGCGCCACGCCATGACCGAAGCGCTCAAACGTACCGGCCCCGTCGTGATCGACGTTCGGATCGATCCGGATGAGCGCGTGCTGCCCATGATCCCGGCGGGCGGCACGGTCGACGATATCGTTTCGGGCTGAGGAAAGGAGAACCACATGCAAAAATACATCCTTTCCGTGACCGTTCGCAACAACTCAGGCGTGCTGGCGCGCGTGTCGAGCCTGTTCGGGCGGCGCGGTTATAACATCGATTCGCTGACCGTTTCGGCCACGACCGATCCGAAGATCTCGCGCATGTCGATCATCGTCACCGGCGATGAGCCAATCTTGGAGCAGATCATCAAGCAGGTATCCAAGCTGGAAGAGGTCATGCTGGTAGAGCATTTGCAGGAAGCGGATTCCTATTGCCGCGAGCTTGTCTTTGTCAAGTTCTTGACCGAGGACGGCGCCGCGAAGGATAACATCCGTCAGGTGGCCGAGGTGTACGGCGCGCGTATCATTGAATCCGCGGGGCAGTACATGGTCGTCGTCCTGTCGGAATCGCCCAGCCGCATCGATGCGTTCCTCACGGTCGTCGCCAATTTCGAGGTCATGGAAATGTGCCGCTCCGGCGTCACCGCAATACGGAAATAATTAGTAATGAGGAATTAGTAATTAGTAATTGAAACGTAGCTGTCAGGTGTGAGCCGAGATAGCTGACGTAGGCTCCATAATTCCTAATTACTACCTACTAATTACTAATTCAGTAAACCTTGTTTGCCAATAAACTTCATATATAAACCTTAGGAGGAAACAAAAATGGTAAAGATGTACTATGATTCGGACTGCAACCTGTCTCTGCTGGATGGCAAGACCGTTGCCATCATCGGCTTCGGCTCTCAGGGCCACGCGCACGCGATGAACCTGAAGGATTCGGGCGTTAACGTTGTCGTTGGTCTGCGCGCGGGCTCGAAGCACGAGGAAAAGGCCAAGTCCTACGGCCTGACCGTCATGTCCCCGGCTGAGGCCGCCGCCGCCGGCGACATCATCATGATGCTCGTTCCGGACGAGAAGCAGGCTGATATCTATACGGATGTGATCGCTCCCAACCTCAAGCCCGGCAACGTGCTGGCGTTTGCGCACGGCTTCAACATCCATTTCAAGCAGATCGTTCCGCCGGCCGACGTGGACGTTATCATGATCGCGCCGAAGGGCCCCGGCCACACCGTCCGTTCGCAGTATGTCGAAGGCCACGGCGTGCCCGATCTGGTTTGCGTGCATCAGAACGCTTCCGGCAAGGCGATGGATATCGCGCTGGCTTATGCCTGCGGTATCGGCGGCGGCCGCGCGGGCATTCTGGAGTCCACCTTCCGCGCTGAGACCGAGACCGATCTGTTCGGCGAGCAGGCCGTTCTGTGCGGCGGCGTTTGCGAGCTGATGAAGGCCGGCTTTGAAACGCTCGTTGAGGCTGGCTACGCGCCGGAGAACGCTTACTTCGAGTGCGTGCACGAGATGAAGCTGATCATCGATCTGGTCAACGAGGGCGGCTTTGCCAAGATGCGTTACTCGATCTCCGATACCGCTGAGTACGGCGATTACCGCACCGGCAAGCGCATCATCACCGAGGAGACCCGCAAGGAAATGAAGAAGATCCTGCGCGAGATTCAGGACGGTACCTTTGCTTCCGAGTGGATTCAGGAGAACCGCGCTGGCGGCCGCGCCAAGTTCCTCGCGACCCGTCAGGTAGAGTCCGAGTCCGAGCTGGAAGAGACCGGCAAGAAGCTGCGCGGACTGATGAGCTGGCTCAAGAAGTAATTCTGCGCATCGTTTGGATGTACTTAATAAAAGCTGCATTGTTTAAGAAGGAGGATTTACTATGCCCGGCTGTTCCAATACCCGTCCGTGTCCCTGCACGGCAGATTGCCCGCGCCATGGTAAGTGCTGCGATTGCGTCGCGCACCATCGCGACAACGAGGGCGGCATCCCCGGCTGCTTTTTCTCGACAGAGGGCGAGGCGCTGCTTGACCGCAGCCTTGAGACCCTGTGCAAGGACCGCGGCCTGAAAATTTAAGTAAACCCGAACGAAGGGCGGACGGTTTGACGCCGTCCGCCCTTTGTTTTCCATTCGTAGGGCGGGGTGACCCACCCCGCCGCGGAAAGACGGGCAACCCGAAAAGGAGGAAATATTATGCCTAAAAGAAGCGATAATATCACCGCCGGAGCCGAGCGCATGCCAAACCGCTCGCTGCTGCGCGCTTGCGGCCTGACCGAGGAGGAAATGGGCCGCCCGATCATCGGCGTGGTCTCCGCTTATTCCGAGATTATCCCCGGCCATATCAACCTCGACAAGATTGCCGCCGCCGCTAAGACCGGCGTTTCGATGGCGGGCGGTACGCCGATCCTTGTTCCGGCCATCGGCGTATGCGACGGCATTGCCATGGGCCACATCGGCATGAAGTATTCGCTGCCAAGCCGCGAGCTGATCGCGGACAGTGTGGAAACGCTTGCGAACGCCCACCAGTTCGACGCGCTCGTTTTGATCCCGAACTGCGACAAGATCGTGCCCGGCATGCTGATGGCCGCGGCGCGGCTCAACATCCCGTCCATCATCATTTCGGGCGGGCCGATGCTGGCGGGCCATTATGACGGCGAGGAAATCTCGCTTTCCAAGACCTTTGAAACGGTCGGCGCGTACAAGGCCGGTCTGATTGACGATGCGAAGCTGATGGAGTGCGAGTGCGGCTCTTGCCCCGGCTGCGGTTCGTGCTCGGGTATGTACACCGCGAATTCGATGAACTGCCTGTCCGAGGCGATCGGCATGGCGCTGCCCGGCAACGGCACGACCCCGGCCGTGCACGCGGCGCGTATCCAGCTCGCCAAGCATGCGGGTATGAAGATCATGGAGCTGCTCGAAAAGGACATCAAGCCCCGCGATATCCTGACGCCCGCCGCCTTCCGCAACGCGCTTACCTGCGAAATGGCGATCGGCTGCTCGACCAACTCCGTGCTGCACCTGCTCGCTCTCGCGCATGAGGCGGGCGTAGAACTGAACCTGCAAATGCTAAACGAGCTTTCCGCAAAGGTGCCGAACATCTGCCACCTTGCGCCCGCGGGCCCGCACCATATCGAGGAGCTGTACATGGCGGGCGGCGTGCCGGCTATCATGAAGGAGCTCACCAAGAGAGACCTGCTCGACCTGTCTCTGATCACCGCGACCGGCAAAACGGTAGGGGAGAACCTTGCGGGCGTTACCAATAAGAACCCCGAGGTCGTTCGTCCTCTTGAAACCCCGTATTCAGAAACCGGCGGCATCGCCGTTTTGTGGGGCAATATCGCAAAGAACGGCTGCGTGGTCAAGCGCTCCGCCGTCGCACCGGAAATGATGGTGCACGAGGGTCCTGCTCGCGTGTTCGACTGCGAGGAAGACGCGATCGAGGCGATCTACAATGGCAAGATCGTCAAGGGCGATGTCGTCATCATCCGCTATGAAGGCCCCAAGGGCGGTCCCGGCATGCGGGAAATGCTCAACCCCACCTCGGCCCTCGCGGGCATGCAGCTCGATAAGGACTGCGCGCTCATTACGGATGGCCGATTCTCCGGCGCTTCCCGCGGCGCGTCGATCGGGCATGTATCGCCCGAAGCCGCTGCCGGCGGCGAGATCGCGCTGATCCGCGAAGGGGATATCGTTTCCATCGACATCCCGAACAGCAAGGTTAATATTAAGGTATCGGACGAAGAGCTGGAAGCCCGCCGCGCGAAATTTACGCCGCGCGAGCCCAACGTCAAGTCGGGCTGGCTGTACCGTTACTCTCGGCTCGTCACCTCCGCCGATAAGGGCGCGGTGCTGGAATAAACAACAAAACCCGGCGAAAGGCTTGTCCTTTCGCCGGGTTTTTGCGTTGCTCACGATTTGCTGCGCAGAGAGATTAATAATACTCATCATCCGCATTGGAAAACTTTTTGAGTGTGGTAATAACGCGTGGTATGACCGTGGTGGAACGCGGAACGCAACATGGTTTTTCAAACATCGTTTGAGTAGGGCGCGACGCCCCCTGTATACCATGTGGGCTATACAGGGGGCGTCGCGCCCTACAATTTTGCCCAGCAAATGGACTTTATAAAAAATATTAACGAGTTTCTTGTTAGAAATCGATACTGAACTCGATTTTATTGTAGAATGATATCGAGATAATAACAATGGATGAAATATTAAAGCAGCTATGCTACTACCTGCAAGATCATGACACGATGAGCCATGAGGGAGAAAGCGGGGAAATGGAGAAACTGGAAAGCTGGCTGGAGGATCATTTACACGGTAAACAGGCACAGCGGTTTGCGCAATACGTGAATGAAAGCTTTTACTATTATGACAGTATCGTGCGCGACGCTTTTGAAACCGGTATGCGTTTCAGCATGAAGCTGCTTCAGCGCATGTTTTCCGATTGAACGCTTGTTACCGGCCGGGCAATCTGGTATAATAAACCCAAAACAAAATAAAGGACGGTAAAGTTATGCTGACTGCGGCGAAAAAGGAATTTATTGAATTTATGATGGGCGCGGATGTGCTGCGCTTTGGCGATTTTACGACCAAGTCGGGGCGGAAAACCCCGTATTTTGTCAATACCGGCAACTATAAGACCGGTATGCAGAGTGCGAAGCTCGGCGAGTTTTACGCGGCGCTGATCCGCGAGACCGTGGGCGCGGATTTTGACGCGATGTTCGGCCCGGCGTACAAGGGCATTCCGCTTGCCACCTCGGCGGCGGGCGCGCTCGCGCGGCTGTACGGCATCGATAAGCCGTTTTTCTTCAACCGCAAAGAAGTGAAGGATCACGGCGAGGGCGGCTCCATCGTCGGCTATAAGCCGGTGGACGGCGACCGCGTCATCATTATCGAGGACGTGATCACAGCCGGTACCGCCATTCGCGAGACCATGCCCGTGCTGACCGGCTGCGCGAACGTGAAGGTAAACGATATGTTCATCTCGGTCAACCGCTGCGAAGTCGGCACGACGCCGGGCAAGACCGCCGTAATGGAGGTGGGCGAGGAGTTCGGCATCCGCGTGCACGCGCTCATCACCGTGCAGGATATCCGCGAATACCTGCTGGCGAGCGGCGGCTATGAGGAGATCGTACCGCTGATGGACGCTTATATGGCGCAGTACTGCGTATTTTGAGTATGCGCGAGAAGCTTAAGCGGCGGGGCGGTATGCTTTGCCGCATCGGCACGTTTTTGACCGTGTTTCTCGGCTGCTTCGCGGTTTTGCATTTCGTCACTCCTTCCGGGGATGATTTCTTCTATGGCCGCTGGGGCAATCTTGGTCCGGTCGAGTTTCTGGGGCAGATCGCCCAGCATTATATGCGCGCCAACGGCCGCAATCTGGTGCACATGATCGACGGCGTCCTGCTTGGAAGCGATTTGCGGATCGGTCTGGCGCGCGTATTCATCGCGCTGCTGCTCGGCACGATCGCGCTGAACGGCCTGCGCCTTTCCGACACGAAGGATCACCGCACGCCCGCGCTTGCTGCGTTTTGGATTTGCGGGTTGTTCCTGCTGCCGATCTATCTGACCCGGCAGGGCGTTTACTGGATCACCGGCGCGATGAATTATGTGCTGCCGCTTGCCCTGTTTATGGAATACTGGGTGCTGCTGCGGGACAGCATGGCGGAAAAACGAGGGTGGAGAGCCACCGTGGTTTTCGCCGTTTTGACCGGACTGACGACCGAGCAGATCAGCGTGATGGCGGTCGGGCTGACTGTTTTGATGCTGCTTCGGCGGCTCATGATTGAAAAGAAAAAGCTGCCGCGGGCGGTTTGGTGGGCGCTTGGCCTTGCTTTCGCCGGTATGGTATCCGTTGTCGCCGCGCCGGGCAACTTCTTTCGGGCCAGCATCACCGCGCCGCCGGTAGAGGGCGGCGCCTTGGCCATGGTGCGGTTCAATGTCATGAATCTGCGGCGCAGCTTTTTGTTTGGGGACACGCTTTATCCCATTCATTTTATTGTGATGCTGGCTGTGCCCACATACCTGTTTGCGCGTGCGCTGCGGGAGAAGAAATGGACGCACGGCGTTGCCGCTTTGGCCGGTACGGCGGTCTTTGCCGTTTGGCTCAAGCTGCCCCAGTGGGATAAAAGCGTCCTTTCCTACGGCGAGGTCGCGCCCCAAGTGGCGCGCGCGTTTCTCGCGGTGCTTATGGGCTATCTGCTGGTAACGCTGTACGCTTCGATCGCGGCGGCGCGCCAAAAGGATTGGACGCCGCTGTTCGCTTGGATCCTTGGCGTTGGTTCACAGGTGATGATGCTGGTCTCGCCGACGGTCGGCTCGCGCACCATGCTATGCTTTGTGGGCGCGTTTTTGCTGATGGCGGCCTGTCTGATTCGTGAAGCGCCTTACCCTTATCTGCTTGTCGCGGGCTGCATGCTCGGCTGGCATTGGGGGTATGCGCTGATGGCGGCGGTGTTCGCCGTTGCGGCCGCGCTATGGCTTTTTCGGAAATATTGTCCGGCGCGGTGCCTTGCCGCCGTGCTGTGCTGCGTGCCACTGTTATTCTGCGGCTGGCTGATGCTGAAGGACACGTTCGACGGCTTTCGCCTAAACGCTTCGTATGACGCGCAAAACCGCGTGCGGATCGCGGCTTACGACGGGGGCGAGACCCTTACCCTGCGCAAGCTGCCCAAGGAGCTTTACGGATGGGTCATGCCGTATCACAACGACTATTACGATGTGTATTTCAAGGAATACTACGGCCTGCCGCGCAAGACAGAGCTGATTTGGGAATAAGCGTACAAAACAGGCGTGCTGCAAGTTCGAGCAGCACGCCTGTTTTTTTTGTTTTTCTTATAATGTGTTGAGGAAGGTGCGGATGCGGGAGCAGGCTTCGCGCAGATGGTTCATGGAATAGGAGTAAGAGATGCGCACATGCCCTTCGCCGCTGTCGCCAAAGGCGTTGCCGGGGACGACGGCGACCTCCTGCTCGTGCAGCAGGCGCTCGCAGAACTCCTCGGAGCTGAGACCGGTCGATTCGATGGAAGGGAACATATAAAACGCGCCCTGCGGCTCGAAACAGGAAAGACCCATGTCGCGCAATTCGCCCAGCAGGAAGCGGCGGCGGATGTCGTATTGCTCGCGCATGTGCTGCACATCGTCCTCGCCGGTGCGAATGGCTTCGATACCGGCGAACTGCGCCGTCGTCGGCGCGGACATGATGCCGAATTGGTGGATTTTGCAAATGGGCTGCATCAGCTCCTTAGGGCCCATGGCCCAGCCAAGGCGCCAGCCGGTCATCGCGTAGGATTTAGAGAATCCGTCCACCACGATGGTGCGCTCTTTCATGCCCGGCAGCTCGGCAAAGCAGACGTGCGGCTCCGCCCCATAGGTTAGGCTGCAATAGATCTCGTCCGAAATGACGAGGATGTTGGTATCCTCCAGCACCTTGGCGATGGCGGCGAGCTCGTCGCGCGTCATGATCGCGCCGGTCGGGTTGTTGGGATAGGGCAGGATGAGTACCTTGGTCTTTGGGGTAATGGCGGCTTTCAGGCGCTCGGGCGTCAGCTTGAATTGATCCTCCTTCACCGTCGGCAGGGGAACGGGCACGCCGCCCGCCATAATGGTAAGCGGGGTTGATAGCAGACAAAGGAGGGCTCGGGAATGAGCACTTCGTCGCCGAGCGAAATGAAAGCGCGCAGCGCGTTATCGATCGCTTCCGAACCGCCCACGGTAATCAGAATTTCTTTTGCAGAATCATAGCAGAGCTGGTACTTGCGGCGGGCAAGGGCGGCGATTTGATCGCGCAGCTCGGCAAGGCCCCAGTTAGAGGTGTAGAAGGTGCGCCCCTTTTCAAGGGACTGTATGCCCGCGCGGCGGATCTGCCACGGGGTCTCAAAGTCCGGCTCTCCGACGCCGAGGGAGATCGCGTGCGGCATGGCGGCGGCCACATCGAAGAACTTGCGGATGCCGGAAGGCTTTACGATCTTGACCCGGTCGGAGAGCAGCTGCTGATAGTCTACCATGACATCATGACCTCTCTCTTGTCTTTGTCGGAGGGATCAAACTCCACACCATGGTCCTTATACCGCTTTAAAATAAAGTGCGTGCCGGTGGAGAGCACGTTTTCCATCGGCGCGAGCTGCTCGGATACAAAGCGCGCCACCTCGCGCATCGAGCGGCCGTTGATGATGACGGTCAGGTCGAAGCCGCCGCTCATCAGATACACGCTTTCCACCTGATGGTGCGAGTAAATCTGGCGGGCGATCTCGTCAAAGCCCATGCCCTTTTGCGGGGTGATCTTTACCTCGATCAGCGCGGTGACGAATTCGCGGGCGGTCTTGTCCCAGTCGACGATGGTTTTATAGCCCAAAATGGTATTGTTCTTTTCAAAAGCGCGCACTGCGGATACGACTTCGTCCTCTGTCGCGCCGGTCATGGCGGCCAGCTGAGCGGTCGTCAGCCGCGCGTCCTCGGAGAGTAAATTAAGCAGCTTTTCAGGATTGTCCATCATGATAGCCTCCTTCATCAAAAAAGAAATAATTAAAGCTATTATACACCGTTTTCCTGCGCCTGTCCATATTCTTGCAAAGCGGCGTGCGGCATGGTATGATGGTTCTAGAAATGAGGGGAGCGAAACGAATGCAACGAAACGATATCGACGCGGGCCGGGCCTTTGATTGGGGACGGGCCTCGGCCGACTATGCCAAGTACCGGGATATTTATCCCGCCGCGTTCTATCAAAAGATACGCGATCTGGGTCTTTGCGGGCCGGGGCAGCGCGTGCTTGATCTTGGCACGGGCACCGGCGTGCTGCCGCGCCACCTGTATCCGTACGGCGCGGTATTCACGGGCACCGACATTTCGGAAAGACAGATCAGCATGGCGAAGGCGCTCGCGAGAGACGCCGGCATGGAGATCGATTTTCGCTGTATGCCGGCCGAACAGCTTAGCTTTCCGGAGGGCACCTTTGATGTCGTGACCGCCTGCCAGTGCTTTGTCTACTTTGATCACGACCTGCTCGCGCCCAGACTCAGCCGCCTGCTGGCGCGGCCCGGCCGATTCGCCGTTCTGTATATGGCTTGGCTGCCGGAGGAGGACGACGTTGCCGCGGCGAGCGAAAAGCTAATCTTGCAGTACAACCCGGTGTGGACGGGCTGCGGAGAGACGCGGCGGCCGATCGAGGTGCCCGCCGTTTACCGGCAGTATTTCGAGGTTGAGCGGGAGGAACTGTTCGATCTGTCCGTTCCTTTCACGCGGGAAAGCTGGAACGGCCGCATCAAGGCCTGCCGGGGGATCGAGGCCTCGCTAAGCGAGGACGAGGTGCGGCGCTTTGACGGGGAGCACCGCGCGCTGCTGGCGCGCATCGCGCCGCCGCGTTTCGACATTCGGCATTACGCGGCGATCACGGTGCTTCGCGCAAAACCGGCTTGACATTGCCGCGCGGCAACGGTACAATAAATGAAAGTAAGCGCTTGCATAATGGGGTGAAGCAAATGGGAGCGGAGGAGACCGGCCAGCGGATCATTGACGCGGCCATGGCGCTGGTGCGCGATCAGGGCTACACCGCCACCACAACCAAGGATATCGCGCGTGTGGCAGGGGTCAACGAATGCACGCTGTTCCGCAAATTTCAAAGCAAAAAGGATATCGTGCTGCACGGCATGGAGCAGGAAAAATGGCGCGCGGGCATCACGCCCGAGGTGTTTCAGCATGTGCGGTGGGATCTGCGGGCGGACCTTGCGATGTTCATGTCGTCCTATATGGAGCGCGTGACCCCGGATTTTGTCAACCTGTCAATCGGCCTGCGCGCGCCGCAGATTTATGAAGATACCGCGCCGCTGATCATGAAGATACCGGAAACCTTCCTATCCGCGCTGACCGATTACTTTGAGCAAATGGCGCGGAAGGGCAAGATCGCCCAAACGGATTTTGAAAGTCTGGCCATGACGTTTTTTTCCGCCACCTTCGGCTATACCTTTCTCAGCGCTTCCTTTGGCGCCAAGCTGACCGGCGTGCAGCAGCGGAAATACATCGAGAATAGCGTAAAAGTATTTGTCGAGGGTATTCCCACGCCATAAAAATGTTTCTTACGGCATCGCCATTTGGCGGCGCCGTAAAAAAATAGATAGTATGCAAGCAAGCACACGCATTCATAAGGAGGAATATCCATGGAGATCACAGGGGCCGCGCTGTTTGTCAAAGCGCTGCGGGCGGAAGGGGTGGAAACGCTGTTCGCCTATCCCGGCGGGCAGGCGATCGATTTATTTGACGCGCTGTATGGGGCGCGCGATATCGATTTGATTCTGCCGCGGCACGAACAAGGGGCTGATCCACGCGGCGGACGGCTACGCCCGCGCGACGGGCAGGGCGGGCGTTTGTCTGGTCACGAGCGGGCCGGGGGCGACCAATCTGGTCACCGGCATTGCAACGGCCAATTACGACAGCGTGCCGCTGGTTTGCTTCACCGGTCAGGTACCGACAGGCCTGATCGGAAACGACGCCTTTCAGGAGGTCGATATGGTCGGTATCGCAAGAAGCATCTGCAAGTACGCGGTCACGGTCAGGCGGCGCGAGGATCTGGGCGCGATCATCAAGAAGGCGTTCTATATTGCCCGTACCGGCAAGCCCGGCGTGGTGGTGGTCGATCTGCCCAAGGATATCCAACAGGCGATGGGGGATGATGAATACCCGGCGCGCATCGCGCTGCGCGGGTACCGGGCCGAGCCGCCGGTACATATGGGGCAGGTCAAAAAGGCGCTGAGCAGTCTTGCACAGGCGAAACGGCCGGTTTTTCTCATTGGCGGCGGCGTGCGTATCGCCCGGGCCGAGGGGGAACTGACCGCGCTCGCGGAAAAAACCGGTGTGCCGGTCGTCACCACCATTATGGGACGGGGCGCGATACCGACCGGCCACCCGCTTTACGCGGGCAACCTTGGCATTCACGGCAGCCATGCGGCCAACCGCGCGGTCACCGGGTGCGATTTGCTATTTTCCATCGGGGTGCGGTTCAACGATCGCATTACCGGCAAGATCGGCTCGTTTGCAAAGGACGCGGTCATTGTCCATGTCGATATCGATCCCGCGTCGATCTCCCGCAATGTCGCGGTTGACATCCCGATCGTGGGGGACGCGAAAAAGACCCTGTGCCTGCTGCTTGAAAAGGCCGGGCCGCTCCCCGTGGGGGATTGGGCGGCGCAGGTGGCCGAGTGGAAGGCGCGGCGGCCCATTGCGCCCGCTAACAGCGCGTTTGGCCCGCAGCGCATCATGGAGGGTATCAACGAAGTCTTTCCAGACGCGGTCATCGCCGCCGATGTGGGACAAAATCAGCTGTGGGCCACGCAGTATCTGGAACTGAATGAAAACCGGCGGCTGCTCCTGTCCGGCGGCTTGGGCACGATGGGGTACGGTCTGCCGGCGGCGATCGGCGCGAAGCTGGGAGAGCCCGAACGGGAATCCGTCGCCATCGTGGGGGACGGCGGCTTTCAGATGAACATGCAGGAGCTTGTCACCGCGGTCGTTTATGAACTGCCGGTCGTGATCTGTATTTTAAACAACGGCTTTCTCGGCAACGTGCGCCAGTGGCAGCAAATGTTTTACGGCCGCCGGTATTCCGGCACCTGCATGCGGCGGCGCAAAAGCTGTCCGCCGGAATGCGACGCGCCCGGCACAAACTGTCCGCCCTATGTGCCGGATTTTGTGCGCCTTGCGGAAAGCTGCGGCGCAAAAGCGTGCCGCGTCGCCCGTGCGGAAGAGGTCCTGCCCGCGCTGCGCGCGGCAAAGGAGGAGCGCCGCGTGCCCACCGTGATCGAATTTCTGATCGGGCCGGAGGAAAACGTGCTGCCCATCGTGCCGCCCGGTCTGCCGCTGGACCAAATGATCGACGGGGAAGAAGGGGAGAACGTATGATAAAGAAACGGTGGCTTTCCGTATTCGCGGAAAATGAAATCGGCGTGCTGGCCCGTGTGGCGGGCCTGTTCGCGGGGAAAAGCTATAACCTGAACAGCCTGACCGTCGGCCCGACCGAGGATCCGACGGTCTCCCGCATGACCATTGGCCTGACGAGCGACGACCGCACCTTTGAGCAGGTCGTTAAGCAGCTCGACCGCTGCGTCGAAGTGATCAAGGTAATCGATCTGACCGAAACGGCAAGCCACCAGAAGGAATTGCTGTTTGTCAAGGTCCGCGCCTGTACCCGGCAAGAGATCGACGACCTGTTCCGCTTTGCCGGGGTGTTCTCAGTAAACATAACGGATTATTGCCGCGACGCGGTGCTGCTGGAAAGCACCGCGCCGGAAACCAGAAACGACGAATTGATCCGCCTGCTGCGCGAGCAGTTTCCGGGGCGCATCGAGATCGTGCGCGGCGGCGGTGTGGCGATCGAGGCAATAGGGCTCGCGGAGCGGTAACGCCGCTCCGCGCCCTTGACAGGCAGGGGGGAAAGGCGTACAATCATATTGTTCTAAATAGAACAATATGGCGAAGGAGGCTTTCCCACGATGGTCGAACTGATTTCCAATCCCATGCTGGTCAAGCGCCTTTACGGCGAAGCGCTGCGCCCGGTGACGCAGCAATATTCCCTCACGCGGATGGAGCTGGACATCCTGCTGTTTCTGGCAAACAACCCCGCGTATGACACGGCGCGGGATATTGTGCGCGTGCGGCTGCTCAGTAAATCACAGGTCTCTGTTTCGCTAGAGGCGCTGACAAAACGCGGCTGGCTCGCGGCGCATTTGGAGCAGGATAACCGCAAGGTGATGCACCTGTCGCTTTTGCCCGACGCGTATCCGGCGGTAGAGGCGGGGCGGCGCGCGCAGGATTCATTTTTTGCCGTGCTGTTGCGGGACATTCCCGCGGATGATCTCCGCGTGTTCGAGCGCACGACCCGGCGCATTGCCGCCAATATTCGGGAGCATTTCGCGGAGGAGGAAGCAACATGCTGATCAAATTTATCGTCTGTTTTGCGGCGGGTATCGGCGCGGGGCTTGGCACCGGCTTTGCGGGCATGAGCGCCGCCGCCGTCATCAGCCCCATGCTGATTACGTTTTTAGGGATGGAGCCGTACACGGCGGTCGGCATCGCGCTGGCGAGCGACGTGCTGGCAAGCGCCGTGAGCGCATACACCTATTACAGACACAAAAATATTGATGTGAAAAACGGCCTTGTGATGATGGCGTCCGTTCTGGTGTTCACGCTGGCGGGCAGTTATCTGTCCAGTTTAGTGCCCAGCCATGCGATGGGCAGCTTTTCAGTCGTGATGACGTTCTTCCTCGGCATCAAATTCATCGTTCGGCCCGTGATGACCACCAAGGAGAGCATGGGCGCGGTCAGCCCGAAAAAGCGCTTGACGCAGTCGATCGTCTGCGGCGTTGTGATCGGCTTGATCTGCGGCTTTGTCGGCGCTGGCGGCGGCATGATGATGCTGCTTATCCTGACGAGCGTTTTAGGCTACGAGCTGAAAACCGCGGTGGGCACCAGCGTATTTATCATGACCTTCACCGCGCTGACCGGCGCGGCGAGCCATTTTGCGATCGGCGGCGCGCCCGACCTTTGGAGTCTGGTGTTCTGCGTGCTCTCCACGCTGCTGTGGGCGCGGCTGGCCGCGCGTTTCGCCAATAAAGCGCCGGCAATCGTTTTGAACCGCGCGACCGGCGTTGTCCTCACCGTGCTGGGCGCGGCCATTCTTCTGGTAAGATACTTTGGGTAGGTAGGAGTTAGGAGATAGGAAGTAGGAGTTAGGAGTTAGGAGTTAGGAGTTAGGAGTTAGGAAGTAGGAGTTAGTAATGAGAATCGCGCGGAGCGCGATACCTTTAACTCCTAACTCCTACTTCCTAACTCCTAACTAATCTATATTTTGCGTATTATGGCGGGCGAAAATGCAAAATGCTGTTGCATGCGCGGGCGAAAAGCGGTACAATGGTATTCAGAAAGGTGGTGCCCTTTTTCATGGCATTCACAGGTTTTTCAGCAGAGGGCATCGACCTGCTGCAACTAAACCGCCTGCATAACAGCAAGGAATTTTATGAAGCGCATAAGATGGAGATTCGACGCCTCGCAATCGAGCCGTTCCACCGCTTGATCGAAGAGATGGCGCCGACCATGCTCGAAATCGATCCAAGCTTCGTCACGGTACCCTCCCGCATGGTTTCCCGCGTCCGGCGGGATACCCGCTATACGCACGATAAATCGCTCTACCGCGCCAATCTATGGCTCTTTTTCCGCCGCCCCCGCCGCCAGTTCGAGGATGTCCCCTCGTTCTATGTCGAGGTGCACCCGGAATTTTGGGCATATGGCTGCTGGGGCGCGTTCGGCCGCGGGGAAATGGCCGAAATACGCGACATGATACGCAGGGAAGATAAACTGTTTTTGGACGCGTATAAGGCGGTGCGCGCCTGCCCCGGGGTGGTTCTCGGCGGCGAGACGTACAAGCGCCCCAAATTCCCGGACGCAAAGCCCGCCTATCAAACTTGGCTGAACCGCAAGCACCTCGGCGTCGACTTCCGCGAGACCGAGGATTTCGCCCCCATTTTAGACGGCTCGTTCGTGCAGCCGATGCTGCGCACCATGCAAAAGCTCGCCCCGTTTTACCGCCTGCTTTTGGCGGCCAAGGAGCGCGCCGCGGTCATACCGCGGGAGGCGGCGCGATGAGATACGTCGCAATGGATTTTGAAACCGGCAACGCTTCGCCGCTGTCGGCTTGTTCGGTGGGCATTTCGGTGTTCGAGGATCGCGCGCTCGTCCGCAACGAGGTGCAGCTGATCCGGCCCCCGGCCGAGGTGGGCAAGTTCCACTGGGGCAATATCCGCATCCACGGCATCCGCGAACGCATGGTCGCCAATTCGCCCGCGTTTGACGAGGTATGGCGCGCCCTGCGGGACGACGTATGCGGCGGCGTGCTTGTTTGCCACAACGCCATGTTTGACACCGCTGTTTTGTGCGCGTGCCTGAACTACTATCATTTGCCCTTGCCGGACTGCGCGTACGTCTGCACCGTCAAGGTATCGCAGCGCGTATGGCCCGAACTGATCAACCACAAGCTCAACACGGTGAGCGAGGCGCTGGGCATTCCGCTCAACCACCACGAAGCCGGGTCGGACGCGCAGGCCGCGGGCTTTATTCTGCAGGCGGCCCTGCAAAAGACCGGCTCCGGCGATGTGTGCGAACTCGCGGAGCGGATCGGTATGCGGCTGGGCCGCATTTCTCCCGCCGGCAAATCGCCGTGCAGCATCGCAAAGGAAGCGTGCGGCAAAACAGCGCGCGCAAACCGCAACTGACCTATCTGAAAAAGGAGAGGACGAACATGAAAAACTACTTTGAAGACATCGATCGCGACGCCATCCGCGCACGTGCCGAGCAAATGCTCGATTACGCGAACGGCGCGAAAAGCTGCGCCTGCCGCTGGACCAATTTTGCAATGGATAAGGCGCACGATTTTTCTATTTTTGATTTTGCCGTTCTGAAGGTTTGCCTGCTCTCTCTGGGCCTTTGGCTGGGCTCCTGCTTTGCCAAGCTTTTTAAGAAATGCCGCAGCGTGCTGTTCGTCGTCTTTGTGGCGAGCTGGCTGTACCTGTTCTGGCGCATCTTTTTCGATGGCGAAGAATAATTAAAAGCGATCGAAATTTGAAAGGAGTGCACCCGTGAGCGACCCATCCCACTCTTCTGACAAAATCGATAACAGTACCGAGCCCCACTATTTTCAGTGGGGCTTAACGGCATTTTGTGTTATCGTAGCGAGCGTGCTGGTTTTTTACTTGCTCGGCTGGCTTCCGTTTATCTGGACATTGTTCAAAAAGCTGGTCGGCATATTGGGGCCGTTTATTTTCGGCTTCGTCATGGCCTACCTGCTGCTGCCGATTTTTAACGGCATGTATCGTAGAATACAGCCCCGGCTTTCCGTTAAAATGAAAAACGGCACGCGCTTTGCCAAGGGCCTTTGCAGCATTTTAACGCTGCTGATCGGCCTTGCCATCATCGGCGTGCTGCTTTGGATGGTGCTGCCGCAGCTCGTGGCGAGCATCATCACGCTGCTCGGCTCTATGGATATTTATTTAACCGAGATATCCAACTGGGTTGCGGGCTTCTTTAAGGATAATCCGGCGCTGGAACGCAACTTTTTGCAGCTCTACGAGGAATTTTCCGATCAGATGATCGGTTGGATCCAAGGCATTACCCCTCGGCTGGTCGAACTGATGAGCGGTGTAAAAAACACCGTGTCGCTGCTGTTCGATTTCCTGATCGGCATTATTATTTCGCTGTATATCCTCAATAGCAAGGATACCTTCTGCGCGCAGGCCAAAAAGGTGATCTACGGCGTGATGCGCGTGGATCACGCCAACCGCGTGATGTCGCGCGTCAGCCATGTCCACCGTGTGTTCGGCGGCTTTATCACCGGCAAACTGATCGATTCGTTCATCATCGGCGTGCTGTGCTTTATCGGCGTGGCGCTCATGAAGATCCCATACGCGGTGCTGATCTCGGTCATCATCGGCGTGACCAATATCATACCGTTCTTTGGGCCGTTTATCGGCGCGATCCCGAGCATCATCCTCATCGCGGTTATCAGCCCGATCAAGGCGGTTTACTTTGGCATTTTCATCATCGTCTTGCAGCAGTTTGACGGCAACATCCTCGGCCCCAAGATTTTGGGCGATTCCACCGGTCTGTCCAGCTTCTGGGTCATGTTCGCCATTTTGGTGTTCGGCGGCGTGTTTGGCTTTGTCGGCATGGCGGTCGGCGTACCGATTTTCGCTGTTTTGTATAGTGTGGCGACCGAGTTTTTCAACAATCTGCTCAAAAAACGCGGTCTTTCCACGGATACGAACGCTTACCGGGGACCCAAACGCATCGATCCCGATACGTTCGAGTTTGTCGAGACCAAGGACAATATTCCGCCCGTGAGCAAAAAGGAACGCCGCCGCGCCGATCAGGCGCAGGAAAACAAAAAGAAATAAGAAAACGGAGCGCGCTGTCGTAAAAAAACAGTGCGCTCCATTTTTTTGTAAGAACAGTTATTGAAGCAATGCGGCCAACTGAGGAAACACGGAAAGGCTGCGCTGCAAAACGCCGTGCAGGTGTGCGATGGCGGTGCCGTAATTGGTGAAAGGGATACCCGCGTCCGCCGCGCACTTCTGCCGGTAGCGCATTTCGCGTTCATTCAGCATGCAGCCGCCGCAGTGGATAATCAGCCGGTAGGGGGAAAGGTCGTCCGGAAAGTCGCGCCCGGCGCTGGTTTCGATCATAAGCTCTTTGCCGGTATGCTGCCGCAGCCAGCCCGGCAGCTTGACCGTGCCGATGTCGCCGCATTGACGGTGGTGGGTGCAGCCCTCGGAAATCAGGATGCGGTCGCCGTCCGCAAGGCGGCCGATCGCGGCCACGCCGCGCACCGCTGTTTCCAGAAAACCCTTGTAACGGGCCATCAGGATGGAAAAGGAGGTGAGCGGTATCTCGGGCGGCGTTTCCTTGCTGACACGGCCGAAAGCCTGACTGTCGGTCACGACAAGGGCGGGAGCCTGACGAAGCGCGCAGAGCGCGCCCGACAGCTCGGTATCCCGTGTGACGAACGCGTGCGCGCCCGCTTCCAAAATATCGCGTATGGCCTGCTGCTGTGGCAGGATCAACCGTCCCTTGGGCGCGGCGGAATCGATGGGCACGACGAGGACCACCGTATCGCCCGGCGCGATCAAATCGCCGATCAGCCGCCGTTCGGGGCCTTCCGTATGCGTAAGGCGGGCAATGCGTTCCTTCAGCTCGTGGATTTGCAGGCCGCTCGCGGCGCTCACGGCGATCGCGTTTTCTTCCTGCGGCGCATAACCGCTAAGGTCGCACTTATTGTACACGGTCAGGTAGGGGAGCTGCTTTTGCCGGAACAGGGCGATCAGCGCCTCGTCCGCGGCCGTTTTGCCGACAACGCTGTCAATGACCAGCACCGCGCAGTCCGCTTTGTTTAGAATTTGCTTGGTGCGCTTAACGCGCTTTTCGCCAAGCGCGCCCTCGTCGTCAAAGCCCGGCGTGTCGATGATGACCACGGGGCCAAGCGGCAGCAGCTCCATGGATTTGTAGACAGGATCGGTTGTCGTGCCCTTGACCGCGGAGACCACGCTCATTTCCTGCCCGGTCACAGCGTTGACCACGCTGGATTTACCGGCGTTGCGCCGCCCGAAAAAACCGATGTGCACGCGCTCGGCCAGCGGCGTTTCATTCAGTCCCATGTTGCGGGCCCTCCCTTAAAACCGGAAATCACGGATGCCATGTGCGATCTTTTCCAGATGATCCGCGCAGATCTCGCGCACGTTGTCACGGGGGATATTTTGCAGCTCGGCCTGAATAAGCGCTTCGCCGATCGCCCGCGTCGGTTCGGAAGCGTAATCCATCAAATATTCCTTTAGCGTCATCAAGGCGTTGGGGTGGCAGCAGTTTTGAATCTGCCCGCTCTTGCACAGACTCATAAAGCGGTCGCCGGTGCGGCCCTCGCGGTAGCAGGCCGTACAGAAGGAGGGGATGTAGCCCATCTCCATCAGCCAGCGCACAACCTCGTCCAGCGTGCGCTGGTCGGAAACGTCGAACTGTTCGGTGTCCGTCGGCCGTTCCTCCTGCTGATAGCCGCCCACCGAGGTGCGGGACGCGCCGCTCACCTGACTCACGCCAAGCCGTATGACTTTTTCGCGCACCTGCTGGCTCTCTCTGGTGGAAATGATCATACCGGTATAGGGCACGGCCAGACGGATGAGGGCGCATAGCTTGGCGAACGTTTCATCGCTGATGCTGTTGTCGAACGCGCCGGGGTCGATATCGTCCGCGTGCTTGATGCGCGGCACGCTGATGGTGTGCGGGCCAACGCCGTGCACGGCTTCCAAATGCTCCGCATGCATCAATAGGCCCGCGAACTCGTACTTATAAAGCTCCAGCCCAAACAGCACGCCCAGCCCCACGTCGTCGATGCCGCCCTGCATGGCGCGGTCCATCGCTTCGGTGTGGTAGCGGTAATCATGCTTGGGGCCGGTGGGGTGCAGGCTTTCGTAGCTGGCCTTGTGATAGGTCTCTTGGAACAGGATGTACGTGCCGATGCCCGCTTCCTTCAGCCTGCGGTAGTTCTCCACCGTGGTAGCCGCGATGTTGACGTTGACGCGGCGGATCGCGCCGTTTTTATGCTTGATGGAATAGATGGTGTCGATGCATTCCAATATGTAGTCCAGCGGATTGTTGACCGGGTCTTCACCCGCCTCGATCGCAAGGCGCTTGTGGCCCATGTCTTGCAGGGCGATCACTTCGCGGGCGACTTCCTCCTGCGTCAGCTTTTTGCGGGCGATATGCTTATTCTTTTGGTGATACGGGCAGTAGGTGCAGCCGTTGACGCAGTAATTGGATAAATACAGCGGCGCGAAAATAACGATGCGGTTGCCGTAAAATTTCTTTTTGAGCGCTTCGGCGAGCGCATAGATCCGCTGGATCCTTTCCCCGTCCTCGCAGGCCAGCAGCACGGAGGCTTCGCGGTGGGTCAGCCCCTTGCACTGTCCGGCTTTTTCAATAATGCTGTCCACAAGGGGAAGATCGGTCTTGTGCGCTTCGGCGTAGTCGAGCGTTGCGAGGATCTCGTCGTGGCTGATAAATTCCTCTGCTTGCAGAGATTTGGGATCGTACATCATTCGTTTCCTTTCTTGCGGGTCAGATCGGCTTCCCCGTCAGTAAAAATCGTTATGCTGGGTCCGGATGAGGCTGTCGCCCCGCGACACAGCGATCTCGCAGCCTACCGAAGCCATCCGTTTCGCAAGGCAGGCGACGCACTGCGCGGATTCCTCGCCCGTGAAGATCTTTTTGTCATAGAGCATGTATTTTTGCCGCACCGATAGGGGAGAGAGGTTGGGCATCACCACATTCGCTCCGGCGCGGATGCCGCGCTCCCGGCCGTCTCCGGCGGCGGTGCCAAGCGCGGTCGTGGCGGGCAGCAGCACCTCGGGCAGCAGCAATCGGATAAGGGAGAGCAGATACAACGTCAGCTCCGCCGTGCCGCCCGGCTGATCTCGAAAAGGCGTATCCGCGTGAGGCAGAAAAGGCCCAATGCCCACCATATGCGGCTGAAAGTCCTTTAAGAAGCGAAGCTCGCGGACAAGGTGCTCGTCCGTCTGACCGGGCGAGCCGACCATGAAGCCGCAGCCGGTCTGGTAGCCGATTCGCCGCAGCTGCCGCAGACAGTCCATCCGGCGCTCAAAATCCATTGCGGGCGGGTGCAGCCGGTCATAATGCGCTTTGGTCGCGGTCTCGTGGCGCAGCAAATAGCGGTCGGCCCCGGCCTGAAAAAGAGCGCGATAGCTTTGGACGCTGCGTTCGCCCACGGAAAGGGTGATGGCGCAATCCGGAAAACCCGCGCGTATGGCGCGCACGATATCGGTCAGGCGCTCATCCGTAAAATAGGGGTCTTCGCCGCCCTGCAGCACAAAGGTGCGAAAGCCGAGACGGTATCCCTCTTCACAGCAGGCGAGAATATCCGCGCGAGTCAGGCGGTAACGTTGCGCCTTGCCGTTGCTCCGACGGATGCCGCAGTAGTAGCAATCGTTTTTGCAGTGATTCGTAAATTCGATCAGGCCGCGGATATAAATACGGTTTCCGTATATTTTTTGCCGCAGCGCCTCCGCCCGCTGCGCAAGATAGCGCTGGATCTCCGCGTTTCGTCCGGCGATCAGCGCGTGAAGCGCTTTATCCGGCAGGTCATGTTCGGCGGCAAGCTGTTCGGCGAGCGTGTGCAGTTCGGTCATAGACATACCTCGCGGCGCCAATATATTCGGTTCATGCGCATTCCTCCCATGCTTCATAAAAGAAAAACAGCCGTACAAGCGAAAGGCCCGGTACGGCTGGGTATAGAAACGCCCAAACAATATGCCGTACCTTTTACCTCAAAGCGTGTTTTCAGTATCAGGAACTATTATCACTATATCACAGACCACGCCATAGCGCAAGACACATCACGCAGAAATCCGAAACTGGCATCAGAGCCGTTGCCTTACGCAACGGCTCTGATGCTCGTTTTACTTTTGCCGTACGGGGATCCAGATTTCGCTGTAATAGCTGTCGTCCTGTACCCCATTGGCATAGGCGGCGGGATCGCCGTACATTTCGATATGGTAGCCCGCCGCGATTTCGTAGTCACTACAGCCCGGCAACCATTCTGCAAAGATCTGCCGGTGCACCTCCGGCATGACATGGGTAGCCGCGCCTTTGCAAGCAAAGACAGCCCACGTGTGCGCGGGGATCGTCCGGGTTGAAAAGCCCTGCGCGATGTCGTGGGCCGGGTCGTAGTTGTCCGCGACCCAATATTCAAACCGATCGCCATCCATCTGTTCGTCAATGGACACGCCGTACACGCTGCGTACATGAATGTCTTTTCCGGACTCGTAAAACGCCGCCCACAGCTTCGGCGACTCCGCCGCCGCTTCCTCATACCGCAATACCTTGGATATGCCGATGATGGTGAACGCGGCCTTTGACACGATTTTATAATCCATCGTATCGCCTCCTTCCAGTGTAAGGTTGATTTTGAGCGGAGCAAAGGCTTTGATCATTGCTTCGCCCTTCCGCACGGAAGAAGGCGTGGCGCCGTGGAATCGGGTAAACGCTTTGGTAAAGCTATCCGGCGAATCGTAGCCGCATTGGAGCGCGATGTCGATGATTTTCTGGTCCGTGGAAACGAGCTTGCTGCCGGCAAGCGTGAGCCTTCGTTTTTTGATATACTCGCCTACCGTAAAACCGCAAAGCATGGCAAAGCCCTTTTGAAAATAGTAGGGGGAAACCAGCGCCTGCCGCGCGATGTCTTCCGTGGTGAGTTCCTCGGTGAGATGCTCTTCGATATAGCGGATTGCGTTGCTGATACATACGGTCCACTCCATGGATGCCGCCTCCTTTCCATATCTCTATCTTACGACCGGAAACGGAGCCGTTCCCGCTTTCTTATGCTTTATTCTGTCCGCAGCGACAAATGACGATCCAATACAAAAGGTGCGCTGCAAAACACTTTGCAGCGCACCCTTTGATGGTTTCGTAAAATACTTACTTCAGGCCGGCGGTGATGATGGCCATCTGGTAGACCTCGTTCGCGTCGCAGCCGCGGGAAAGGTCGTTGATAGGGGCGTTCAGGCCCTGCAGGATCGGGCCGTAGGCCTCGAAACCGCCCAGACGCTGCGCGATCTTGTAGCCGATGTTGCCCGCGTTGATATCGGGGAAGATAAAGGTGTTGGCCTGACCGGCAACGGGAGAACCCTTGCACTTAGTCTGCGCGACAACAGGGGAGAACGCTGCGTCGAACTGCAATTCGCCGTCAACGGCGAGTTCGGGAGCGGCGGCCTTGGTCTTTTCGGTGGCGCCCCGCATCATATCGACGGTCTCGCCCTTGCCGGAGCCCATGGTCGAGTAGGACAGCATCGCAACCTTGGGATCGATGCCGAAGGCAGCGGCGGTCTTCGCGGTCTCGATCGCGATCTCAACCAGATCATCCTCGCCGGGATTGATGTTGATCGCGCAGTCGCCCATTGCGTACTTCTCGTCGCCGCCGTCCTTCGCGTCGCGGCGCAGGATAAAGCAGGAGGATACGATCTTGTTGCCCGGCTTGGTCTTGATGATCTGCAGGGCGGGACGGACCGTGTCGGCCGTCGAATAGGTAGCGCCGCCGAGCAGCGCGTCGGCTTTACCCAGCTTTACCAGCATGGTGCCGAAGTAGTTGCCCTTAGAGAGCGCCTTGCGGCAGTCCTCTTCGCTCATTTTGCCCTTGCGAAGCTCCACCATCTTGGCGACCATGGCGTCCATCTCGGGGTAAGTAGCGGGATCGAGGATCTCGAGGCCGTCGATATCGAAGCCGCCGGCCTTGGCAGCGGCGTTCACTTCATCCACATTGCCGACGAGGATCGAAGTGAGCAGACCGTCCTTCTTCAGACGGGCGGCAGCTTCGAGGATACGGGGATCCGAACCCTCGGTAAAAACGACCTTGCGGGGATCGGCTTTCAGCGTGGCGATCAGGTTGTCGAACATAGACATAGTTTTCTCTCCTCCGTTTTTTCAGAAACCGCTGCGCAAAGCGGGCTTGGCAAAACGGCGTTAATGATCCGACGCTTTGCCGCATACCCTGTATGCAGTGGTTCCATAAGTGATCTGCCAACATTATACACCCTATCATGGGCAGTTCTCAATACGTAAAACAATGAAAAACCGAAATTCTTTTATAAAGGCTAAAATGCGCGTCCCCGGGCGATACTGGAAGTGGAAGGGAAGTGGTATTTGCATGAAAATTGTTCGCTATTTAAACGGTAAGCGCCTGCATGGCGTGATGCCGCCGCTTCTGCTGGACGCGGAAGGCGTCGGCGCGCTGCTTTCGGATACGCGCGCGCGGCAGGATTTGCCTTTGCCCGCCGCGGGCGCCTCTGCTATACTGAATGCGGAGGACGGCGGCTTTGGAAAGGAAGAAGCATGGACAAACTGACCGCGCTGTATCTGCGCGTTTCCACGGAAGCGCAGGCGGATGAGGGCTACTCGCTCTCGGCACAGGCGGAAAAGCTGGAAGCCTACTGCAAAATGAAGGGCCTTTTACGGTTTGAGCGCTTTGTGGACGGCGGTTTTTCGGGTTCCAACCTATCGCGTCCGGCAATGGAGGAGCTGACCCGGCGCATCCGCGCGGGCGAGATCGAGCGGGTCGTCGTATACAAGCTCGACCGGCTCAGCCGAAGCCAGAAGGACACGCTCTTTTTGATCGAGGATGTGTTTCTGCCGCATGGGGTGGATTTTGTATCCATCAATGAAAATATCGATACCGGCAGCCCGTACGGGCGGGCCATGATCGGTATTTTGTCCGCCTTTGCGCAGCTGGAACGTGAAAACATTTTCCTTCGCACGCGCATGGGCATGGTTGAACGCGTCAAGCAGGGCTATTGGCCGGGGGGCGGTAAAATTCCCTTTGGCTATGATTACGATCCCGCACGGGGTATTCTGGTACCGAATGCGGACGCGGACACTGTGCGCGAGATCTATGCACGCTATCTCGCGGGCCACTCGCAAAACCGGATCGCCAGAGATCTCGGGCTCAAGTACGAGCATCTGGTCACGCAGATCTTAAAGCGCGAGAGCAACACCGGTGTGATCTGCTACAAGGGCGAGACCTATCAGGGCAGGCACGAGCCGCTCATTGACCGCGAGACCTTTGCGCGCGCGCAGAGGCGGCTACGCAGAACCGATCGGCCGCGCGCGGCGGCGGGCAACAAGCTGCTGACCGGTCTGCTTGTCTGCGGCCACTGCGGAGCCAAAATGCGTTACCAGAAATGGGGAAACGCGGGGGACAAGCTGGTGTGCTATTCGCGCGATCGATCCAAGCCCCATTTGGTGCATGATGCGGACTGCCCGAACCGCGGCGTCATGGCTCGGGAGGTCGAGGCGGTCGTCGTGCGTGACCTGTGCCGGCTGGCCGCAAAGCCGAGACATAAAAGCGGCCGCCAAACCGATGGACCCGCGTGCCGCCGTGCGCTTGATCGGGCCAAGCATAAGCTGCGTCGCCTGTACGAATTGTATGCCGAGGGCGAGGACGAGGCGCTGCGCGAAGCGATCAACCGCGCCAAAACCGAACAGCAGCGCGCGGAAAGAATGCTCGCCGAAGCGGAAGCGCAAAAGGCGCAGCGGCAGGAAGTTAGTGACGCGCGGGACGCGCTGACGACCATTGGCGCTTGCTGGGACACGCTGCCCGATGAACGGCGGCAAACGCTGGTGCGCGCGCTGGTCGAAAAAATCGTCTTGCAAAATGACAAAATAGAGGTTTATTACGCCTTTGACGCCGCTGAACAGACCGGCGCGACAAGGGCGGGCTGAATCTGTTTCACCTGCGCACATTCATGCCGATGATCATTGGTGAAATACGCCGGTATTTACGCGACAACAGCGCGCTGCGCGTATCCCGCTCGCTGCGCGACACGGCATACAAGGCGCTGCAAGCGAAGGAAGCGTTTATTCGCGCAAATCAGCGCGAGCCGGATATCATGGAGCTGGCCAAGGCCATGGGGGTAAAGAAAGAAGAAGTCGTCTTTGCACTGGACGCTATCCTCGATCCGGTCTCGCTTTTCGAGCCGGTCTTTCACGACGGCACAGACACGGTATGCGTGATGGATCAGGTGGGTGATAATAAGAATACGGACGAGCAGTGGCTGGCCCGTATCGCGCTCAAGGAAGCGATCGACAGCTTGACGGAGCGCGAAAAGCGCATCATTCAGCTTCGCTTTTTCGAGGGCCGCACGCAGATGGAGGTCGCCGATGAGATACACATCTCGCAGGCGCAGGTAAGCCGTCTGGAAAAGGGTGCGATCGATCGCATCCGCAAGCAGATATAAAAGTAGTGCCTTGCAAACCGGCTGGTTTGCAAGGCACTTGTTGTCAGCGGATATCCGAGATCAAATTAATTGGCGAGGTGTTCAGCGTCACACGCGAGGAGGGGATGCCCTGCCGCAGCATGTAAGCGGAAAGGGACTGCACCGCACTGGCTGTGGAAGCGCTGTGACGAAGGCGCAGCACAACGGTCGCGTTTGTCGCGGCGAAGCGCTGGGCCGTTACGGCGTAGGTCATCGGTGCGGACTGGGTGGAATCGCCGGAGTCCATCGTCGAATCCCACAGGCGGTATCCGGCGGCGATGATCGCGTCGCGCTGGGCCGCGGTCAGTTTGTTGCAGCCGTCCGCGTTGGAAACGATGCGGGTGTTGACGCCGGTCAGAAAGGCCAGCTGTTTGTTGGCCGCCGTTAGGCGTTCCACCAGCTCGTCGGGCGCTACGGAAGGCTCGGCGTACAGCAGCAGCGCGGCGGTGTGTCCCTCGCCTACGATGCGGCGCACCGTGTCGCTCGACCAAGCGGCCGTGTCGGTGGAGAGGAAGAAGGTCGCAAGCCGGCCCGCGCCGTGCAGCGCATCCAATGTTTGCGGGGTGTACTGTGTCGTCGGCCCGAAAAAGGTGAGATAAACGCGGCCGGGCTTTTGCGTGGGCTTTTCCTCCACCGGGGGAATGGGCGGTTCGACCGGTTTGTCGGGCGGCTTTTGGGAATTGCCGCCGTTATTCGGCGTGTCGGGCGAGGTGGGCACGCCCTTGTAGGCGTTGATCGCGCGTTCGATATCGCCCGAGGCCGAGCTTGCAAATTCACTGTCGCTCTGCGAAGCGCCGTCCGTCACGCGCAGCACCGTTTCGCCATAGGCGGAAAAGGTGGAGTAGGTCAGTCCGAACTTGCCGCAGCAAAGTTTGACGGGCACGTAAACCGTACCGTTCATCGAATAGGCGGGGGAATCGTAGCTGTTCATATATTGATCGTATACATAGCCCTCATCCGGCGAAAAGGAGAGGGTCTCGCCACCGGAGGAGAGATTCAGCACCCCTTCTTCCGAGGAACTGGAAACGCCCAGCTGCGTGAATACGTCGTATGGCACGTACAGTTCGCCACCAAGGCGGGCGGGCATGGTGCCCTCGCTGACGGGAAGCAGGGTGTCGTTCACGGCGGTCAGCGTCAGCGCGCCGGCGGAGGGAGGCAATAAAGGAAGAACCAGCGCCGCGCAGAGGAGGACGCCAAGTATCCGGGTCAGCAACCGTTTCATAGCGGCGCTCCTTTCCAAAGAAAATAACCGATAACAGTATACCAAAAAATTCGCTCTTTGTCACGCGCCGTATGAAAAACGCCTTGCTTTATCCTGCAAAAGTGGTATAATAGCCGCAAGCGACTATTATACAGGCATTCAAATAATTATACCACCAGCGGCACCTACGGAGCAATAAACCCTTGCGTATATCAACCGCTGTGGTATAATAAAAACGAACAAAATAAAACGGAAAGAGTGAACCGCTATGCTGTCCATCAAGACCCAGCTGACCACCAGCAAGAAACAAAAGCCGGATGAATCGAACCTTGGATTCGGTATTTACTATACCGATCATATGCTCATCGTCGATCACGATGAGGACAAGGGCTGGCACGATGCACGCATCGTCCCCTATGCGCCGCTGCAGCTCGACCCCGCCGCCATGACGCTGCACTACGCCATGGAATCGTTTGAGGGTATGAAGGCCTACCGCACGCCGTCGGGCGAGATTCAGCTTTTCCGTCCCGATAAAAACGCGGAACGCATGATGAATACGAACCACCGTATGTGCCTGCCCAGCCTGCCGGTCGATGATTTCGTTCAGGCCGTCAAGGCGATTGTTGAAACAGAAAAGGATTGGGTGCCGCACGCGGAAGGCACCAGCCTGTACATCCGCCCCTTTGTCATTGCGACCGAGCCGCATCTGGGCGTGCGTCCGTCCAAAACGCACCAGTTTATTATCATCTGCTCGCCCGTCGGCGCTTATTACTCCACCGGCATCAACCCGGTCAAGATCTTTGTGGAGGACGAATACACCCGCGCCTGCCCCGGCGGCACCGGCTTTACCAAGTGCGGCGGCAACTATGCGGCCAGCTTGATCTCGCAGGTCAAGGCGCACGACCTTGGCTATGAGCAGACCCTGTGGCTCGACGGTGTGGAGCATAAGTATGTGGAGGAAGTCGGTTCGATGAACTGCTTCTTCAAAATCGACGGCACGGTCTACACCGCGCCCTGTGTCGGCACCGTGCTGCCCGGCGTTACCCGCATGAGTTGTATCGAGCTACTGAAGCACTGGGGCATCCCGGTCTCCGAGGAGCGCCTGCCCATCGCCATGGTGATGGAGGCTTCGCAAAACGGCAAGCTGGAAGAGGTGTTCGGCACCGGCACGGCGGCGGTTATCTCGCCGGTCGGCGAACTGCGCTACGAAGATCAGGTCGCCTACATCAACGGCGGCAAGATCGGCCCTGTCACCCAGAAGCTGTACGATACCCTGACCGGCGTGCAATGGGGCAACCTCCCCGACGAGCTTGGCTGGACGGTCAAGGTGGACTGAATATAATATCCAAACGAAAAACATCCCGCTCTGATGGAGCGGGATGTTTTTCGTTTGGGTCATGCCTCCGCAGGAGGATATTTAAACGAATGGGGGGAAACACGGTACAATACCGCGACAAGAGCGGCGGTGGCAAGCGTATCGTAGAACTTGATCACGAACACGCCGAATAGGCAGGAGAGCGCCTGCGGCAAGCCCCACGCGGCGGCGATGTCCATATAGTGGACCTCCCACGTGCTGGTGGAAACACCGCCGCTGAGCAGCAGCGTCAACACCGTCGACAGCAGGGTGGATACAATCAGCACGAGCGCGATCGCGGGCAAAACCCTGTTCCGTCGGATTTTGCCGCCGCTCGGCTCGCGGATCATCAGGCCAACAATCAGCGCGACCGCCGCCGAGATGCAGTAGTAAAACAGCGAAGAGGTGCCGGTAAGAAAAATGGCGAGGAAAAAGTTGTTCGCCAGACCGACGATCAGCCCGGCAGTCGGCTCCAACAGCAAGGCGGCGAGCGCGGTGCCGGTCACATCCAGCCACACCGGCAGGTGCAGGTTGCCCGAAACCTCGCTGAGCACCATGTTCAGCACGACGCACAGCACCATGACGACCGCATAGCGCGTTTTATTATTCCACTTCGTCATCCTGTTTTGCCTCCCTCTGCTTGTTTTCGCTTTCCAGCTGCGACATAAAGCCGGCCGTTACAACGCCGGCGGGCAGCGCGATGATCGCCACGCCGAACAGGGAGGAGATCATGCTGATGAGCTGGCCGACATGCGTAACCGGATAAATATCGCCATAGCCCACCGTGGTGAGCGCGGTGGTAGCCCAGTAAAGCGCGTGAAAGAAGTTTTCAAACGTATCCGGCTCGTAGCAGAACATGGCGAGCGCGGAAATAAAGATATACGCCAGCGCAATGACGAGCACGCTGCCGAGCGTCTTTTTTTCGCGCTTAAAAACGTTGGCGATATAGATAAAGTTTTTAGAGTATTGCAGCGCACGGTAAAGGCGCAGCATGCGCAGGATGCGGAACTGCGGCCCGAGCACCGCGAGCGAGGGAAGAATGGCGGCCAGCTCGATGATGGCAAGGGGCGTGACCGGATAAAGGACGAACGACCACGGCGAAGCCTTGCCGCGCCGAAAATCGTGCGTTACCCAGCGGAAGATGTAATCCGCGAACAGGATATAAACGGTAACCAGATCGATCCGGTCGAGGAACGGATTCGTGCCCTTGAATAAAAGCGGAATAATACTGATAAGCGCAACGACCGTGATGAAGATATCGTATGCGTGACTGAGCCGGTCGCCCTGATCCGCGTGCTCGACGATTTCATAAATGCGTTTACGCATGATGGCGTTGGCGCCTCCCTTAAATCATATAGGCGCAAATCGGCAGCAGCAGATGGCCGACCAGCGTGAAGAACAGGATCGTCGTAAAGATGATGCGGCCGAAGTACTGGGCAAATTCCCGATCCTCGAATTTATTGCGGATGCGGTTGATGTTGATGACCGCAAGCGCGACAATGATGATGGTATACACGCCCCACATGTTGATGAATTCCAACAAGCCCATTTCAAGCGCGTCCGGCAGCAGGTTGGCGCCGACCATGATATTGGATACCGTGCCGAACAGAGCGGCCGGGATCATACCCAGCGGATCGACATAGTGGAAGGTGCAGATGAACAGCGTGATGAGCACCCAAAGCGTTGTGCCGAACAGCGCGATGATGCACTTGATATACAGGCCGATGCTGGAACGGTTCAGTTCCAACGCGGTGACATGCTCGGCTGTGATGATCGGATCGGCCAGCTCGGGATCGCCGTGGGTCGAATCGTACTCGTTATAGAAAACGCCCGTGTCGTACCGGCGGATATCGAAGCCCGCGATAGACATATTGCCGTTCAGGCCGCTGTTTTCTTTATCCGCGACAAAAATCACATCCTGCGCGGGATAGTTGCTTTCCAAATAGCAGCGTAGCTGGTGGGATTCCAATGGGAAACGGCAGGTCCAGTAGTTTTTTGTGAGCGTTACATCCATGCGGACAAGCTGGTAATGCTCGTTTCCCTCGTGGTATTCTTTAAGCATTTCGGTCTTGTTGATCGTGCCCTTATACACATGGAAATTGCTTGCCATGTCGAGCGCCTGATCGCCCTGCCACTTAAACCATACCTGCATGACGAGCCGGTAGGAGGAGTTTTTGATCGATACCTCTTTCAGGTTTTCGATATAGGTGCCGACGGATACCTGCACCGCGTCCGCGCCGCGTGATTCCACCTTGTCCAGCACGGCTTCGTTCGTGGTTAGCGCGTCTGTCCAATACTTGTCCTCGCCCGCGCGGTCGCGGTACAGCCGAACCGAGCAAATAGATAGGTAAACCACCGAAACGACAACAACGAAAATAAAGCAGAACAACAGACGGCTTTTCTGCCATTTTTTCATGTCCTTAAAACGATAGCCCATGTTTAGATTTCCCCTTTTTTCTCTTTCGTAATATCTTCTATTTTACTAAATTGTGAACACAATGTAAATAACACCTACGTGATGCAAATAGCCAGTTGTGTGAAAAAAGGAGAAAATAGGAACTTTTTGCGAAAAATTAATGAGAAATCAGCGAAAGCTGCTCCTCCGCCAAATTGTCGATCAGCAGCCCTGCTTTTTGCGCCATACGGACGGTTTGGGCCGTGCCGCCGGGCAGACCGTCATAGTAGCAGATCAGCCGGGCGGAGGCTTCCACCATGAAGCGGTTGCGCGCGGCGTAGCAGCCCGCATGGTACGCGCGGGAAAGCGTGTACACTTCATCGGCGTAGACGAGCGCTTGGTTATAGGCTTTTTTCCAAAAGGGCGCAAAAGCGCGGGCCTGATCGTCGAACGGGATAGCGCAGCAAAGGCGAAGCGGCAAGGCTTTTTTCGCTTCCAAAACGGCCATTGCCGCCCATAGGTCAAATCCAGTGCTCATGCCGGTAAAAAAGCGCGTGCATCCGCGCTGGTGCGCCCGCGCGACCGCGTCCGCCAGCTTTTTTTTCAGCGCCTCCGCTTCGGGGGCATCCGCGCCGAAAGGCATTTTTTCGATTCGATAGCCGGAAAAGCAACAGGTGATCGGCCGAAGGTCTTGCATAGCGCACCTCACGAAAACGAACATTCGTTCTATTTTGTTTTAGTATACGCCAAATGGTGGGAAAACGCAAGTTGTAAATCGCGCGAAAAACTGGTACAATAACGGTAACACACGCAGGGGGAAAGGAGGCGCGGCTGGTTGAACGGACAAAATCGTTTGGTATATCTGATCAAGCGCATGGTTTACCGCTATTTTGGGGACGGCATTCCGCAGGCTGCGGCTGAGCTTTCTTATTTTTTGCTCTTTTCACTGGCCCCGCTCCTCATGTTCATCAACTCGCTGCTCGCCCAGCTCCACCTGTCGATGGACGGCATTCAGCCGATCTTGCAGATGCTGCCGCAAAGCCTGAACAGCCTAATCGAATCCTATTTGGAACAGCTCCGGCAGCAGCCCGCGGTCAGCCCGATGATCATCGGTATCGTGCTCACGCTGTATTTTCTCTCGCGCGCCGTGCGTTCGATGATGCGCACGGTGAACGATATTTACCACATCGAAGTCAAGCGCGGCATGGTCATGGATGTTCTTATTTCCTTTGGGATCACGGCGGGCTTTTTGATTTCGGTGGTCGTCAGCTTTGTTTTGGTCGTTGCGGGGCGCACGCTGCTGCGTCTGCTGCCTGTTTACCTGCCCATTCCCGAAGCCGTGCTCGGCCTGACGCATGACGCGAGCTTCTGGGTGATGATCGCTTTCATTTTCGGCTTTTTACTGCTGTTTAACCGCGTGGTGCCAAACCTGTATTTAAAATTCCGCGAGGTCTGGCCCGGCGCGCTGTTCTCGTTGCTGGCTTGGCTGTTGGTTTCCTGGGCGTTTTCATTCTACGTGGATAATATGGCGCGCTACTCGGTGCTGTACGGCTCGCTTGGCGCGATTATCGTGCTGATGCTTTGGCTCTATCTGGTCAGCATGATCCTGCTGATGGGCCCGCAGCTCAACCACACGCTGGTCGTCATGCGGCTATATCGCATTGAAACCGGAAGACAGAAGCAATAAATTTGAATACTTTTCCACGGGCAGCACTGTGGCGGCATGGGTCTGCGCATCAGCGCGCCGGGAAAATAAAATAGAGGAGGAAAAAGATATGAAGGTAGTAGCAATCAATGGGTCCCCGCGAAAGGGCGGCAACTGCGCGCAGTGTTTGGAGGTCATGGCTCAGGTTTTCGAGCGCGAGGGGATCGAGTTCGAGGTCGTGCAGCCCGGCGCAAAAGTACATCCCTGTCTCGCGTGCTATCACTGTCTGGATAACGGAACGCTGCGCTGTATCCAGAACGACGACGGTGTGAACGAAGTGATCGAAAAGTGCATCGCGGCGGACGGCATCGTGCTCGCGTCGCCCGTGTATCACGGCGGCATCGCGGGCAATATGAAGTGCATCCTCGACCGGCTGATGCTGGCCGCGGGCTGCGGCGAAAACCAACTGCATCATAAGGTGGGCGCGGCGCTTGTCACGCTGCGGCGCTCGGGCGGTATGGAGACCTACCAGCAGCTGCTCGGCACGATGGACGCGATGGAAATGGTGCTGGTCACCTCCGATTACTGGAACGCCGTGCATGGCGCTGATCCCGGCGAGGTACTGAAAGATACCGAGGGCATGGACGTGGTCGAACATCTGGCGGAAAACATCGCGTGGCTTTTAAAGGTCATGGATAAGGCGGGCATCGCGCCGCCGGCGGCGCATCACCGCACGATGACCAACTTCATCCGGTAAGCATGCAAAAAGAGGCGCATATGCGCCTCTTTTTTTGTGGAAAACGCGCGCTTCGCAGAAGGGCCGGCACGTGCTATAATGATGCTTGCAACGTTTTTGAAAAGAGGATGAGACCCCGCTTATGACCAAGTCGATGACACAGGGCAGCCCCGCCAAGCTGGTGCTGCTCTTTACTTTGCCCCTGCTTGCGGGCAACCTGTTCCAGCAGTTCTATAATATGATGGACACGCTGATCGTGGGCCGCGCGATTGATGTGAGCGCGCTGGCCGCGGTCGGCTGCACGGGCAGCATCATGTTCCTGATCATTGGCTTTGTGCAGGGCCTTACGACCGGGCTTTCCATCGTCACGGCCCAGCGCTTCGGCGCGGGCGACGCGGACGGCGTGCGGCGCAGCTTTGCGGCGTGCATCGTGATCTGTGTGCTGGTCACCGCCGTGCTGACCGGGATCAGCGTGCCCTTTGCGCGTCCCATTCTGGAATTCATGCGCACACCGGCGGATATCATCGATCAGGCCTATGCCTATATCGTCGTTATTTACATCGGCACGGGCGCGGCCATGCTCTTTAACCTGTTGTCCAATATCATCCGCGCGCTGGGGGATAGCCGTACGCCGCTTTACTTCCTGATCATCGCGAGCATTTTGAATGTTGCGCTCGATCTGGCGTTTATCCTATGGCTGCATATGGGCGTTGCGGGCGCGGCTTGGGCAACCGTGATCGCGCAGCTTGTCTCCGGCCTTTTGTGTGTAATCTATATCGTGAAAAAGTTCCCTGCGCTGCATCTGCGGCGCGAGGACTTCCGTTTAACGGGCGAGGAGCTGGCGCGGCACGCGGGCATTGGCCTGCCGATGGGCTTTCAGGCTTCGATCATCGGCATAGGCGTTATCATTTTACAGTTTGTGCTCAACGGCTTCGGCTCTGTTTCGGTCGCGGCGTTTACCGCCGCGCAAAAGATCGAGCAAATCTTTGGCGCGCCGCTATCGTCCTTCGGCATGACCATGGCGACCTATGCCGCGCAAAACTACGGCGCAGGCCGCGTAGACCGTATCAAGCGGGGCGTGCGGTCGTGCGCTTACATGTCGGTGGGGTATTCGCTTGCTGTGCTTGCGGTCAATCTGTTGTTTGGCGGGCCGCTCGCGGGCGTATTCGTCGGTAAGGAGGCGACCGAGGTCATCTCCATGGCCGCGCTCTACCTGCGCATAACGGGGCTGTTCTACCCGACGCTTTCGCTGCTGTATATCTATCGGTACACGCTGCAAGGGCTGGGGCAGGGCGTGGTGCCAACCATCGCCGGCATCATGGAGCTGGTGATGCGCGCGCTCGGCGTGATGCTGCTTGCCGGGCCGTTCGGCTTCGGCGGCATCTGCGTGGCCTATGCGCTGGCGTGGCCGGGCTCCATGACTCCTTTGCTCATCGCGTATCTGATCACCATGCACCGGCTCGGCTTCGCCGGGCCGCGCGGCGGAACCCCGCACGAATAAGGACCAAAGGCTCTCACTTTCTGAGAGCCTTTTTTATCAAACAAAATGCAATATATACTTGACATAATGAAAGATAAAGATTATACTGTAATCAACAAAGAGGTGATGGCATGAAAAATAAAAAGCTGAAGCTGGCGCGGGTGGAAAAGGATATGTCGCAGGCGGATCTGGCGGAAGCGGTCGGCGTCACGCGGCAAACCATCGGCTTGATCGAAGCGGGCGGCTATAATCCGACGCTTCACCTTTGCATTGCGATCTGTAAAGTACTCGATCGAACACTGGATGAATTATTTTGGGAGGAAGCTTAAAATGAAAAAGTTACACGCATTGATGAAGGACGAACAACTGGCGGATTTCATGGCGATCGTAGCATTGGTCGTCGCGCTGCTGAATGTTTTGTAAGGGGGAGAAACACAATGAAGCTGATCCATAAACCGACCGATGAGCGCGTCGCGCAAGAGGTCAACCGAATTTACAAAATCGGGTACTATGTATTTACCTTTGGCATTCTGCTCGATATGCTATTGCAGGCGATCAAATATACAGAGGGCTCCGGACAGTTCAGCTGGGTGGAGTTTGGCGTATTCATGCTGGCGCAGATCGTTTGCGTCGTAATGCAGTGGCGGAATGGCCTGATGGATGATAACGCCTTTGCCGAATCGGACCGTTTTCCACTGCGCCATTACCTGTTCACAGCGCTGGGCGCGGGGGCGATAGCCGCCATCTTGCTCACTGTGCTGCGCGTGCGGCAATTCGTACCCGTGGAGGGCGGTTCAAGCGTTATGTTTGGCCTATCCGTCGCATTTTTCATCTCAATTTGCATACCGACAGCCCTTGCCACTCTGGTGATCTACTATATTTCCTTCCGCATGGCCCGTCGCCGCCGCGAACAAAAGGTGCAGGAGCTTGAGGAGGACGAAGAATAATTATACACCAATATGGTAAAGTGGTGATATGTTGAAAAAGTTTACAGTTTATTCACGGTTTGTTACCGAAATAAAGTTGAAGCGGACCGCCCTTTTCCGGTAAAATAATACTATCGAGTAATTCACGAACCGGGAAAGGGAGGAAGTTATGACAGCAGGACACGATGTTTTGGAAGTGACCCCGCGCGTGGAAGCTTTGGCTGCGCTCTGCAAGAGCAACAGCACCATTGCCCCCGCGCTATATAAGGAATTCGACGTCAAACGCGGGCTGCGCGACCTAAACGGCGAGGGGGTGCTCGCCGGACTGACCAATATATCCGATATTATTTCCAAGAAAATGGTGGATGGAAAGCTGGTCCCCTGCGATGGCGAGCTGTACTATCGCGGCATCAATATCAACGATCTGGTACAGGGCTTTATGAAGGACGGCCGCAAGGGCTACGAGGAGACCGCCTACCTGCTCCTGTTTGGCGAGCTGCCCGATGTGCGCCGCTTATCGGATTTTAAAAGCCTGCTGGCGCAGGGGCGCACGCTGCCTACCAACTTTACGCGCGATGTGGTGATGAAAGCGCCCACGCACGATATGATGAACAGTCTGTCCCGCAGCGTTTTAACGCTCGCCTCGTATGATTCGACGGCGGACGATATCAGCCTGCCCAACGTGCTGCGCCAGTGCCTGATGCTGATCTCGGTGTTTCCGATGCTGGCGGTCTATTCCTATCATGCCTATAACCATTATGAATGCGGCGGCAGCATGTACATTCATTATCCGTCGGACAGCCTTTCCACGGCGAGCAATTTCCTGCGCATGCTGCGGCCGGATATGAGCTATTCGCCGCTGGAATCCAAGGTTTTGGACCTGGCGCTTGTGCTGCATATGGAGCACGGCGGCGGTAATAATTCGTCCTTTACCACGCACGTGGTGTCTTCGTCCGGCACGGACACATATTCCGCGATCTCGGCGGCGCTCGGCTCGCTCAAGGGACCCAAGCACGGCGGCGCGAATTTCAAGGTCGTGCAAATGTTTGAGGACCTCAAGCGCAATGTGACCGATACGACGGATGAAGAAGCCGTGGCGGGCTACCTGCGCGCGCTGCTGCGCCGCGAAGCGTTTGATAAGAAGGGCTTGATCTACGGCATGGGCCACGCGGTCTATTCCATTTCCGACCCACGCGCGCGCGTGTTCAAATCCTTTGTCGGCCAGCTCGCGAAGGAGAAGGGAAGGGATCAGGATTTCGCCCTTTATTCGCTGGTTGAGCGGCTCGCGCCCGAAGTCATCGCGCAGGAGCGCCATATCTACAAGGGCGTTTCCGCGAACGTGGATTTTTATTCGGGCTTTGTTTATTCGATGCTCGCGCTGCCGCCCGAGCTGTACACGCCGGTGTTCGCGATCGCGCGCATCGTCGGCTGGAGCGCGCACCGGCTGGAAGAGCTGATCAACGCGGACAAGATCATTCGCCCGGCATACCGCTGCGTCCAGCAGCCCGCGCATTATATGGATCTCAGCACACGCTGAAAGAAGGCCTTTTCTCATGCAATATTCGATCGTTTTCAGCAGCCGTACCGGCAATACCGCCGTACTGGCTGGAAGCGTTAAAAGACTGCCTGCCGGAAGCGGGCCGCGTTTTCTTTGGCCCGCCGGGGGAGGAAGCGTTATCCGCTTCCCTCCTTTGCGTTGGTTTCTGGACGGATAAGGGCCTGTGCGACGAGCAGACCGCGTTTTTTCTCGGCAAGCTGCATGGCAAGCAGGTCGCGCTGTTCGGTACCGCCGGCTTTGGCGGGGATCAGGGCTACTTTGATTCTATCCTCGCACGGACAAAAACGCAGCTTCCGGCGGATAACATTCTTCTGCCCGGCTTTATGTGTCAGGGAAAAATGCAGCCCGCCGTGCGGGAGCGGTATGAAGCCATGCTGCGGCAAAGCCCCGGCGATAAACGCATGACCGACATGATCGAAAATTTTGACCGCGCGCTGACCCATCCGAATCAGGCGGATATTGCCCGTCTTCGGGAATGGGCCGCCGCCTTACCCCTATAAAAAGGGGCTGTAAAATAAGTTCTCACAAATGAATAGAAAACTGTTGCAAAGCGAAGAATGCTACTAGCTTTGTCATTCTGAGGAGCAAAGCGACGAAGAATCTCGCGCGAACGCGCGAAATTTACGTTGGGAACGCGCGTTCGCGCGAGATTCTTCACTTCGTTCAGAATGACATTTGGGTACTCTTCTATTTTGCAACAGTTTTTTTACAGCCCCTTGCTATTCAAGCTTCACGTATATAAAAAGCGGATATAGAAAAGAAAAAGACGCCTTACCGCGGCAATCATGCGGTAAAGCGCCTTTTGTGTTTTACATTTCCTTGAAAGCGTCCTTGACTTTATCCCAAAAACCCTTGCGCTGAGCCTGATTTTCATCCGTTGTGTTTTCCTCGAACTCGCGCAGCAGTTTTTTCTGCTTTTCAGATAGGTTTTTCGGCACTTCAATATTGACGCGAACGTATTGATCGCCGCGCCCGCGTCCGTTCAGGTTTTGAATGCCCTTGCCCTTCATGCGGAACACGGTGGCGGTCTGCGTGCCTTCGGGGATCTTGTATTCGATGCGTCCGTCGATCGTCGGCACTTGCAGCGTATCGCCCAGCGCCGCCTGTGTAAAGGAGATCGGGATCTCGCAGATGACGTTGGAGCCGTCGCGCGAGAAGACCGGATGCGGGCGGATGCCTACTGTGACGAGCAAATCGCCCGCCGGGCCGCCGTTAACGCCCGCGTTGCCCTGACCGCGCAGCTGGATGGACTGACCGTCGTCGATACCGGCGGGTATGGTAACGTTCAGCTTGCGGTTTTTACGCAGCCGTCCCGCGCCGCTGCACTTGGTGCAGGGGGTGCGGATGATTTTGCCCGTGCCGCGGCAGTTGGGGCAAGCCGCCTGTGTTTGAAACATGCCGAGCGGCGTGCGCTGGGTCTGCGTGACCGAGCCGGTGCCGTGACAGTTCGGGCAGGACTCCGCGCTGGTGCCCTTCTTCGCGCCCGAGCCGCCGCATTCATCACAGGTCTCGATCCGGTCTATGGAAATTTCTTTTTCACAGCCAAAGGCGGCTTCCTCAAAGGAAAGCATCACACTCTGGCGGATGGATTCGCCGCGCTGCGGCGCGTTGCGGCGCTGGGAAGAGCGCCCGCCGAAGCCGCCGCCGAAGAACGAGCCGAACAGATCGCCGAGGTCGCCCATATCGAAGCCGCCAAAGCCCGCGCCCGCGCCGCCGCCATAACTGGGATCGACGCCCGCGAAGCCGAATTGGTCGTATTTCGAGCGCTTGTCCTTGTCGGAGAGCACCTCGTAAGCCTCATTCAGTTCCTTAAATTTTTCGTCGGCCTCCGGGTTGTCTTGGTTCAGATCCGGGTGGTATTTCTTGGCGAGGCGGCGGTGCGCTTTCTTGATTTCTTCATCGCTCGCGCCTTTTTGGACACCGAGCACCTCATAGTAATCTCTTTTGTCAGCCATATCATCATTCCTCTATACAAGGGGATAGGCGCGCCGGAGCGCGCCCTCGAAAGTTAGAAGTGAGGAATTAGGAGTGAGGAGTTGCGGAATCCGGCACAGCCGGATGATATATAAGCGCGCAAAGCGCGAAACCGAAACTCCTACTTCCTAACTCCTACTTCCTAGTTATTTCTTGTCTTCGTCGTCCTTCACTTCGGTGAAATCAGCGTCCACAAAATCGCCCTGCGGGCCCGCGCCCGGCTGGCCGCCCATGTTCGGATTACCGCCCATGTTGGGGTCGCCCTGCGGCGCCTGCTGCTGATAGATCTTGCTGGCCAGTTCGCCGAACTTCTGGGAAAGGGAATCGGACGCCATCTTGATCATCTCGTTATCAGTGCCCTTAAGCGCTTCCTTGACCTTGTCGATCTCGGCCTGCACGGTGGTCTTTTCCTCGGCGGAGAGCTTATCGCCCAGATCGGTCAGCGCCTTTTCGGACTGGAACACCAGCTGTTCGGCGCTGTTGCGGGTCTCCACCGCTTCCTTGTTCTTCTTATCCTGCTCGGCGAACTGCTCGGCCTCGTGCATGGCTTTGTCGATCTCGTCCTGCGAAAGGTTGGAGGAAGCCGTGATTGTGATCTTCTGCTCCTTGCCGGTGCCAAGGTCCTTGGCGGATACGTTGACGATGCCGTTCGCGTCGATATCAAAGGTTACTTCGATCTGCGGCACGCCGCGCGGCGCGGGGGCGATACCGTCCAGACTGAACTTGCCCAGCGTCTTGTTGCCGGCGGCCATTTCGCGCTCGCCCTGCAGCACGTGGATTTCAACGGAGGGCTGGTTATCGGCCGCGGTGGAGAAGGTCTGGCTCTTCTTGGTCGGGATGGTGGTGTTGCGTTCGATCAGCTTGGTGCACACGCCGCCCAGCGTTTCAATGCCGAGGGACAGCGGGCAAACGTCAAGCAGCAGCACGTCCTTGACTTCGCCGCCCAGCACGCCCGCCTGAATGGCGGCGCCGATGGCAACGCATTCGTCCGGGTTGATGCCCTTAAAGCCGTCCTTGCCGGTGATGCCCTTTACGGCGTCCTGCACGGCGGGGATGCGGCTGGAGCCGCCCACGAGCAGCACCTTCGCCAGATCGCCGGAGGACAGGCCGGCGTCCGACATGGCCTGACGCACCGGGCCCATGGTCGCTTCGACCAGATCGGCGGTCAGCTCGTTGAACTTGGCGCGGGTCAGCGTTAATTCGAGGTGCTTGGGGCCGGTCGCGTCGGCCGTGATATACGGCTGGTTGATCGAGGTCTGCGCCATGCCGGAAAGCTCGATCTTGGCCTTTTCCGCGGCTTCCTTCAGGCGCTGCATGGCCATCTTGTCGCCGGAAAGGTCGATGCCGTTGGATTTCTTAAATTCCGCGACGATCCAGTCCATAATACGCTTGTCAAAGTCGTCGCCGCCCAGACGGTTGTTGCCCGCGGTGGCCAGCACTTCGAGCACGCCGTCGCCGATGTCGAGGATGGAAACGTCGAACGTACCGCCGCCAAGGTCGTATACCATGACCTTCTGCTCGGTCTCCTTATCCACGCCGTAAGCCAGCGCGGCAGCGGTCGGCTCGTTGATGATGCGCAGCACGTCAAGGCCCGCGATCTTGCCCGCGTCCTTGGTAGCCTGACGCTGGGAGTCGGTAAAGTAAGCGGGAACGGTGATGACCGCCTGCGAAACCGTGGCGCCCAAATAAGCTTCCGCATCCGCCTTCAGCTTTTGCAGGATCATCGCGGAAACTTCCTGCGGGGAATACTGCTTATCATCGATGCTCACGCGGTAGTTCGTGCCCATTTCGCGCTTGATGGAGCTGATGGTGCGGTCCGCGTTGGTCACGGCCTGACGCTTTGCGACCTGACCGGCCATGCGCTCGCCGTCCTTAGAAAAAGCGACGACCGAAGGGGTCGTGCGCGCGCCTTCCGCGTTAGGGATAACGACGGCTTCGCCGCCCTCCATGACCGCCACGCAAGAGTTTGTGGTGCCAAGGTCGATACCAATGATTTTGCCCATGATTATTGCACTCCTTATAGTTAAGATTCTTGATTGATAAAGTGAATTTGTAATTAGTAGTTAGTAATTAGTAATCATGGTGCGGCTGTAAGCCGCTTATCAAATATCCGCGCTCCGCGCGGAACCGCAATTCCTAATTCCTAATTTCTAACTCCTAATTAATTTGCGACTTTGACCATCGAATGGCGAATGACATGGTCGCCGATCTGGAAGCCCTGCTGGAACGCCTCGGCGATCACATTTTCCGCAAACGCCTCGTCCTCAATATGCATGACGGCGTTGTGCAGGTTGGGATCGAACGGGGTGCCGGGCGCTGCCTCAATTACGGTGACGTTCAGGCCCTTTAGGCTTTCTACCAGCTGGGTCATGGTCATTTCAACGCCTTTTTTATACTCAGCGTCCGTGGTCTCGGCCTTGACGGCGCGCTCCAAATTGTCATAGGTCGGCAGCAGCGCCTTCACCGCGTGCGAGACCGCGTCTGCGTGGATGCGATCGCGTTCGCGCTGGCTGCGCTTGCGGAAGTTGTCGTACTCCGCCGCCATGCGCAAATACCGGTCGTTCAGGTCGTCGAACTTAGCCTTGAGGTCGTCGTCCGGAACTTTAGCGGCTTCGGCTTCCGGGGCGGTCTCGGCTTGCGCTTCGGGTTCGGTCTGTTCAGCTTCGGCTTCAGCGGCCTTGGTATTCTCGGTTTCTACCTCGCTGCTTTCCGTCGTCTGCTCCTGCGCGGCAGCTTCCGGCTTCTTTTTCTTGCTCATGTTGATTTGATGCCTCCGTTATTCTTTTTCATCCAAAAAGGTTTCGGCGATCAGCTTGTTCAGGCCCTTCGCAAAGCGGGAAAGGCGGGCGGAAAGCGTGGCATAGTCCATGCGCGTCGGGCCGACGATGCCGATCGCACCTTGGCCGATCTTACCGATATCGTATTTTGCGTAAATGGCAGAGGTTTCGCTCATTGGGTTTTCACCGTTTTCCGGGCCGATGAAAATTTGCACGCCGTCGATCTTGCGGGCGACCGGCAGCAGATGCGTGTCGTCGTCCATGTAATCGAGCAGGGTCTGCGCTTTTTTCAGGTCCCGGTATTCGGGGTAGTGCAGCAGCTTGGTCGCGCCTTCTAAATAAACGCGCTGGCTGCCCAGCTCTTCAATCAGCTCGGCGATGTATTCGGCCACCGGCGCAAGCAGGGCGGACAGCCCGGCGGCGCGGCGGACAATATCGAACCGTTCGGCGGTGATATGGGAAAGCGGCAGGCCGGTCAAGGTTTGGTTGAGCACGTAGGTCAGCAGTTCGGCTTCATCCGCGGTCACATCGGCCAGCGTGCGCACCATTTTGTTTTTCACCGTACCGGATTCCGTCACAACGACGATAACGAAATTCAGCTTATCCACCGCGATGATCTCAAAACGGCGAATGGCGGTTTGCGTCATCGCGGGCGTGATCGCGACCGACGCATAATCCGTAAGGTTGGAAATCAGCTTGCCGGCCTCTTGAATCAGGCGGTCCAGCTCCTTCACCTTGTGCTGCATCATGCGCTGAAACGGCATTTCGTCGGTGTCCGGCGCGTCTTCCATGCGGGTCATCAGCTCATCCACGTACAGGCGGTAACCCAAAGCGGAGGGGATGCGGCCCGCCGAAGTATGCGGCTTTTCGAGGAAGCCCAGCTCCTCCAGCTCGCTCATCTCGTTTCGGATGGTGGCGGAGGAGAAGGGGAGCTCATGCCCGGCGGCCAGAGTTTTGGATCCGACCGGTTCGGCTGTGCGGATATAATCGCCGATGATGGCCTTCAGGATCTGTTTTTTGCGTTCAGAAAGCTCCATGCGGCGTCGCTCCTTTTTTGTGTTTAGCACTCATCTCCCTCGAGTGCTAAAACTAATTTACCACCGTCGCCCTGCAAAGTCAAGTCTCGTTTATGAATATTTTGTTAAATGAAAATGCGTCTTTGCCGCAAAACGGCAAAGACGCTGCTTTTCAAGGAATTAATTTGATTCCTCCGCCGCAAGGCGGCGGCCCATCAGCACGCCCATGGCGGAAGCCATCATCAGGCCGCGCGTCCAGCCGGAGGAATCCCCAAGGCAGAAAAGGCCGGTAAGGCTGGTCGTAAACGTTTGGTCCATCTTCACGCGGTTGGAGTAAAATTTCAGTTCCGGAGAATACAGCAGGGTTTCAATAGATGCGAAGCCGGGCACCACTTGATCGACCGCCTGCATAAAGCCCAGAATATTGACCATCGCGCGATAGGGCATGGCGGCGGTGATATCGCCCGCGACCGCGTCCGGCAGGGTGGGCGTTAGGTTGGAACGGGAAAGCTCCTGCTGCCAAGTGCGCTTGCCGTCCAGAATATCGCCGTAGCGCTGCACGAGGATGTGGCCGCTGCCCAGCATATTGGTCAGCTCGCCCACCTTTTGGGCATACGCGATCGGTTGGTTGAACGGCTCGGAAAAGTTGTGCGAGCACAAAATAGCAAGGTTGGTGTTGTTGCTTTTCAGTTCCTTATAAGAATGCCCGTTCACGACCGCGAGATCGTTATCGTAATTTTCCTGCGAAACAAAGCCACCCGGATTCTGGCAGAAGGTGCGCACCTTGTTTTTAAACGGATGCGGATAGCCGATCAGCTTGGATTCGTAAAGAATATTGTTCACGCGCTCCATCACTTCGCTGCGCACCTCTACCCGCACGCCGATATCGACCGTGCCGGGCTGGTGGGCGATGTGGTGCTCCTCACAGATGCACTCCAGCCAATCCGCGCCGCGCCGCCCAGTCGCGATGATGGTGTTTTTGGCGCGCAGCTCCCGCGTTTCACCGCTTCGCGCGAGCGATACGCCAAGGCAGGTCTCGCCATCCAGAATCAGGTCGCGGCATTCCCAGCCGAATAGAAGCTCCACGCCGTTGTCCAGCAGGTGTTTTTGAATCGCGCCGTAGATCTGCTGCGCCTTTTCCGTGCCAAGGTGGCGGATGGGGCAGTCCACCAGCTTTAGACCCGCTTGAATCGCGCGTTTGCGTATCTCCTTTACCTCTTCGGTGTTCTGCGCGCCCTCCACGTGCTGATCGGCGCCAAAGGAAAGATAGATACCGTCGGTATAATCGATCGTCTGCTGCGCGAGCGTCGGGCCGATCAGCGTGGGCAGATCGCCGCCGACCTCGTGGGAAAGCGAAAGCTTGCCATCCGAAAAAGCGCCCGCGCCGGAAAAGCCGGTGGTAATATGGCAATAGGGGCGGCAGTTCATGCATTTGCCGGTCTTTGCCTTGGGGCAGTGCCGCTTTTCGACCGGCTGACCCTTTTCTACCATTAGAATGCGCTGCTTGGTACCTTGATTCAACATTTCAAGCGCGGTAAAAATACCCGCCGGGCCCGCGCCCACGATAATAACGTCCGCGTCCATCCGTTTTTCTCCCTTCTTTCTATCAAAGCAACATGACTGTATCATAAAGCGCCCGGCTTTGCAAGGGAAAACGGGAAATCAGGGCGCGCCGCCAAACACCGGCCGAAACGCTTGCGGACCGGTTATATAGTATGTTAAAATGAGCACAAGAAAAGAAAAAAGGAGCGGAACCGGAATCATGAAACTTGCAGTAAAAACATGTACCCTCGATATGCCCTTTGATAAAATGCTCGATTTTTGCGTGGAGCAGCGCGTCGCTTCGTTGGAGATCGCCACCGGCAACTGGTCGGCCGCGCCCCATTGCGACCTTGACCTGCTCGTACATGACGCGACCGCGCGCCAGAAATGGTACGATGCGATCCGCGCCAAGGGCCTTACGCTGTGCGCGCTTAATTGCTCGGGCAATCCGCTTGCGTATGAGCATGAAATGGACGTAACGAAAAAGACCTTTGAACTGGCGCGTCAGCTCGGCGTAAAGAAAATCGTTATGATGAGCGGCCTGCCCGCCGGGTGCAAGGGCGACAAAACGCCGGTTTGGATTACCACCTCTTGGCCGCCTGAAACGCAGGATGTTTTGGACTATCAGTGGAACGAGGTCGCCATCCCGGTGTGGAAGGATATCGTTCAAATGGCAGAGGATTGCGGCGTTACGCGTATCGCACTGGAAAACCACGGCGCGCAGCTCGTTTATAACCCGGAAACCTGCCTGCGTTTGCGCGACGCGGTCGGCCCGATGGTCGGCATGAACCTCGACCCCAGCCATTTGTTCTGGATGGGCGGCGACCCGATCGAGGCCGCGCGTGTGCTGGGCGAGCATCAGGCGCTGTACCATATTCACGGAAAGGATTCGCGTCCGGAACGCCGCTACTGGCAGCCCAACGGCTTGCTGGACACCAAGCCGATCGACGCTTTCGCCGGGCGCGCGTGGAACTTCGTCGCGGTTGGCGCGGGACACGACGCCAAGTGGTGGAAGGAATTTTTCTCGGTCGCGCGCATGTCGGGGTACGATGAAGAGGTAGCGCTTGAGATGGAGGACTTGACCCTTTCCATGCTGGACGGCCACCTCGCCAGCCTGCGCACACTGCGCGAGGCGCTGGTGATCGATTGATCAGCGGAGCTCGGTGGTTCGCTGACGCTCACAATTAAATGCGCGGCGGTAGCCGCAAACGGCGGCGTGGGGTCACGCCGCCCTACTTTTAAGCGGCGCTGTAGGGCGGGGTGACCTCACCCCGCCGCTCGTAGGGAGATAGCAGGCTGCAAGGATGCAAAATATGTACGGAAACGAACCAATTTTGCCTAAGGGCTTGACAAACTGAAAATGTCGGTTAACTCAATTGAGGTAATCTGGTAATACAAAAAGTGATATCATATAGCTATCACGTAGACTGCATAAAAATACTTGATTTTGTTGTACCATAAAAATATACCCGCAAAGGAGGATGGTTTTATGGTTACCAACAAACGAGTTTTCACCTTACGCCTTGCCGAAGACGTTTATAATAAAATTGGTGTCCTTGCGACCAACAAACATCGTTCCATGACAAACTATATTGAATTTGTCTTAATCAATTATTTGAATGAGGTCGAGCAAGCGTACGGAGCCATTGAACCTCATGAAGCGAACGAGCTGATATGGAAATAGCATTTGGCTTATGGAGGACATACCATGAAAGACTTGACCGAGGCGTGGGAAGATGTTTACACCTATATTCAATATGGGGAACGCCTGTTTCGTGAATATCCCACGGCGCACCTTGCACTGGGAAATTATTTATGGCAAGCGGTGGAAAGCAGTTTATCCAAGGACAAGCGGGCCGGCGTGCATTTCAGTAATTATATCAGAGAAGCGCTGCTGTCGGTTTTAGAGGTAGAGGACATCAAAAAAATACCCATAACGGATAGGACCGTGACAGGCTTGGGTTCTATGTATTTTGTCCTGTTCCAAAGCCTTCGGGATGTGGAGCAACAAAAGATACCGCCCGTGCCGAGGGAGATTGAGACCCCGGAGATCATTCAAACGGTTATCACGAGATACCGCATGGCAAAGAAAAGCTGATAAGCATAGCAAAACGCGCGCGCAGGCGGTCATTGCCTGTGCGCGCGCGTTTTTTGATGCGATAAGATTTAGATCTGCCGCGCCAGATCGACCATTTCAAGCGCGGAGAGGGCGGCGTCCGCGCCCTTGTTGCCCGCCTTGGTCCCGGCGCGCTCGATGGCTTGTTCGATGCTGTCCGTCGTTAAAACGCCGAACAGCGTGGGCACGCCGGTTTCCAAACCGACCGAGGCAACGCCCTTGGATACCTCGGCGCAGACGAAATCATAGTGCGAGGTGGAGCCGCGAATGACCGCGCCCAGACAGATGACCGCCGCGTAGCGGCCGGTTTCCGCCAGCTTTTTCGCGATCAGCGGTATCTCGAACGCGCCCGGCACGCGGGCAAGCTCAATATCCTCATCCGCGACGCCGTGGCGCTTTAACGTATCCTCCGCGCCCTCCACAAGGCGGGACACGATAAAGTCATTAAACCGCGCGGCGACAATGGCGAATTTGCCGGCGGGCGCGGTCAGTTTTCCTTCGATCAGCTTCATTTTCTGTTCCTCCGTTTATTTGTATTCGGTCATGTGATCCATCTTGCTTTGCTTGGTCTTGAGGTAGAACGCGTCGTGCGGGTTGGCGGCGATCTGGATCGGCACGCGCTCGACGATTTCAATTCCATGGCCGCCCAAACCGACCACCTTGGTGGGGTTGTTGGTCAGCAGCCGCAGGCGGCGCACGCCCAGATCGCTGAGTATCTGCGCGCCCAGTCCGTAATCCCGCAGATCGGGCGGGAAGCCCAGCGCCACATTGGCCTCCACGGTGTCCATGCCCTTATCCTGCAATTCGTAAGCCTTTAGCTTGTTGATCAGGCCGATGCCGCGCCCTTCCTGCCGCATGTATACCATAACGCCGCGTCCTTCCTTGGCGATCATGCGCATGGCCGCGTCGTACTGCTCGCCGCAGTCGCAGCGGGCCGAGCCAAGCGCGTCGCCGGTCAGGCATTCGGAGTGCACGCGGCCCAAAACGGGCGCGCCATCCGTTACATCGCCCATGGTCATGGCGACGTGGTGCTCGCCGTTCAGCTTATTGACATAGCCGTAAATACGGAAATGACCGTACCGCGTGGGGAAATCCGCGCACGCCACCCGCTCGATCAGCGTTTCCGTGCGGCGGCGGTAGGCGATTAGGTCGGCAAGGGAGATCATGGTCAGGCCGTGCGTTTTGGCAAACGCGGTCAGCTCGGTCGTGCGCATCATCGTGCCGTCGTCCCGCATGATTTCGCAGCAAAGGCCGCAGGCGGGCAGCCCTGCCAGCGCGCATAGGTCGGTCGTTGCCTCGGTATGCCCGGCGCGCTTGAGCACGCCGCCCTCTACCGCGCGCAGCGGGAACATGTGGCCCGGGCGGCGAAAATCAGCGGGGGATACGTCCGGCGAGACGCACATGCGGGCGGTCAGGCCGCGTTCCTCGGCGGAAATGCCGGTTGTCGTTTCGCGGTAGTCGATGGATACGGTGAAGGCGGTCTCATGGTTATCGGTGTTCTGCTCGACCATGGGCGGCAGGCCGAGCCGGTCGGCCAGCTCGCCGGACATCGGCATACAGATCAGGCCCTTGGCGAAGGTCGCCATAAAATTGACGTTTTCCGTCGTCGCTGCATCCGCCGAGCAGATCAGGTCGCCCTCGTTTTCGCGTTCCGGATCGTCAATGACAAGAATGAGCTTGCCCTCCCGAAGGTCTTGGAGCGCTTGTTCGATGGTGTTTTGCATCAGATGGTTCCTCCTTTAAAAGAATCCGTTTTGGGCCAGAAAGGCCGGTGTAATCCCCTTGCCGCTGTTCCGTAGCCAGCAGCTTTTCTACATATTTACCGATCACGTCGCATTCCAGATTGACCGCGTCGCCCGGACGGCGGGTGAGCAGCGTGGTTTCCGCGCCCGTGTGCGGAATGACGGATACTGAAAAATCGCTTTCGGATACTGCGGCGATCGTCAGGCTGACGCCGTCGATCGCGATCGATCCCTTTTCCACCATATAGCGCGTCAGGGAAGGGGCGGCGCGAACCTTTACCCATACGGCGTTGTCCTCGCGACGCAGCTCGATAACGGCGCCCGTGCCGTCGATATGGCCGGAAACGATGTGCCCGCCGAAGCGTCCGTTCGCCGGCATCGCGCGTTCTAAATTGACGCTTGCGCCTGACGAAAGCGCACCGAGATTCGACCGGCGCAGCGTTTCCGCCATCACATCGGCGGCAAAGCTGTTTGCGGCTAGGTCGGTGGCGGTCAGGCACACGCCGTTTACCGCAATGCTGTCGCCGGGTTTCGTGCCTTCCAACACGGTGCGCGCGGAAACATACAGACGCGCGCCCTTCGCGCCGTGCTCGACCCGGGCAATGCGCCCCATTTCCTCTACGATACCGGTGAACATGCCAATTCTCCTTCCAGCAAAAAGTCCTCGCCCAATGGGATGACGGTCATATGCCGCAGCGGCAGCGCGTCCGCCATTTTGGCAAAGCCCTGACCGCCGACCGGGCTTTTAGCCCCCGCGCCGCCAATCAGCTTGGGCGCTATGTAGGCCTGCACCTTGTGGACAATACCGGCTTCCAGCGCGGCAAAATGCAGGGCCGCGCCGCCCTCCAGCAGCACGCTGTCGATTCCGCGCGCGCCAAGACGGCGCATCAAGTCGGCCAGATCGACGCGGCCGTTCACGGCGTTGCACAAAAGGATCTCCGCGCCCGCCCGCTCAAGCGCTTCCGCGCGCGCGTTCCGTTCGGCCGCCGCGATCAGCAGCGGCGAAACGCGCGCCGAGCGCACAAGCCGGCAGTCTGGCGGGATGCGCAGGCGGCTGTCGCAGACGATGCGCACCGGGTCGCGTCCGCCCTCCATCCGACAGGTGAGCAGGGGATCGTCCTGCAAGACCGTGCCAAGGCCGACCATGATAGCGGAAAGCCGGTTTCGCGTTCGGTGCACATGCGCCCGCGCCGTTTCGCCGGTCACCCATTTGCTGTCGCCCGTGTGGGCGGCAAGCTTGCCGTCCAGCGTCATGGCGTATTTCAGGGTCACAAAGGGCGTTTGGTTTTGGATAAAGTGAAAGAACACCTCGTTAAGCTTTTTACAGTCGGCTTCCAGCACGCCGGTAGCTACTGCGACCCCGGCGGTGCGAAGCGTTTGCACGCCGTTTCCCGCGACGAGCGGGTTCGCGTCCAGACAGCCGACGACGACGCGGGCAAGGCGGTTTTCCATGATCGCGTCCGTGCAGGGCGGCGTACGGCCCCAGTGGCAGCAAGGCTCCAACGTGACGTAGAGCGTGCCGCCCTGTGGGCTTTCCGCGCAGGCGGCCAGCGCGGCGCGCTCGGCGTGCGGGCCGCCGCATTTTTCATGCCAGCCTTCGACGATGACGCGGCCTTCCTTCACGATCACGCAGCCAACCATGGGGTTTGGGCTGACGCGGCCTTCGCCGCGCCTTGCCAGCATGAGCGCGCGGCGCATATAATCCTCATCGGTCAAAATGCATCCCTCCTAAAAAATAAAAAGCGCCCCGAAAAATACCTTCGGGGCGCAAAATGCCGTAAACAAAAAAACTGAAATGCGGATAAAACCACATTCCAGAACAGCAAACAAACGGAAAAGGGTACAACGATACCACCATCCGCATCATTCTTCTTTCATCCAGACTATACTGTCGGCCTCGGAGTTTCACCGAATCTGCTTGGTGCCAAAGCACCCGCTCGCGGGCTATACCGCCGGTAGGGAATTTCACCCTGCCCTGAAGAACATTATTCAGTTACCTTGTGAAACCATAAGTTTTCTTGTTTCACTGGGGTAAAGTATACACCGCGCACTGTGAAAATGCAAGCGTTTTTCGCAAGGTTTTTTTGTGCTTTTTTCATCGCCCGGCGTGTCAAAGAATCGCTTGTGGGATAGGGGCAAACGTGTTATAATATTTCCATATTGCAATTTTCGATTTCGGATAAGGAGCCATACGGTGTGAAAAATCGCGAACGGATACGGAATTTCTCCATCATTGCCCATATCGACCACGGCAAATCAACGCTGGCCGACCGCCTGCTGGAAAAGTGCAAGGCGGTTTCGCAGCGCGAAATGGAGGAACAGCTGCTCGATAATATGGATTTGGAGCGCGAGCGCGGCATTACGATCAAAGCGCGCGCCGTGCGCATGGAATATGAAGCGGACAACGGCGAAACCTATGAGATGAACCTGATCGACACGCCCGGCCACGTGGACTTTAACTACGAGGTCTCGCGCTCGCTCGCCGCGTGCGAGGGCGCGCTTCTGGTGGTGGACGCCGCGCAGGGCATCGAAGCGCAGACGCTGGGCAACACCTACCTTGCGCTCGACCATAATTTGGAGGTCGTGCCCATTGTCAACAAGATCGACCTGCCCGCGGCCGACCCCGCGCGCGTCAAGACCGAGATCGAGGACATCATCGGCATACCCGCCGAGGACGCGCCCGAAATTTCGGCTAAAATGGATATCAACATCCGCTCGGTGCTGGAACGCATCGTGACCGAAATTCCCGCGCCCGAAGGGGACGCGGACGCGCCTTTGCGCGCGCTGATCTTTGATAGCCAGTACGATCCCTATAAGGGCGTTATCGTCTACATGCGGCTGATGGATGGGCGGCTCACGCCCGGCATGAAGGTACGCATGATGGCGACGGGCGCGGTGTTTCAGGTGCTGGAATGCGGCTACATGCAGCCGCTCGGCCTTTCCGCGCAGCAGGAACTGACGGCGGGCGAGGTAGGTTACTTTACCGCTTCGATCAAAACCGTATCGGATACCCGCGTGGGCGATACCGTGACCGAGGCCGAACGCCCGGCTTCGGAACCGCTGCCCGGCTACCGTCCGGCGCGCCCCATGGTCTTTTGCGGCATTTATACGGAGGACGGCTCCAAATACCCCGACCTGCGCGACGCGCTGGAAAAACTGCAGCTGAACGACGCGGCGCTCTCGTTTGAACCGGAAAGCTCGGTCGCGCTGGGCTTCGGCTTCCGCTGCGGCTTTCTCGGCATGCTGCACATGGAGATCATTCAGGAGCGTCTGGAACGCGAGTTCGATCTTGATCTGGTCACGACGCTGCCCAGCGTAATTTACGAGGTCGTTAAGACCGACGGCACGTCCATCATGTGTGATAACCCGCATGATTACCCCGATCCCGTGATTATCGAAGAGGCGCACGAGCCGTTTGTCAAAGCCACGATCATGACCCCGCAGGAGTATGTCGGCAACATCATGCCGATGTGTCAGGACCGGCGCGGCGTATTCAAGGATATGAAGTATCTGGACGCGAACCTTGTTGAGCTGCACTACGAAATGCCGACCGGCGAGATCATTTATGATTTCTTCGACGCGCTCAAGGCCCGCACCAAGGGCTACGCTTCGCTGGATTATGAGTTTTTGGATTACCGCAAAAGCGATCTGGTCAAGGTCGATTTGCTGCTGAACGGCGATCAGGTGGACGCGCTGTCCTTTATCGCGCACCGGGAAAAGGCCTACGGCCGCGCCCGCCGCATCTGCGAAAAGCTAAAGGATAACATTCCGCGCCAACTGTTCGAGGTACCGATCCAAGCCGCGATCGGCGGCAAGGTAATCGCGCGCGAAACGGTAAAGGCCATGCGCAAGGACGTGCTGGCTAAGTGCTACGGCGGCGATATCACGCGAAAGAAAAAGCTGCTGGAAAAGCAAAAGGAAGGCAAAAAGAAGATGCGCACGCTTGGCACGGTACAGTTGCCGACCGAGGCTTTTATGGCGGTGCTCAAGCTGGATGAGGAATAATGGGAAAATTCAGTTATAAAAATAAACCGTTGGGGCTGTACCTGCACATCCCTTTCTGCGTTTCCAAATGCGGTTATTGCGATTTTTATTCCGTGACCGATGAAAGCCTGATGAAGGGTTACGTGTCGGCGCTGCTCAGCCATATCCGCGAGTACGGCAGGGTATGCGGCGGCTACACGGTGGATACCGTTTATCTGGGCGGCGGAACGCCGTCCTGTTTAGGGCCTAAGTATTTGACCCGTATTTTGCAGGAAGTCAAAAACAAGTTCGTGGTCGATGAAGACGCTGAAATCACCGTAGAGTGCAACCCGGAAAGCACGGATAAAAAACTGCTGGACGCGTTGCGCAAGGCGGGGGTGAACCGTCTGTCCTTTGGCGTGCAGTCGGCGGACGACGAAGAGCTAAAGCGCATCGGCCGTATCCACACGTTTGAACAGGCGAAGGCTGCCGTCGATCTGGCGCGTGAGCGCGGGTTTGAAAACATCAGTCTGGATCTGATGTACGGCCTGCCCGGACAGACGCGGCAGGGAGTGCTGCACTCGGCGACCGAGTGCTTGGCGCTCGGCCCGCGCCATCTGTCTTGCTATGGCCTAAAGCTGGAACCCGCGACGAAAATGGGGCGCGAAGCCCCGGTTTTGCCGGAGGATGACGAACAGGCCGATACATACCTTGCGCTGTGCGACCTGCTGGCAAGAAACGGGTTTGAACATTATGAAATATCGAATTTTGCAAAGCCCGGCTGCCGCTCGCGGCACAACCAAAAATACTGGGATCTTTCCGAATACCTCGGCCTTGGTCCGGGCGCGCATTCGTTTATGAATGGCCGCCGGTTTGAGTTCGCGCGGGATATCAAGGCCTATATCGGCGGCGAGGACATCATCCGCGACGAGGACGAGATCGCCACCTTCCAGCGGCAGGGCGAATACCTGATGGTGCGTCTGCGCACGGCGGAGGGCGTTGATTTTCTCGATCTGGAAAAGCGCTACAACATCGATTCCACGCCCTACGAGGAAGCGTTCCGCGCGCTGATGGGGCAGGAGCTCGTCGCCCACAAGGGCACGCGCTGGCACCTTACCGAAAAGGGCTTTTTGGTATCCAACAGCATCATCAACTTCATTGTTTCAGCAGGCACAACGGAATAATTAGTAATTAGTAGTTAGGAATGAGTAATTTTTGAATACCGCTCCTAACGCTTAAGCCAAGTCGCCATAAATTACTAATTACTAATTTCTCATTACTAATTAAAAAGGTGGTTTATTAAAATGCGCGCAGTTATTACAGTCGTCGGCAAGGATCGAACGGGCATTATCGCCAAGATTTCGGACACGCTGTACGCTCATCAGGTCAATATTGTTGATATTTCGCAGAACGTCATGGAGGATATGTTCGCCATGGTCATGCTGGTCAATATCGATCATTGCACGGTGGACTTCACCGCGCTGGTCGACCTGCTCGACAAGGACGGCGAAGAGCTCGGCATGAAGATTCACACCATGCACGAGGATATCTTCAACGCCATGCACACGATCTGAGGGCGGGAGAAACATGACGAATATCAATACACATGACGTTTTAGAAACGATCAAGATGATCGAGGAGGAACACCTCGATATCCGAACGATTACCATGGGCATCTCGCTGCGCGACCTCGCGTCGGACGATATAGGTGTCCTCAGCGATAAGGTGTACGACAAGATCACCCGCCGCGCGGAAAAGCTGGTATCCACCGGCGAGCAGATCGAGCGCGAGCTAGGCATTCCGATCATCAACAAGCGTATTTCGGTAACGCCGATCGCGATGATCGGCGCGGTGACGAACGCCACCAGCTACGTGCCGCTTGCCAAAGCGCTCGACCGCGCGGCGCATTCGACCGGCGTCAACTTCGTCGGCGGTTTTTCCGCCTTAGTGCAAAAGGGCTTTGCCAAGGGCGATGAAATACTGATCCACTCCATCCCCGAAGCGCTGGCCGAGACCGAGCTTGTCTGTTCGTCCGTCAACGTCGCTTCCACCAAGGCGGGCGTCAATCTCGATGCGATCGAGCTGATGGGCCGCATCATCAAGCAAACCGCAGAACTGACGCGGGATAATGAATCGATGGGCTGCTCCAAGCTGGTCGTTTTCGCCAACGCGGTGGATGATAACCCGTTTATGGCGGGCGCGTTCCACGGCATCGGTGAGCCTGAAACCGTGATCAATGTCGGCGTTTCCGGCCCGGGCGTCGTCCAGTCCGCGATTCGGCGGGCGGGGGACTGCTCTATTAATGAAGTGGCCGAGGTCATCAAAAAGACCGCGTTTAAAATCACCCGCATGGGCCAGTTGGTCGGCTCGCTCGCGTCCAGCCGCCTTGGCGTGCCGTTCGGTATTGTCGACCTGTCGCTCGCGCCCACCCCGGCGATCGGCGATTCGGTCGCCCGCATTCTGGAAGAGGTCGGCCTTGACGTGTGCGGATGCTGCGGCACGACCGCCATCCTCGCCATGCTGAACGATGCGGTTAAGAAGGGCGGCGTTATGGCGTCGTCGAGCGTTGGCGGCCTATCCGGTGCGTTCATACCGGTTTCCGAGGATGAGGGTATGATCGCCGCCGCGCAGGCGGGCGCGCTTTCTCTGGAAAAGCTGGAAGCCATGACGGCGGTCTGCTCGGTCGGCATCGATATGGTCGCCGTGCCCGGCGACACGACGGCGGAGGTGCTCTCCGGCCTGATCGCGGACGAGATCGCCATCGGCGTGGTCAATTCCAAAACCACCGCCGTGCGCGTCATTCCCGCCATCGGCAAAAAGGTGGGCGATATGGTGGAGTTCGGCGGTTTGCTCGGTTCCGCGCCGATCATGCCCATTTCGACGGGTTCCCCGGCGAAATTCATCCATCGCGGCGGCCGTATTCCGGCCCCGATCCAGAGCCTGAAAAACTAAAAAGTGAGGCCGCGTCACACTGACGCGGCCTCACTTATTGCGTTTACTGGTGGTTCGCTGCGCGAACGATTAAATGCGCGGCGGTAGCCGCGAGCGGCCGAGAGAGTCACTCGGCCCTACATTTGACGGTGCGCCGCCCGTATGCCCGCCGCCGTATTTTGCGGCGTTGGGAGAAAACCGGGGAACGGGGTGCCGGGGGATTCATTTGGATGGGTACCTCCGCTCGGCCGGGCCGAACTGTTTGGCGCGCCCACGTTTCTTGGCCTTCCCCCTACGAGGGGAAGGTGGCGCGCGCCATAGGCGCGTGACGAATGGGGGGCGTTACGACCGTCGCTATCTATGGTGGTTCGCTGCGCGAACGATTAAATACGCGGCGGTAGTCGCGGGCGGCCGCGTCATGCTGACGCGGCCTCTTCTTCAAGCCTGTGAATGAAAATTTTGACCACGGAATAAACATCGTCCGTATGCTGCTTTAGAAAAGTGTCCGCGCGGTGCAGGGAAGATCGCAGTACTTCGGCGTTCCATTCCTCCTTTGCGGGACAGCGCACAAAGCAGTCGATCACAAACAGGTCGATCAGCAGGTTTTCGACAGAGTATTTCAGTTCCTCGCGCAGCTCGGATAATGTGGATTGTTTGAATTCCATGATGACAGCTCCAAATTATAATGGCTATAAGCCATTATAACACGCAAATGCTATTCGGTCAATGGCTAAGGGCTATATTGTCTATACAATTGCTCTAAGCTATAATAAAGCATAAGGAAGTGAATGCTATGGTAGATTATCGAGTTTTAATTCGCAAACGTCGTTTGGAAAAACATTTAACGCAAAAACAGCTTGCTGAAATGTCAGATATTACGCAACCTTATTTGTATGAAATTGAAAGCGGCAGAAAAAGCCCGTCAATCGATGTATTGGCAAAAATTTGTGAAGTGCTTGAGATCAAGTTGTTTCCTGATGAATAGGAACGGCGCGCCGAGGGCGTCGCGCCCTACAAGGGAACGGGTCGCGTTGCTGTAAAGAGAGTATAACGACCCTCAAAGTAGGGCGCGACGCCCTCTGTATAGCCCACATGGTATACAACATGTCCAAGCACATGGTATACAGTTTATGTGGCCCAATAAATGTGCTTAGAAGTAATCAATCTCTCGCTGAGATTGATGGAAGCCACACGGAAGGAGCCATAGTGGAGGTCAACAGAATTCTCCCCCGAATCCGTAAGTTGGAGGTAGGTTCCAGCGAAAGCCTCAGAGAGATAGTAGCGATGCCTACAAATGCTAACGTAGCCCTTGTAGTTGACTTTTCTAAGCCTAGCTCCATCAGGATAATCAGGTTCCGGGGGCTGCTGAATGAACGGTCTGCTGCTGACTTTATAGTGCTTGGCAGGGACATCAAGGCCAAGCGCGGAGTGGGGACGTTCGTAGTTGTACTCATACTGCCAGTCATCAAATGCCTGTTGTGCATCACATAAGTTAAGCATTGTGCGGTGCCTAAGCAATTCTTCCTTCAACGTACGGTGAAAACGTTCCTCCTTGCCTTGGGTCTGCGGGTGCATGGGGCGGCCATGGATCGGCCGGATGTTCAGACGCATCATCCACACATCGAACATGGTGATACCCCCCTTGCTGTCGCCCCAGGGCTTCCCATTGTCGCACAACAGCTCATGCGGTAGACCGTACATCTCGAAAACTTGGACAAGGGCAGGATAAAACCTTTCGTAGGACAATGAGTCCTCAGCCTTTAGGCACAGAGAAAACCGGGAGTGGTCATCCAAAATCGTCAGTGGATAGCACCGCTGCCCATTGAGCATCGTAAAGTCGCCTTTGTAGTCCATTTGCCACAAATCGTTAGGACATTCTCTGGCAAAGCGATTAATGGGCTTGTGTTTCTGGCTGATTTCCGGTTCGATTCGCTCGTTTCGCTTAAGAATATTGCCGATTGTGCTTTTGCATGGCAGTTCTGTGTAGCCTTTATTTTGCAAATATCGCTCCAGCTTTCTGGGACCCCACGCCGGATGTTCATCCCGCGCGGACAATATCAGTTCTTGCGTTGCTGCCGATGTCTGGGTTCTTTGATGCGTCGGTGCCCGACTGCGGTCGGTCAGTTCCTCTCCAGCCTGAAACCTTCGTAACCACTTATAACCTGTTTTTCGTGTGATTTCGTGTTTTCTACATAGAGCGCTAAAACTTATCTCTCGTTGCTGTGCCTCCTTTACAAAAGTTTCTCGTTCTGACTTTACTGTTTTCTCTTTCCACGGCATAAGCAATTCTCCTTTTCCCACTTATACCGTTATTTTACTCCTAAACTGTATACCATGTGCTTGGACAAACTGTTTACTATGTGACTGGGCTATACAGACCTCTGCACGTCGTACGCCGCCGCGTATTTCATTGCGAGCAAAGCGAGCCACAACAAAAGCGCCGGCAGCCGCCGGCGCTTTTCCTATCTCTCATTCCCACGCTTCCCAAATCTCCGGCCGGAACCCGACCGTCGCCTGCCGCCCGTTTCGGACAATGGGCGTTTTGAGCAGCGTACCGTTCTCCAAAAGCTTTTCCCGTTTATCCGCTTCATACGCCAGATAGGCGAGCGAAGCATAGCCCTTGCTCTTTTCGTCGATCAGCGCGTCCAGCCCGCCGACCGCTTTTATAACGCTGTCCAGCTCGCCCGCGGACATACCTTTTTGCGCCAGATCGATCATTTGAAATTTAATACCGCGCTCCTTGAACCAACGCTGCGCTTTTTTTGTGTCAAAACATTTATTCTTGCCGAAAACCTGTATGTTCATAGATTAACTCTCCTTTTATACCCCTTTATTATAGCAGGACAAAACGATGCAGACAAGGGGTTGACAAATGAATTGCATTATTGTATTATTCATATAGAACAAACAGACAAAAGGAGAGAAACATGGAGCTTACACAAAAGAAGGGAATCAATGCGTTTCAGCTAAAGCTGCTTGCGCTCATCATCATGACGATCGACCATATTCATTATTTTGGTTCCTCGCTATGGAATGTGCCCGAAATATTAACGCTGATCGGACGGATCGCGGCCCCCATATTCGTATTTATGCTGGCAAACGGTTTTGGCTACACGCACAGCAGGGGTAAATACCTGCTGCGCCTATATATTGGCGCTACGTTAATGCAGCTCGGCAATATCGTGATGAATCGGCTGTTCCCGCTGCAAAACAATGTGATCGTGATGAACGGCATTTTTTCGACCATGGCGTTGATCGTTTTTTACCTCATTTGTATCGAGGGCCTGCGCGGCGCGGCGCGTATGCGTCAATATGGCCGAATGGCGCTGTGTATTCTGGGGATTCTGGCGCCTATCGCGCTCAGCTTCGCACTGCTGCCGCTGCTCAGCGCGGCGCCGCTCGCGGCCAACGCGCTGATGATCTTTGTACCTTTGCCGCTGATTTGCGAGGGCGGCCCGCTATTCGTCGTGCTCGGTATCGGCTTCTATTATTGCCGTAAGAGTAAGCTGGCTACGGGGGTATTCTACACACTGTATTGTATCATTACGCTGCTTTTAATCGGATTAACGCCCGAGAACATCCAATATATTTTCTTTATGTGGCTGTCGCTGCCGTTTATCTTACTCTACAACGGCGAAAAGGGAAGAAGCATGAAGTACCTATTCTACATCTACTATCCCGCGCACGTGTATATTTTGGCGATTGCCGCGTCCCTGCTGGGCAGCGCATTAGCATAACAAAAGGGACGGCTGCAAAGCCGTCCCTTTTTGTTATGCGTGCTGTTTGCTTCGCGCGGCGGTGAGCCGGCGCATGGGCGCGAGTACCGCGCAGGAAAGGGCGGCGGAGCGCCCAAGATCGCAAAGGATAAGCGGCACCGCGAAAAAAACTTCACCATGGCGCGCAAAGTCGCCCACGGCGGCAAGTCCGGCCGCTGTAAAATTGGGGTAGGGCAGCAGGGCCGCCGTGTGCGCGCCCAGAAGCAGCGCCGTGCGCAGGCAGAGCAGCGCCAGCAGCGCGCCGCCCGCGGACATGCCGCGCGCCGCCGCGCCGGAAAGCCCCTCCGGCAGCGTGAGCGCCAGCACGAGGGCGGCGGGAAGCAAGGCGTTCAAAATCTCGCCGGTCTGTCCCCATAGGCCCCATTGCGGCGCTTCCAGATAGGTGACGCGCAGATCGGCCACTGTCAGCACGCCCGAAAGCGCGCACACCGTCATGGCTACCGCCGCGATGGGCAGCGCCCACATGGCGGTACGGATCTGCCCGACACGGGCGATCAGCAGCGCGCTTACCGTAAGCGCAAAAATCAATCCCCACAGCGACCGCCCGACAAACAACGTCTTTTGCAGAAACACCGCCATGCGCGAGAGCGAGCGGCAAAGCGGCCACAGCGCGAAAACGGCCAGCGCCCATTGGGGAACGCGGTACTGCCGCGTGAACGGCGCGAGCTTTGCCGCGCCCGCGACGATCAGCGCGGTGATCAAGCTGGCAATCGCGGCCGCATAAGCCGTTTGCGTCGATACCCCGCAGTAAAGGAGCTCCGCCAGTGGCAGCAGCGCGAATAACGCCGCGCCCCAGCGGGGAAAAAGCCGCTCACGCATGGAACCCGTCCTCCATTTCTCCATCTAAATAGCAGGAAAGCTTTTCGTTAGCGAATACCGCGACGCCCGCGGGCGAGATCTGGTCGAATTCATCGACATGCAGCGCGGGCAGAATGGCCGTGCCGTTCGCATGCAGCACCTCGGTCACGCGGTAAAGCGGCATATCGGGCAGCGTGCCCTGCTCGGCGGCAAGGTCCAGCAGATCGGCAAGCGCGAATACCTCGCTGTCCTGCTGCATCAGAGCGGCGGCTTCACCGTCCCGTACCACGGCGGCGCGCAGCGAAAGCCGTACGTCGCTGAGCTGGCATAAATAGTCCGCCAGCGTTAGAATGCCTTCGTTGGCGACCGCTTCGTCGATCAGCAGCACCTGCGCGTGGTTCAAATACAGCTCGTTGCCCAGTACGCGTTCAATGTTTTGCAGCAATTCGGGCATGTCGCGCCCGGTGGCGGAGAGATAGGCGGGCGCGGCCGCGTCGTCCAAGCTGTCCTGCCGCACGACTTCGGCAGTCAGTCGGTAGCCGTCCTCCAGCCGGTCGAGCGCAAGGCTCGATACCGGCGAGACCTCGCGCGCGCAGCCGCAAAGCACAGTGAGCGCGGCGAACAGCGCCATCAGTGATCGTTTTTTCAATGCCTGTCCTCCTTTTTTACGGGGAAGCGGTCGTGCCGCATGAAAAACCAGGGTGCGCGCACATACGCGTCCTCGTGCTCGATGGAAACGCGCGGCACCAGATTGAGCAGATAGGGTACCGAACAGGAGCGCATGCCGCACAGCATGGCCAGTATGATCGCGAGCGCGATGCCGACGCCGTACAGCCCATAAGCCGCCCCGGCGGCCAGCAAGCCGAAGCGAAGGTATAGCGCGGCGGTTTGCAGCTTGGGCACCATCAGCCCCGTTACGCCCGCGATCGCAACGACGATGACGGTGGGCGCTGCGGCAAAGCGGGCGGATACCGCCGCCTGTCCCAAAACAAGGCCGCCGACGATGCTCATCGTCTGTCCCATGGGGCCGGGCGTTCGCGCGCCCGCTTCCTTGAGCGCCTCTAAAACAAGCAAAAGCAAAAACGTTTCCCAACCGGCTGGCAGGGGCACGCCGCGCTGCGCCGCCGATACCGCAAACAGCAGCCGGGCGGGGATCAGCTCGCGGTGGTACAGCATGAGCGCCGTATAAATGGCGGGCACGCATACGGAAAACAGAAAACCGATAAGCCGCAATAGGCGCGACAGGTTAGCCTGCAAAAAGCTGATATAGTAATCGTCGTTCGATTGGAAGCACTCTTGTAGCAGATAGGGTGCGGTCAGTACGACCGGGCTGCCGTCCACCACGATCGCGCAGCGTCCTTCTACCAAACGGGCGGCAACAACATCGGGCCGCTCGGTGGTGCCGAGGGTGGGGAAGGGCGACCAGCGGTGGTCGCGGATGCGTTCGGCCAGATAGTTGGAATCCAGCACGCTGTCCGGGTCAAGCGATTCTAAGCGCTTTTTCAGGTTTTGCACCAGCTTGTCCTCGCACACCCCGGCGAGGTAAGCGAGGCATACCACTGTATTGGTGCGTGTGCCGATACGCAAAAAGGTGAATTTGAGCCGCCTGTCGTTCAGGCGGCGGCGGATCAACGACAGATTGGGCATAAAGCACTCGGTAAAGCCCTCGCGTGGGCCGGAAAGCACGCGCTCGTTCGTGGGCTCCTGCGTCGAGCGCATGGTGAAGCCCTTGGTGTTGACGACGACCGGGCGGCTTTCCCCCTCGGTGAAAACCACCGTGTCGCCATATAGAAAGGAAGCGAACAGCTTGTCGGAATCGATCTCCACGCGGCTGTCGTTCACCTGCAAAATGGTCTGCGCCAACTCCTCCGACGAAACGCGCTTGCGGTCGGAGCAGACGATGGGCCGGATGATGCTTTGGTTGATGGCAATGGCGTTTACCATGCCGTCGAAAAAGAACACGGCGCAGGAAAGCCCCTTGGGGCTTTGCGCGCGCCGGGTGACAAGCGTGTTGTCCCCCTGAAAAATATCCTGCATCAGGCGGATGTTTTGCTCCAAATCGGTGGAGAATGTAATTTTATCCATGGCTGCACCCCTCATTTCAGAGACTTGCTCCCGGATAGCATGGCGCAAATGAGGGGTTTTATGCACCGTTTAGGTCATCTGCCAGAACCTCGCCGAACAAACGGATCGAAGCGAGCGCCTCTGTGAGCGTGTTGCCGGATGAGCCGACCTCAACCAGCATGGAACCCGCGCGGGCGTGTTGGTTGAAGCGCTGCGTGCGCAGGTTGACCGGTCGCATCAATCCGGGGTGCTGCTGGTTCAACTCGTATTGCAGGCCCGAGACATAGCGCAGGTTATCCCGCCAGTTGTCATGCGTCAGTCCGCCGTCGTTCGTGCCGACGACGAACATCAGCTGCGCCATTTCTTTGCCGTCAATCGTGCAGGAGGTTTTGTAGGCGCGGTTATCGTCCGTCAGGATAGAATCGCGGTGTACGTCGATCACGACCTTGATCGAGGGATGCGCTTCGATCTCGGCGTTGATCTCTTCGAGCGCGCGGTCGTAAGAGCCGGAATAGGCCGGCGTGTCGAACATTTCGCGGCAATGCAGCGTTTTAATGCCGTTCTTTTCGAGCACGCCGGCTAATTCGTCGCCCACGCGCACCACGTTGTAGCGGATATCCGTCGTGCGTTCAAACTCGGTGGGCGTGTAGGGGAAGGCGGCGTCCGGCGCGTAGCTTTCGCTGCCGTGCGTATGTACGATCAGCACCTGCGGTTCGCCGTTTGCTTCCGCGCGGATCGGGTAGGGATCGGCAAGGCAGGCGGCGGCGTCCACGGAATAAGAGGTTTCGTTATTGATGGTAATGGTCGCCGCTTTATCGGCGGCAGAAAGAACGGGCGCGTCGTTTGGCTCGGCCTGTGGGATATAAACGCTTTCGGACAGCGGGGTGTCCGCCTGCTCATCCCGCGCGGCGGAGGGCGCGCGGGGGGCGAATACCTCATCCGACGTAGCGGATAGGCCGAGCTCAAACGACACGGCGTGCGCGACAAAACCGCTGTTTTTTGCCAGATCGGTCAGGATCGCGCGCACCGTGCTTTCGCCGCCCGCGCGGGAGAAGAGCAGCAGCGAGGCGGCCAGACACAGCGTGACCGACGCCGGCAGCGCCACTGTGCGCCGCCGGCGGTATTTTTTTCTGTGCCGAACCATGTCCACCGCCTCCTTGTCTTTGTCTCTATCATACGCCCTTTGCCGCGCGAGTATGACAGAAAAGGGACGAATGGAATAGTAAGGAATTAGAAGTTAGGAATTAGGAGCTTTTTGAATTTGAATTAGTAATTAGTAATGATCGTTCCGCGTGTAGCGCGGTAATTTAAAATATCGGCCGTTGGCCGATTTCCTACAACTCCTACTTCCTAACTCCTAACTACTATCTTTCCTAAAAAGCCGATGGCTTTTTAGGAAAGATAGAGGTCGATATCGGTCACACTCAGGTGGGGGTGCAGCGCCATATTGATTGAATAGCCGATCATACGGGCAATATCGGCGACCTCGCGGTCGATGTCGCGCGTGGTGATCATGACCGGACTGGACAGGTCGTCCAGCGCTTCGCAGCTCGCGCCGTTCATCTGCGCGCCGATCTCGTGCGCAAGCGTCGCGCCGTCCACCACAGTGGGCACGCCTACCGCGATGACCGGTACGCCGAGCGTTTCCTTATTAAAGGCGGCGCGTGCATTGCCGACGCCCGCGCCCGGTGTGATGCCGGTGTCCGCGATCTGCACCGTACGCATCAGGCGCGATAGGCGGCCCGCCGCGAGTGCGTCCACCGCAATGACGGCGCCCGGGGCTATGCGGTCCATCACGCCTTGCACGACTTCGCCGGTCTCGATGCCGGTCTGACCTAAAACGCCGGGCGCTAAAGCGGATACCGCCCGCCAAGAAGAAAAAATATCCGGTTCATGCTCGACCAAATGCCGCGTGGCGATCACATGATCCGCGGCCTGCGGGCCGATCGCGTCCGGCGTGATCATCCGGTTGCCCAGACCGGTCACCAGAATAGGGGCGGATTTTGCCGTTTCCGGCAAAAGTTCGGATAAAAGCGTGCTGAGCGCGCGGCAGGCGCGCGGGAAAGCGTCCTCCTCGCGGCGCATCAGCGCCGTCAATTCCAGCGTTAGATAGCGGCCGCGCGGTTTGCCCAGCTCGCGCGCCGCCTCCTCGCCGAGGATATCCACCTCGCGCACGGAAAAGCCCTCCAGTGTGCGTTCAGTCTGTTCCACCTGCCGCAGCTCGGCGGCTTTATCACTGTTTTCAATCGCTTCAACCGCCAAATCGGTGCGAAAAGCCATGGTAACCACTCCTTTTCAGCTATTGTGCGGCAGGGAATAAATCTTATGCGAAAGAAATGAAAAAAAACCTTGCATTTTACAGAATCAAATGCTAAAATAGAACTACTGACGAATTGATAACGAAGGAGGTGTTTTCGGAATGCCCAACATCAAATCTGCGAAGAAGCGCGTCAAGGTCAACGGCGCCAAGAACCTGAACAACCAGATGGCGAAGAGCGCGCTCAAGACTGTGCTGAAGAAGTTCGACGGCGCTGTCGCCGCCGGCGACAAGGTGGAAGCGACTGCTCAGTATAAGACCGCTGTCAAGGCGGTTGATCAGGCGGCTGCCAAGCACCTCCTGCATAAGAATAACGCTGCGAACAAGAAGAGCTCGCTGACCACCAAGCTGAACGGCATGGCGTAAGGCCTCTCTTATAGCTGCAAAGGAAGAGACACCGGACCTCAATCGAGGGCCGGTGTTTTTTTGTTCGCAAGAATATTTAGACAATTATCAAAATGATATTGACATTCTCACCAAGAAAGATTATTATACGTTTAGATAAACATCTAAACGAGGTGAGACCAATAAAGCTCTGGCCCTTTACGGTTGGCGTTGCCGCCGCCGCTGCGTTTGTGATTGCGCTGGTAGGATTGCGTTTATCGCGCTGCAGCTTTACATGCAAGGCGTGCGGCAAAACGTTTCACATTCCGTGGCGCCGCGCCCTTTGGGTACAGCACTATAACAACGAATACATATTGCGGTGCCCGCATTGCGGACATAAGGGCTGGTGCGTGGCAGTCGCACCCAGTGAGAAGGAGGGGAATTAGGTGAGCTTTCAACAAAGCTTCAAAGCGTTGTCTGATCCGATCCGCCGGCAGATCCTGCATCTGCTGCGCGCGGGGCCGATGGCGGCGGGCGATATCGCGCAGCGGTTCGACGTATCGGGCGCGACGATCTCGCACCATCTGTCCATTCTGCGGGACGCCGGACTGGTGCTTGATGAAAAGAAAGGAAAGTACATTTACTACGAACTCAACATGTCGGTCGTGGATGAAATTCTGGGCTGGCTTTCTGCGTTAAAGGGAGACGATGAATCATGAAAAAGTTCAGCAAAATGCAAATCTTAGCATGGGTGCTCGCGGTCGTTCCATTGATCATGGTGGCCGCGGTCTATGGACGCTTGCCCGATCAAGTGCCCACGCATTGGAGTTTGGACGGTACGGTCACATACGGTTCAAAGACCACGCTTTGGATGATCGCGGGGCTTACGGTCCCGTTCGCGGTGCTGTTTCCCGTGCTGCCGCGTATCGATCCACGGAAGAAAAATTATCATAAGTTTCTACCGTCTTACGACCTGTTTCAGGTGGTTATGATGCTGTTTATGATCGTGATGAGCGGCATCGTGATTGTCGAAACCATGCGCCCCGGTACGGTGCGCGTCGGCAATGTGGTGACCGGACTGGTCAGCCTGCTGCTGCTCATCTTGGGCAATATGCTGCCGAAATTCCGCCAAAACTATTTCAGCGGCTTGAAAAACCCGTGGACCTTAGCCAGTGAGAGCGTTTGGGTCAAGACCCACCGTCTGGGCGGGCGGCTGATGTTTTTGGCGGGCTTGATCGGTCTGACAACCTGCTTTTTACCCGACCGGCCGCGTTTTGCCGTATTCTTCACCGCGTTGATCGTCGCGGTGCTCATTCCCAATGTGATGAGCTACATTTGGTTCCGCCGAGAAGGGGAGAGTCAGCCGTGAAACGAATCTGCATTTATCTGGCCGTCACCTTTCCGCTGACATGGGCGCTGTGGGGGCTGGCGACCAGCGGCCCGGTCGTTACCGGTATGCCGATGGCGACGCAGCTGATGATAGGGCTCGGCATGCTGTGTCCCACGATCGGCGTATTGATCACGTGGCTGATCCTGCGCAAACGCGAACCGTTTTCCCTTCCGCTGCGGCCGAAGTTTCGCGGCAACGCGAAAAGCTACCTGCTGGCTTGGTTCGGCCCCTCACTGGCGGTGCTGGCTGGCGCCCTGCTGTATTTTCTGGTTTTTCGTAATCAGCTCGATCCATCCATGGGCTTTGTACGGGAGATGGGCGGCAGCGCGGCGGCCTTATACGCGGATGGTACGATCCGCGCATCCGTTATCCTACAAATTGCCGTGGCGGTGCTGTTAGGCCCGCTGATCAATGTGATCGCGGGCGCGGGGGAGGAGATCGGCTGGCGCGGTCTGCTGTATCCCGCGCTGCGTGAAAAGCTCTCTCCAGCCGCGGCCTGTCTGGTGGGCGGTGTGATATGGGGCCTGTGGCATGCGCCGGTCACAATGCGAGGCCATAATTATGGGCTGGATTATCCCGGCTTCCCATGGCTGGGCGTGCTTGCCATGTGCGTGTTCTGTATTGCGATGGGTACGCTGCTGCACTATCTGACCGTGAAAAGCGGCAGCATCTGGCCCGCGTCGCTCGCGCACGCCGGGTTAAACGCGCTGGCCGCCGCGCCGATGATGTTCTTGCCGTCGGCCGCTACCGGCAGCCGCCTGCTTGGGCCGAGCGCTGCCGGTCTGCTGGCCGGACTGCCGCTTCTGGCGACGGCCGTCGCGTGGATGGTCGTAGAAAACCGGAAAATGGCGAAACCAGTCCCCACCGAACAGCCAAACCCTTAAAAATTTAGTTTCCAAAGTGGTGCTCGACATTTTTAGTCAACTTATAACTTGCAAAGTGGGGAAGAGTGTGTTATAATTTTGCAGTAAGTTTGCACAGGTGGTGAACCAAACCCTACCTGTGTTGGAAACATACTGCAAGGAGAAGATTATGACAAGAACGCGGAAGCTTCTGGCCGGTGGTTTGCTGGTCACTGCCGTCGCGGTCAGCGGTCTCACCGCAGCGCTCGCGACGGAAAACGTTTCGCAAACCTATGCGTATTTGCCCGATCACTCTGTTTATTTTTATGACGTATCCGACGGCTACGCGTGGGCTCACCGCGAGGTAGACGCGCTATCGCTGGCCGGTGTGATCAAGGGCAGCGGCGACCATTTGTTTAACCCGGAATCCCCCATCACCAGAGCGGATTTTATCGTGATGCTCGATCGGGCATACGGGATGAGCACCGCGCTGGATAACGGCCTGATCGCATCCAAGGGCGCCTTTGCGGACGTACCGGCGAATGCGTATTACAGCGAAGCCATCACGGCTGCCAAGGCCTTTGGCGTTGCCAACGGCGCGGAAGGGAACAAGTTTAACCCGCAGCAAAATATGACGCGACAGGACGCTATGGTATTTTTGAAGCGGACGATCGACCGCACGCAGATCAGCCTGCCCGCGGGATCGATGTCCGGCTTTTCGGATACGGCGCAGGTTTCCGGCTATGCGCGGGAATCCGTCGGTTCGCTGGTTTCGGCGCATGTGATCAGCGGTTCGGGCGGCAAGATCAGTCCCAAGGCGCTTGTCACGCGCGCGGAAATGGCGGTCATGCTATACCGGGCGACCCATTTGACAGAGCAGGACAGCGGGACCTTTTATGAAAAACGCGGCGACGTGGTCAATGTTTGCATCGGCGCGCAGGTCTATGCCGATGTGGAGATCGAAAACTACGATCCCACCGTTTACTACGGCGAGCTGATGCGCTACTCCAAGCTGCGGCAGTCCGGCGGAACGACTTATATTACGCTGGAGGAAAACCAGCCGATCGACCGAACGGCAACTTATGCGAACGGTACGCTCACACTGAACGATCCCGCGGGCGAAGCCGGGGCGACGGTCAGCTATCCCACCGCTTCCAACTGTGTGGCGATTGATGTGACCCATTATCACAAGATCGACGCGCCGACAGGCACGGGCGGCAAGTATCGATACTGCTACCCCTCGATCGTGGATGGCGAGGTCACGGCGATCTATTACACCGAAGGATAAAACAAAAAACAGACGGCTCGGGCCGTCTGTTTAGCGTGTCGACAAAGTCGACACGCTGTCTAGGGGGCACCCGGTGCCCCCTAGATACTCGACCAGTTCCGGAGAAACCGGTCTCGATACCCCCGGATTACGCGCCCGGTGGCGCGGGTCGAGGTGTTTTTTCGAGGTACACGCCCCCGAAAAAAACGGATTTTACGTCGCTTCGCTCCATTTTCCTTTCTATGCGCGCTGCGGCGAGAGACCTTTGTCTATAGTCTGAACAGACGGCCTCGGGCCGTCTGTTTTTTTTTGTGAAAAAGATTTTGACAAACCGCTTGACTCTGACATGGTGGCAGGTCCTATACTGTATTTGAGCTCAAGAAGAACAAAACAGATATCTGTGGGAGGGAACCAAACCTATGCTGAAAATCGGCGAGTTTTCCGGCCTGTCGCGCATCAGCGTGCGCATGCTGCGCTATTATAATGAACTGGGGCTGTTGCGGCCCGATCATGTCGACGAAACGACCGGCTACCGGTATTACCGGGAGGACCAGTTGGCGCTGGCCGCGCGGATCGCGGACCTGCGGGACATGGGCTTTGGCGTGACGGCGATCGGCGAGGTGATCTTTGGCGGCGATGAAGCGCTCGAACATGCGCTGCGCCTGCGGCGCGCCGAACTGATCCGCGAGCGTCAGGAGCTTTGGGAGCAGCTGAACCGTCTGGAAATCGCCCTTCAGCGCCTTGGAAAGGACGAGAGCAGAATGAAATACGAGGTTAGTGTAAAGACCTTGCCCGAACGGTATGTGGCAAGCGTACGCGGCGTGCTGCCCGTTTACGCGGAGGAGGGCCGCCTGTGGCATACAATGATGAAGGAGTTGGGGATGGCGAACGTACGGCAGGCGCAGCCGTGTTACGGGCTTGGCATCTACCATGATTTGGAGTATCGCGATCACGATGTCGATGTGGAGATCCAGCTTGCGGTAGAAGGCAAGCATCAGGATACGGAGCACGTCAAATTTAAGACCGTGCCGCCCATCCTTATGGCTTCCGCCACATATCAGGGCAGTTACGCTAAGCTGAGCGAGGTAAACGCCTCGGTGGCGGAATGGGTGCGCGATAACGGCTATGCGTTCGCAGGGCCGAATTTCACGATCGATCACGTCAGCCCGCACGATACGCAGAACCCGGACGAGCTGGTCACCGAAGTGTGCTACCCGGTCAAAAAGAAAAGCGAATAATTTAGCGTCATGCGCGCCGCGCTTGCTGCAAAGCGAGCCCCCGGACGGAGCAGTGTTTTTCACTGGCCTGTCCGGGGGTTCGTTTTGCGCGGCAGTTTTGTAAAAATTTGCGGTCGCGTTCGTACCGATGTCGAAGAATTGGACATATAAAACTATATTTCCAATATTTATATGGTCTGTAGAGCGGCATGAAGTGTTGGTTCGACATAAAAAGCCATATATTTTTATTATACACCGTTCCGCTGCGTAACAGTCAATACCAGCAATGCTCTGTGGTTTTTTGTAGAAAACGCACAGAAATACGGTGGTTTTTTCTTAAAAAAAGGGGAGTGTGCTGTGATTATGATGTATTACATGTTACGTAATGTCAATGTTTGGAGCTATATTTTTGTGCAAAATCATCAAAATCGGATTGATTATGGTAAATCCTCATGATAAAATATTATAAAGTCATCAACGACGTAAAACGAAAAAGACGGCCGCATAATCGTGCCGCGATCGCCATGGCGGAGGGAATGATTCTGTATGGAAAATTGTTCAGCTCAAAATGAAGATGCCATTATTATTGGAGATTTATCAAAAATTTACAGTGTATCCAAAAGAACGCTGCGTCTGTATCATGATATGGGACTGCTGATCCCTTATTATGTAGATGAAAAAACCGGCTACCGCTATTATCTGTCCAAGCAATTCCCGCGTTTGGAAATGATTCTGCAAATGAAAAATGCCGGGCTTTCCCTAAAACAGATCAAGCAAATGCTGGACACGCAAAATCTATCCCTGTTTGAAGCAATTTTGGGAGAGCAGCTCGACCAGCTGGACGAAAAGATCGCGGAATGCCAGATGTGCCGGGAATCCCTGTCCAAGCAGCTGGAAGGCTGCAAGCTGATCCAAAACCCGCCGGTCTTTAATTCGATCTTCACCGAGTATATGCCGCGCCGAACGGCCTTTATTTATCGCGATATCGACAGCTACGATCTTGTCAACAAATATCCGGAGCATTCTCCGTGGAAGGACGCGCTGGATAAGGTGAAAAAGGTTTTCATTCAAGAGGGCGTACCGCTCACGCTGTTCCAGCAGGTGGGGGGCATCGTTTCCAAGGAGGATCTGGAGCGCGGCCGCCTGCATTGCAGCGGTACCTTCATACAGATGGATAACGGTTACCGCTACCACCTGCCGCAGACCTCTGTCGACTCCGGCATTTATGTGTGCATGTATCAAAAATACAATGCCATGGATAACTCGGAAGAGGTACGTGGCATTCGGATGCTGCTGAACTATATTCGAGAGAACGAATACCAAATCTCCGGCTCTTACATTGGACAAGTCGTTGCGGAATCATCTATTTTCGACTATAACGATACCCAGATCATTCTGAAACAGCAAATACCGGTCAAGGTTATCCCGCATTAAAAAACCCCAAGCGCATCCGTAAAGCAGCGCTTGGGGGTGTAGGCGGGAAAGGACGCTGTGGGCAGCCGGTCTTCCGGCCCGCCGTTTTAGATATATCCGTAGAAGGGCTTTCTGCAAACCGCGGATTCAACCCAGCGGATCATGGTGGTGAAATCGTAAACCGGCAGGTTGACGGCGGCCTGCACGGCGGCCGCATAGGGCGGCATATCGCTGCATTCCAGCAGGATCGCGCCGATATCCGGGTTTTCCGCTACCATTTCCTTGGCGGCATGCACCATTTCCGCGCGGACCTTGGCGTTGTTCATGGTGTCGCGGTCTCTGGGGATCGCGGAGAATTCCGCGGCCTCCTCCATCGATTTTACGACCAGCATGGAAGGATCGTCCACGCCGCAGCAAGACAGCAACTCATCGTCAAACGTGCGGGTGACCGCGCACAGAATGCCGATCTTTTGGCTCTTTTTCAGACCGATTCGGATCATCGGAATTTGGGTCAGGCTGGAGGCGTATACCGGAACGTCCAAGCGCTCGGTCAACTGCTTCTGCCAGCGGCCAAAATAACCGCAGGCGCAGATGATGGCGCGCACGCCGTCCTCTTGCAGTTCCTTGCCCACCGCGGTCAGATCGTCGATGATGGTGGGATCCTTGGTGTGCAGGCGCGGAGAGTCCACGGTCCGTACCCTTGCATAGCGCACCGGGAAATCATAGGTGCAGGCGTTTGCAACGTTGCCGGGAACGATGGGATAGCCCACGTTGAGCAGCATAATGCCGATCGGATAGCCGGACATCTGCTGTGCGAGCGGCTTGACGACGTCGAAATCATCATCGCCCTTGCCAATATAGCCATAATGCTTCATGATACCGTTTCTCCTTTATAACTGGGCGCGGCGGGGGCGGGCGGAGGGGCCTTTTCCCCCGCCGCGGCTCCAGTGCGTTTTTTTACATAGCCGAGCGGTAAATCTCTTCCGCGATCTCCGGGGTCAGCTTGACGAAGTGGCCGTGGTTGGGCGCTTCGTGGAACATGCCCGCCGCGAGCTTGGGCGCGTCCTCCGGCTTGCCGCCGATCTCGCCGATCGTCGTGGGCATGCCGATGGACTTTACAAAGTTCTGGAACGCCGCGATGCCTTCGAGCGCGGTGGTCTCGGGGTCCTCAAAGTTCATCTGGCAGCCGAACACGCGGGTGGCGAACTGCACGAAACGGTCTACGCCCTCGTGCTTCATCGCATAGTTCATCCAGTACGGCGTCAGAATCGCAAGGCCCGCGCCGTGTGAGCAGCCGTAGGTGGTGGACAGCTCGTTCTCCATATGGTGGGTGCCCCAATCCTGTTCGCGGCCCACGCCCGTGATGTTGTTGTGCGCGATCATAGCAGCCCACATGATGTTGGCGCGCGCTTCATAATTAGAAGGATCGGCCATGACGCGCTTGGCTTCCTTGACGATGGTCAGCATGACCGCTTCGAGCAGACGGTCGGTCAGCTCGACATCTCTGGTGTGCGAGAAATAGCGTTCCATGCTGTGCGACATAATGTCGGAAATGCCGCTCGCCGTCTGATACGGGGGCAGGGTAGTGGTCAGCTCGGGGTTCATGATGGCGAACATCGGGCGCAGCACGTCGCCGTCCGCGCATCTCTTGTGCATGCCGTCCTCGTTGGTGATAACCGAGTCGGTCGAGCCTTCGCTGCCGGTCGCGGCCAGTGTGAGCACAACGCCGATCGGCAGAGACTTGGTGACTTGGCCCTGCTTGCCGCAGTAGAAGTCCCAGAAATCGCCGTCGTAGAGCGAGCCGAACGCAATGGCCTTGGCCGAGTCGATCGCGCTGCCGCCGCCTACCGCGAGCACAAAGTCGATCTTTTCCTTGCGCGCCAGCTCGATGCCTTCGTAGACCAGACCGCTGAGCGGGTTCGGCTTCGCGCCGCCCAGCTCGATGTAGGAGATCCCTTCCGCGTCAAGCGATTTCTTCACGCGGTCCAGCAAACCGGAACGAACCACCGAGCCGCCGCCGTAATGGATCAGGACCTTGCTGCCGCCGTAACGTTTGACGCACGCGCCGGTCTGCTCTTCCGAATCTCTGCCGAAAACAAAATAGGTAGGGCTGTAAAAAGTAAAGTTGTCCATAATACGTTCCTCCTGTAATCCTTTAACGATGTGACCCTGCGCTTTAGCGCTTGCAACAACTGTTCCAATTTTCCCTTTCGGCTGCCGAAGCCGCCTGCTTGGAAAATTCGCGGTTTGCCTCCTTTCCTACATCTTTTCGCATAAAAATGGTTTGCTCAGGGTGTGGGTTCCTGATAAAACCGTATTTATGATGGTGCTCCTGTTAGCCTGTGGTTCGCCTTAGTCCTTGCGATTCAAACTCGGCCGGCGCGTCCGGTCTGTTTTGCCGTTTGGCGCAGGCGCGCTCCCGATAGGCCTTTGGCGTCATGCCTGTAATGTTGTGGAACGCGCGGGTGAAGGTCGCGTTGCTGCTGTATCCAACCATGATGGCGATGTCCATCACGCTGTAATTCATGCCTTCCAGCAGCTCTTTCGCCCGGTTGATACGGATATAGCGCAAGTAAATGCTGGGGGAGAAGCCTGTTTGCTGCTTGAACCAATCGCTGTAATAGGTCGCGTTATAGCTTTCGATCTTGGCAAGCTGGCTGATCGTGATAGGCAAATGATAGAATTCGCTGATATAGCGGATGGAAGGAGAGGCGCAGTTGCCCATCAGCTTGCTATATAGATAGCTGTAAAGATGGTGTACCGACCGGCTCTCTGGGTTTTGCTTGAGCTCCGTTTGTATCAGCTCGACTAATTGCGTGATCTGATCCCGGATGGCAACGATGAGCGGATAGGATAGCAATACGTGGTTTTTCAGCTCCGGCTCATCCTTTGGTATATTGATCACTTGCAACAGTCCGGAAAAATCACAGCGGTGCAGCAATCCCGGCGGGATAAAGCATAGCTCCTTGGGCGTTACCTCGTATTCTTCCGACCCGATCCATATATGTAACGGCTGCTCCAGCGGGATCAGGATTTGCGGATAACCGTGCGCATGCTCTCCATAGCACTCATGATAGAGGTGACAATCCAGTGTATTGTTCATGCTCCGGCCTCCTTATCAGCATGCGTTCGGGGGTTCGTGTTCATTTTCTTTCTTCAGTTGTATTGTAATGTGTGACGCAATGGAACAGTCAACCACAAATTATTTATGCATTGATGGGGCAAAAACGTATGAGTTTGAGGAGATGATTTTATGCATAGTGTACAGACTTTCCGGAGAAAAGCCCGTGTTATCGTTTTTTTGCCCCTGTGAGCACCGTTCCGCAATGGAATACTTTACAGACGCGGCGCCGCGGCGCGCCGGCCCTTTTACGCGTTCTGCGGATTGGCGAGATCCATAGTTTTTAAACGCCGCAGGGAAAAACCCGCACAGTCATCGGATCGATAAAAAATCCGTGGTAACTGCTGATTACCACGGATTTTTTTATTGATAACGTATCACAAAAGCGGCGGCTGCCGCACATAGGTCGCCGCGGAACAAACAGCAACCGGCGCTCTTGCCGACCGATCGTTTTCGTTGCCGCCAAAAATCGCGAACCGTTCCATCGCGGAACAGTAGCGGAAAAGAACTCCTGACAGAAAAAGTGGCTTTGCAGCACGAAATATGTTTAGTTTGCACAATGAAATGAGAATGAAATCATCTGTTTTTGCCATAGCGGTGCAGAAACAATTTGGAATTGACTGTTCCATTGTGTAACATGCTAAACTAGATTTCAAGAACAACCGCAGTATTTCGTGCAAAAAGCCGATCCAGAGGCCATGGCAAACTTTCCGCCATACGACCGGCTTTGCATATAAAAACGATCGGGAAGGGAGCGGGTACGGCATGACATAGAGCGAGCCTATGTTAAAAAACATGGAACAAGATTTTTTTCAGATGAGCAGCGTCCGAATGATAGACAACATAATATTGCGGGTTATACTCAGCCGGCCGGCTTGAGATAACACAGCGCCTAGGAGGGACAAACATGAGAATCACAGAACATCCTGTATTGGAATTCCAGCACGGACAGGAGGTCGAATTCACTTTTGAAGGTCGCACTCTGGTTGGTACGGAAGGTGAGCCGATTGCGGCGGCGCTCCATGCGAATGGAGTCCGTGAACTGCGCGAGCACCACGGACGTCCCAGAGGTTTTTTCTGTGCCATCGGTAACTGCTCGTCCTGTTTGATGGAAGTCGACGGTGTTCCTAATGTCCGCGTCTGCGTCGAACCTCTTAAAAGTGGAATGGTCGTAAAACTGCAACAGGGCAACGGCTCGTTGATGGGAGGTAGCATGACATGAAATTTTCAGACGTTGTAGTGATCGGGGGCGGCCCCGCCGGGATGAGCGCAGCGCTTGCCGCCGCCGATGCCGGCGTCCGTGTGACGATTATGGATCGCTGGGGTGAATTGGGCGGTCAGTTGATCAAGCAGACCCACCGCTTTTTTGGATCGGAACGGGAAAAGGCCGGCACGCGCGGCATCGAGATCGTGCAGCAGCTTCGCAAGCAGATCACGGAAAATCCGCGGATCGAGGTCAAGGTGAATACCGATGTTCTAGGTATCTATTCCGACCGTGTCATCTCCTATGAAGAAGGCGACCACTACGGCCGCATGACGGCGGAAAAGATCGTGGTCAGCACCGGCGCCGCGGAGAAAATGCTGTTATTTGAAAACAACGACCTGCCCGGCGTATACGGCGCGGGCGCGGTACAGACGCTGATGAACGTTTACGGGATACAGCCCGGACAAAAGGTTTTGATGATTGGCGCGGGCAATATCGGCCTGATCGTGACCTATCAGCTGCTGCAGGCCGGTGTGAACGTTGTAGCGATCGTCGAGGCCGCGCCCCGGATCGGCGGCTATAAGGTGCACGCTTCCAAGGTTCGCCGTATGGGCGTGCCGATCTATACAAAAACCACGGTCAAATCCGCGCTTGGCAGCAACCATGTCACCGGCGCCGTGCTGGCGGATATGGACGATAAGTTCCAGATCGTTCCGGGCACCGAACGCGAGATCGAGGTGGACACCATCTGTCTGTCCGTCGGTCTGGCTCCACTGAGCGAGCTGGTATCGCAGACCGGCGCGCAAATGCATTATATCCCGCAGCTGGGCGGCTTCGTGCCGGAACGGGACGACACGCTCGAAACGACCGCGCCCGGCGTTTATGTGGCGGGCGACGTATCCTGCATCGAGGAGGCCACCGCCGCCATGATCGAGGGCAGCATCGCAGGCCTGTCCGCCGCGATCGCCACGGGGATGAACCATCCGGAGATGCTCGCCAAGCGCGACGAGTGGATCGAGCAGCTCAGCATTCTCCGTTCCGGCAAAACCGGCAAGAAGATTCGTGATGGACTGGAACTGATGGGGAGGGAACAAAATTGACTGGAACATTGGAGAGCACCGGCATTGCAAGCCGTGAAATGTTTGAAAAGCTTCTTCCTTCCGCCGAGCGGAGGGCGAAAGGCCCCTACGCGGTGATGGAGTGCTATGAAGAAATTCCGTGCAATCCCTGCAGCACGAGTTGCCCCTGCCACGCCGTCAAGATGGGTTCGCTGAACGAATGCCCCATCTGCGAATATGACGACTGCACGGGCTGCGGCAGCTGCGTCAGCCGCTGCCCCGGTCTGGCCTGCTTCGTGATCAACGAAACCGTGGGAAACGGACTGATTGATATCACATTCCCCTATGAAATGCTGCCGGTACCGGAAAAGGGCGCTATCGTGCAGGCCCTTGGCCGCGACGGCGCCGTGGTCGGACAGGCGGAGATCGTCCGTGTCCTTCATTCTCCCAAGCTGGACCACACCAACGTGATCACCATGCGGGTTGCGGCGGAGCTCATTTATGACGCGCGCAATATCCGCTGCGAATGAAAGGAGGCAGGAACCGTAATGGATGAAAGCAAAATCATCTTGTGCCGCTGCGAAAACCTGACGCTGGCCGACCTGCATAAAATGCTGGACGAGGGCATGACGTCGATGCAGGAGATCAAAAAGAAATCCCGCTGTACAATGGGCCCCTGCCAAGGACGCACCTGCAAGGAAATGATCGCGAAGGAGATCGCCAACTATTTACATAAGACGGTGGACGAGGTGGATGTACCCGTCAGCCGTATTCCGATCAAGCCCATCACGCTGGGCCAGATCTATGAGAGCATCGGAGGTGACGAGACGTGAGAAAGACCGCTGACGTAGTGGTGATCGGCGGCGGTAACGCCGGCACATCGGTCGCCTACCATCTAGCAAAGCTGGGTGTAAAAAACGTAGTAGTTGTAGAGCAGCAGTATACGCCCTTCGGTGGCTCGGGCCGCTGCGCGGCGCAGTTCCGGCAGCAGTTTGCCACGGAATCCAACCTGCGGCTGGCGCTGCTCTCCACCGCTGAATTCGATGTTCTCGGTGAAGAGACCGGCTTTGGCGATCTGGAGATCGACAAGCACGGCTATCTTTTGCCGGCTTACACCCCCGAACAGGTCGAAAGCCTGAAATACAATGTGGCGATGCAGCGCGCCATGGGTATCGATTCCTATGTGCTGGATCAAAAGCAGTGTAAAGAAACCGCCCCGTATCTGGAGGTGGGCGAGGTTCTGGCAGGCTCTTACTGCACCGGTGAAGGCGTGATTAACCCCATGAAGCTGGCGCTGGCCTATAAAAAGGGCGCGGAAGACCGTGGGGTCGAGTTCAACAACTACACATCCGTAACCGGTTTTCGGATTGAAAGCGGAAAGATCAAGGGCGTTGTGACCGACAAGGGCGAAATTGCCACGGATTGCGTCGTCAACGCCGCCGGTGAATGGGGCAAGTTTATCGGCCGCATGGCGGGCGTATCCATCCCGGTGGAACCCGAAAAACACCAGATCGTGGTGACGGAGCCGCTGGAATATATCCGCGCGCCCATGATCTATTCGCTTTACAAATACGGCACGTACATTACGCAGGTCAAGCACGGCGGCTTCCTGATGGGCTGGTCGGACCCCGACGTCGAAGCGGGCATTATCGATTTCCAGCCGGAATGGAAGTTCCTTGAAGAGCTCTCCAAGCGTATCATCGCGCAGGTACCCGCGCTGGCGAATGTGCGCATCGTCCGCCACTGGGCGGGCCAGTACGGCAACTGCCCGGACCACGGCGTGGTCGTCGGCGCGGTTCCCGAAGTGGAAGGGTTCATCTGTGCCTTGGGCTGCACGAAGGGCACCATGTTCGCTCCGGCGATCGGTATCCTAGCGGCTGAATGCGCGGTGGGAGTTGAGACCACTCTGCCCATGGAAACCCATTCGATCGACCGCTTTGCCAAGGGAAACCTTATCATCGACCCCGCGCTCCTGTAACCAAAGCTTTTTCTGCAAGCATATTACCTACACCTTATCATGAGCGGTGCGGTATACCATACACCGGCTCACAAGCGTGAGAACTATCATTTGGGCCAACAGCGAAAACTGTTTCTTGTTGATCACAATAGAAAATTACACGGCCCAAAGCGCCCCCTAGGTATCAGTTAGGTTCCCAAGGGGCGCTTGGGCTTCGTGTAAACCGCAAAATGAGGTATGTAATGGGTAAGAAAAAAATAAAAATCGAAAAGGGTATCTTTATTCCCGGCGCGATCGTTTTAATTGCGATGATCCTGTTCGGGTTTCTATTCCTTGATAAGTTCAATGAACTCATGCTGCTGCTCTACGATGCGACCACCAAGAGCTTTGGCTGGTTCTATCTGCTATGCTCCGCGTTCCTGATTTTCTTCTGCTTGTTCGTTTGCGTCACACCGTTTGGCAAGAAGATACTCGGCGGCAAAGAAGCCAAGCCGGAGCATAATGTATTTACTTGGTGCGCAATGACCATTTGCTGCGGTATTGCCACCGCGGTCGTATTCTACGCCGTGGGCGAGCCGCTGACATATTTCCACAATCCGCCCGCGTTCACCGGGCTGGAGGCGGAAACCGCCGCCGCCGCGGTGCGCGGCATTCAGATCGCCGCGTTCCACTGGGGTTACGTCTACTACGGCATCTTTACCTTCTGGGGTCTGGTAGTGGGCTATATGGTATACAACCATAACCTGCCGCCGCGGCCGAGTTCCGGCCTTTATCCGGTTTTAAAGGATAAGATCTACGGGCCGATCGGCAAAGTCATCGACGTGCTGTGCCTGCTGGCCCTGATCGGCGGCATGGTGACCTCTCTGGGCTTTGGCGTGCAGCAGTTCGCTTCCGGACTGGATTATGTATTTGGCATCAAGCCCAGCAACCTGATCTTTGTGGCCACCATTTTAGTGGTGACCCTCAGCTACACCGTGTCCAGCGGACGAGGGATCAAGAAAGGCATGGCGATTATCAGTAACGTCAACGCCTATATCTATATTGCCCTGATCGCGTTTCTATTCCTTGCCGGCCCGACGGTGTTTGAGCTGAATATGACGGTGGACGTGCTGGGTTCCACCATCAACAACTTTATTGGCACGGCTTTGAACGCCGACGCGTTTGATGTGGGCAACGGCTGGAGCCGGGGCAATACCGTATTCTTTATGGCTTGGATCATGGCTTACGCGCCGCTGATCGGCCTGTTCCTCGCAAAGATATCACGCGGCCGCACCATTCGCCAGTTCCTGCTGGTCAATATTTTGGTGCCCGGCACCTTTGTGGTGCTTTGGTTCGTATCCTTTGGCGGCAACGCCATTTATCAGGATGCTTTCAATAATGCCAATATCATCGGCACGATCAATGAAATGGGCTTCCCGGTATCCAACTACGCGCTGCTGGGGCACCTGCCCTTGAAATCAATCACCATTCCCATCGTCATTCTCGCGCTGTTCTTCTCCTTCATCACGCTGGCCGACGCCATGACAGGCACCATGGCCACGATGACCTGTAAGAATATCACCGAGGATGAAGCGCCTGTGCTGATCAAGGTGTTCTGGGGCCTGCTGTCCGGCGGCGCCACGATCCTGTGCCTGTTCTGCCTCGGCACCAGCGGCACCACCTCGCTGCAAAACATGAGCATTGTTTACGCTTTGCCCATTTTCCTGTTCACCATCCTCGCCGTGGTTTGCGTATGGCGGATGATGAACGGTACGGTCGACAAGGAAATGGAACAACTGGCAAAGCAGGCGAAAAAGGCTGCGCCGGTCTCCGCTAAGACCGCGGCAAAGGAAGAAGCGGCGGCCCCGTAAAAGAGAAATACATCAAAAAAAGCTGCCCTTCCTAAAAGGAGGGCAGCTTTTTTCTTAAGATTCTGCTTGCGCGGCGGTTACAAACACCTCGTGCAGTTCCGGCCAAACGCGGCGGAGCGCCACGGGCTTGCCCGTTCGATCGGTAAAGCAATGGCTGGTCTCGCCGGTACAGCATAGGATGCCGGTGGCTTTGTTATACACCTCGTAGGCGAGGAAAAGCTTAACGCCGGTGTAACCGGTGACGCGCGCGGCGACCTGCACCACATCCCCGAAACGGGTCGACGCCTTGTAGGACGCGTTTGCCGTTAACACCGGGCTGCCGATCCCTTGCTGCTCGATTTCCTCATAAGGATAGCCGAGGTATTCCAGCAAAGCCACCCGCGCTTCCTCAAACCAGCGGATATAGTTGGAGTGGTGTGTGATGCCCATGCCGTCCGATTCGTAATATTGGACCTTATGCTCGTACAAATTGCAGCGCTCCTTTAATTTACGGGTTCATAGTCGGGGCTGTTAAATAAGTTCTCACAAATGAATAGAAAACTATTGCAAAGCGAAAAATGCTGCTAATTTTGTCATTCTGAGGAGCGAAGCGACGAGACCGTAGTCTGCTATCCTTAATCTGCCGCTTGGTGGCATTTTAATGAGTGCGAATCTCGCGCGAACGCGCGAAATTTATGCTGGGAACGCGCGTTCGCGCGAGATTCTTCACTTCGTTCAGAATGACATGTGGGTACTCTTCTATTTTGCAACAGTTTTTTTATAGCCTCTCTCTTTACTTAAAGTATTTTACGCCGTTTTCAAAGATCGGCTGATACTTGTTGCCGTAAATGTTGCGGCCGACAAACGGGCTGTAGCGTTCGGTGTGGCCCATCTTGCCCAGCACGCGGCCATCCGGGCTGGTAATGCCTTCAATCGCGCACATCGAACCGTTCGGGTTCCATGCGATGTCCATGGAGGGCTTGCCCATCGCATCGACGTACTGAAGCGCGACCTGTCCGTTTGCGATCAGCTCATCGATTACATGCTGCGGCGCGACAAAGCGGCCCTCGCCGTGGGAAACGGCGATCGCGTGCATTTCGCCCACCTCGCAGGAGGACAGCCAAGGCGACTTGACCGAAGCCACGCGCGTGTTCACATAACGCGACTGGTGGCGGCCGATTAGATTAAAGGTAAGCGTCGGATCGTCCGGCGTCATTTCGCTGCGAATCTCGCCGTAAGGCACAAGGCCGAGCTTGATGAGCGCTTGGAAGCCGTTGCAGATGCCGAGCATCAGGCCGTCGCGGCGGTGGAGCAGCTCGTGGATACCATCCTCGATGCCGGGGCCGCGCAGGAAAGAGGCGATGAACTTGCCCGAGCCGTCGGGTTCGTCGCCGCCCGAGAAGCCGCCCGGCAGAATGACCATCTGCGCGCGGCGGATCGCCTGCTCCAGCTGCTCGGCCGACTCGGCGAGCGCAGCGGGCGAATAGTTGCGCACGACGATGACCTCCGCCGCGCCGCCCGCGTTTTCCACGGCGCGCGCGGTGTCGTACTCACAGTTGGTGCCGGGGAAGACCGGAATGACCGCAAGCGGCTTCGCCGTTTTGATGGCGGGCGCCGCGGCGCCGCGCGCAGCGAAAGATACGGCTTGAAGGTGTTCATCCTCGGCGGGCGCCTTGGTCGCAAACACGCTTTCCAGTTTGCCCTCAAAGGCGGCGGTCAATTCGTCAAGCGATACCCGCTCGCCAAAGGCGCAGACCGCTTCGTCGCCCGTCGTATGGCCGACCAGCCAGCAGGCGGGCAGCGGCTCGGTCGCTTCGAGCAGGATGCCGCCGAAGTTTTTCAGGAACAGCGCTTCCGCCGGGAAGCCCTCGTCAAACGCAAAGCCGACGCGGTTGCCGAGCGCCATCTTGCACACGCCCTCGGCCACGCCGCCCACGGATAGCGCCCAAGCGGAAACCGCCTTGCCGGAAGCGATCAGATCGGCGGCTTCGTTCCACATCTGCATGATCGTCGCGTAATCGGGCGAGCCGTCCGGCAGGTAGGAAGCGTCAAGCAGGTAGACCGGATGCCCGGCGGCCTTGAATTCGGGCGAGATCAGCCGGCCCGCGTCCTGCGGCGCGATCGCGAAGGAAACAAGCGTGGGGGGCACGTCCATCTCGTCAAACGAGCCGGACATGGAATCCTTGCCGCCGATGGCCGCGAGGCACAGCTCCTCCTGCGCGTTATACGCGCCGAGCAGGGCGGAAAGCGGCTTGCCGAAGCGCTTCGGATCGCGTCCCAAACGCTCAAAATACTCTTGGAAGGTGAGATAGGCGGTCTCGTAATCGCAGCCCGCCGCGACGAGCTTGGCCACCGATTCAATGACCGCGCACGAAGCGCCGAGGAAGGGATTTTCAGCGGTGAAATAAGGATCAAAGCCGAACGCCATGACAGAGGCGGTCGCGCACTGACCCGACTGCGCGGGCAGCGTGGCGGCCATGACCTGCGTGGGCGTTAGCTGATATTTGCCGCCAAAGGGCATAAAGACGGAGTTGGCGCCGATCGAACCGTCAAACCGCTCGACAAGGCCGCGCTCCAGACAAATGCCGAGCGTTGCGGCGTGCGCAAGCAGCTTGTCGCGCATGGTGTCGCCCGCGGGCGCGCACTCGATGGAAGGCGCGGGCAGGGGGGCGATCTCGGCCGTTACATGCTTGGCGCAACCGTTTGTATTAAGGAAATCGCGCGAAACATCGGCAATCATCACGCCGTTCCACGTCATGCGCAGACGGTTTCGATCGGTCACGGTCGCGACGACGACCGCCTCGATATTTTCCTTCGCGGCTTCTGCGATAAATTTATCCGCATTTTCAGGCGCGACGACGACGGCCATGCGTTCCTGCGATTCGGAGATCGCAAGCTCGGTGCCGTCCAGACCGTCATACTTCTTGGGCACCTTGTCCAGATCGATGTCAAGGCCGTCGGCCAGCTCGCCGATGGCAACCGATACGCCGCCCGCGCCAAAATCGTTGCAGCGGCGAATCATGCGGGTGACCTCGCCGTTGCGGAACAGGCGCTGGATTTTGCGTTCCTCGGGCGGGTTGCCCTTCTGCACTTCCGCGCCGCAGGATTCGAGCGACTGGTCGGTGTGCTTTTGGAGGAGCCGGTCGCGCCGCCGCAGCCGTCGCGGCCGGTTTTGCCGCCGAGCAGGATGACGATATCGCCCGGATCGGGCACTTCGCGCACGACGTTTTCCGCCGGCGCCGCGCCCACGACCGCGCCGATCTCCATACGCTTGGCAACGTAGCCGGGGTGATAAATCTCATGCACAAGACCGGTGGCAAGGCCGATCTGGTTGCCGTAGGACGAATAACCCGCCGCCGCCGTCTGGCACAGCTTGCGCTGGGGCAGCTTATGGGCAAGGGTGTCGGAAAGGGGCACGGTCGGATCGCCCGCGCCGGTCACGCGCATGGCCTGATAAACGTAGGAACGGCCGGAGAGCGGGTCGCGGATCGCGCCGCCCAGACAGGTGGCCGCACCGCCGAAGGGCTCGATCTCGGTCGGGTGGTTGTGGGTCTCGTTTTTGAACATCAGCAGCCAGTCCTCGAAGTGCTGGTCCACCAACGCCTTGACGCGGATCGAACAGGCGTTGATCTCTTCGGACTCGTCCAGATTTTTGAGGTAGCCGCGCTTTTTCAGCACCTTGGCCGCGGCGGTGGCGATATCCATCAGCGTGACCGGGCGCTTGCTCGCCTTTTCCTCGCCGTACACCTCGACACGGGCGGCAAGGTAGCGGTCAAACGCCTGCTGCACCATCGGATCGTCGATCTGAACGCCGTCGATCTCGGTCAGGAAGGTGGTGTGGCGGCAGTGATCCGACCAATAGGTATCGACCATGCGCACCTCGGTGATGGTCGGGTCGCGCTTTTCCTCGTTTGCAAAGTAGCTTTGCAGGAATTTCAGATCGTCCAGATCCATGGCAAGGCCCATGCCGGACAGCAGGTCGCGCAGGTCGTTTTCGTCCATATGCGTAAAGCCGGTGACCGAGGCGACCGAAGAGGGGATCGCGTATTCGACAAAAAGCGTTTCCGGCTTGTCCATCGAAGCCTCGCGGGCGTCGACCGGGTTGATGAGATAGCCGCGGATCTTGTCGAGATCGTCAGCCGTGAGCGCGCCTTCCAGCACATAGACCTTTGCCGCCGCGACGCGCGGTCGGTCGCCGCCGGTCAGCAGCTGGATACACTGGGCGCAGGAATCCGCGCGCTGGTCAAACTGGCCGGGCAGCGGCTCAGCGGCAAGGATCGTGTGCGGGCCCTCCGGCCGCGCGAAGTCTTCGTCAAAGCACAGATCGGCCATGGGTTCGGAAAAGACGATGCGCTTGGCGCGTTCGTAGTGCTGCGGCGCAAGGCCCTCGACATCGTACCGGCACAGGGTGCGCACGTGCGTCAGCCGCTCAATGCCTAGAAGGTCGCGCAGGCTCTGGCACAGGCCGCGCGCTTCCACATCAAACCCGGGCTTTTTTTCGGAATAGCAACGAAAAACGCTCATATTCTTTAGTCCTCTCATCATAAAAACTCAAATTTCGCTAATATATTTATTCTACCTGCTTTTCCTCTATAAATCAATCGGTGAGGCAGACAAATTCCTTTGAAATTATGAAGAAAACGTGTATAATAAAGTCAAAGGGGAGCGGGCGCGGGACGATACCGCCCCGCGCGCCGCTCCCGTATCTAAAAAAAGCGGCCCGGAGCCGGCCGGACGCCGGGAGCCGCTTACCATCAAATTATGCCGCGCAAGGCCGCGCGGTCACAGGAGGAATATAAAATATGGAAATCAAATTATCGCCGTCCATCCTTTCGGCGGATTTCGCCAACCTCGCGCGGGATATCAAGGTCGCGACCGACGCGGGCGCGGAATATGTCCACGTGGACGTTATGGACGGTCACTTTGTGCCCAATATTACGATTGGCGCGCCGGTCGTCAAAGCGCTGCGTAAGGCGACCGACAAGGTGCTCGACGTGCACCTGATGATCTCCGACCCCGATCAGTACTTAGATGATTTTATCGCCGCGGGCTCCGATATCATCACCGTGCATTACGAATCGAACGGCGATACGCTGGAGCAGCTCAAAAAGATCCGCGCCGCGGGCGTGAAGGCGGCTTGCACGATCAAGCCCGGTACCGATGCTACCGTGCTGTTCCCGCTGCTGCCGCACTGCGATATGGTGCTGATTATGACCGTGGAGCCGGGCTTTGGCGGGCAGGGCTTTATCCCGGAATGTATGGATAAGATCAAGGCCGTCCGCGCGGAAATTCAGAAAAACGGCTATGCGTGCGAGTTGGAGATCGACGGCGGCGCAAAGCTATCCAATACCGCCGATATCGTCGCGGCGGGCGCGGATGTGATCGTCGCCGGTTCCGCCGTGTTCGGCGGCGATATTGCCGGTAATGTCAAGGCGTTCCATGACGTGTTTGAGCAAGGCGCCGCCAAGGCGGGCTGGAGCAAGTAAATCGTCATACGAGAAGCAGCAAAATAAGTTCCCACAAATGAATAGAAAACTGTTGCAAAGCGAAGAATGCTACCAATTTTGTCATTCTGAGGAGCGAAGCGACGAAGAATCTCGTGCGAACACGCGGAATTTACGCTGGGAACGCGCGAGATTCTTCACTTCGTTCAGAATGACATTTGGTACTCTTCTATTTTGTAACAGTTTTTTTTACAGCCCTTTTTTTGCTTGACAAGATAGCGCGTCTGCGGTATAGTAAACATAGAAATTAAAGTACTATTAAAAACTTTGTAAATAAGAGGTGCTTGCATGGCGGACGCCGGAAAACTAAAACAGGAAAACACCCGGCTGCTTCGCCGCGCGCTGCGCGGCGGCGAGCGTTTTGGAAAAAATGAATTGGCCCGTTTAACCGGACTGAGCTTTCCCACGGTCAGCCGCATTGTAGACGGACTGGTGCGGACAGGCGAGGTGCGGGAGCTTGGCGCGGGCACGTCCACAGGCGGCCGATGCGCCATGCAAGTGGCGCTTGACCCGGAATACCGGCTGTTTCTTTGTTTGCGGCTGGAAACCGATACGCTGCACTGGTTTGTCAGCGATTTGGACGGCAGACGGATCGAAGAGCAGGAAACCGCCTGCAAGGGAGATACCCTACAAGCGATCAGCACACTGCTAACGTGTGTGCGGGCGCGTTACCCGCGGCTTGGCGCCGCCGCTTTCGGCCTGTCCGGCACGCTGAAAAGCGGCACGGTCACCGAAACGTTTGGCCGGACCGAGCTGCGGGGCGTGAGCCTCGCAGCGTTTTTACAGGAAAAACTGGGCCTGCCCGCCGTGGTGCAGCGCGATATGCACGCGGTGGCGCTCGGCCACGTCGCGCGAAGCAAAAAGAAACCGCGCGCCGTGGCCTGTATTTATCTGGGGCCGACCGGCATCGGCTCCAGCCTTGCGCTGGATGGCCGGGTTTGGAGCGGCGCGAACGAATTTGCGGGCGAGCTGCATTATCTGCCCATCAAAAACAATCTGGAATATGCCAAAACGCACTTTGCGGGCGTGGATATGGTGGCATACTATTTGCAAGTCATCCGCGCGTACGCGGCGCTGGTCAACCCGGACCGCGTCGTCCTTTACCGGGATGCGCTGCTGGAGGGGAAGCTGGAACGAATCCGCAGCGCCTGCGAAAAGACGCTGCCGCCGCAGGCCGTTCCGGAGCTGATTCTTTCCGGGGATTTTTACAGCGACTATGAACAGGGATTGTTCGAACTTGCCGCCGGACTGACCGAGGAGAAACTATGAAACGAATCTTTGCTTTTGATATTGACGGTACGCTGATCGACACCGTGCAGGTGGACCAGTACGCCATCCAAACGGTGCTGCGCGAGCAGGGCAGGGAGTACACACTCGAGGAGCTGCGCTTCTCCTTTGGCATGCCGGGGCGGGAAGCGCTGCGCATTTTGCAGGTGCCCGATATCGAGGGCACGATCGCGCGGTGGGAACAGCTGGCCTACGCGGAACTGGATAAGATCAGTCCGTATGAAGGCGTGATTGAAACCCTTTGCGCGCTGCGGGCGCGGGGCGCGAAGCTCGGCATCGTGACGGCGCGCACCCGCGCGCAATACGAAGCGGGCTTTCAGCCGCTCGGCCTTGAAAAATACTTTGATACAGTTGTCTGCGCGGACGAGGTCGCCCACCCTAAGCCCGCGCCGGACGAGCTGCACGAGTGCCTGCGCCGTTTGGGCGGCACGGCCGAAGAAGCCGTTTATATCGGGGACAGCCGGTATGATATGGCGTGCGCCAGATCGGCCGGCGTGACGGCGGGCCTTGCGCTCTGGGGCTGCGAGGAAGCGGACGCGTTGGATGCGGATCATAAGCTGAGCCATCCGTCCGAAATCTTAAAGCTGTGACCGCATGGGCGTTTTTTTATTGCTGCCTTTTTTTCTGATACGGTTCGGGCTTTTATCCCGACTCAGTCAGGATGCGGTGAAGCGCGCCGCCTACTTTGCGCCGCTGCTGGAAACAGAAAGAGCGGCCTATTGGATTTACCCAATTTCCAATGCGGCGATCGTACTCTATCTACTTTTCCTTTCGGTCAAATGCATTCCAACGTGGATATTCGCCACAGGGCTGACCATGTATGCGGTAGGTTTGCTGCTGCTTGCGGTGTCGGTTGTGAATTTTGCAGCTCCTGTGGAAAACGGGTTTCACAAAAACGGACTTTATAGGCTGTCCCGCAACCCCATGTACGTTGCGTATTTCGTGTTTTTCATCGGCTGCGCGCTGTTGACGCGATCGCTTCTTCTGTTTGTTTTGGTGCTTCTATTTCAAATATCGGCGCACTGGATCATTCAGTCGGAAGAACGCTGGTGCGTGCAGCAATACGGAAAAGCGTATCTACAGTACATGGCTAAAGTACGGCGGTATCTTTAAAAAAGCTAGAATAAGTTTGCAATAAAAATAATGCCTGCTGCTTATAGTGCAACAGGCATTATTCAGTTTGTCAAAGCCCCCCCGCGCCGCAGCGCGCATAAAATAGATTTTACCGCATGCGGCAAAATCCATAAAAACCGGGAGCATGTATCTCGGTTTTTATACAAACCGACTTCAAGTGTGCCTGTAAGGCGCGCGCAGAAGCCGGAATTTTCGATCGAAATGGGGCTTTGTTTCGATCGACAGACTGTCAAAAATAGTTTTTTGACAGTCTGAATAATGCCTATTGCTTATAGTGCAACAGGCATTATTTGTTTATCCGTCATTTAGTTTTCAAATTTTACCGCTGTGCCATAGGCCATCACTTCGGCCGCGCCGGGCGCGATCTCGGAGGAAAGGTAACGCACGCCGACGATCGCGTCCGCACACATGCGTTCGGCCTGCGCGGTCATTCGTTCGGTGGCGATGTCGCGGGATTCGTTCATCAGCTCGGTATAGGATTCCATCTCGCCGCCGACTAGATTTTTTCAGGCCCGACATGAAATCATGTCCAAAGTTTTTGCACTGTACGGTGCTGCCGCGTACTAACCCTAAAATCGTGAATTTCGTACCCGGCAGGGTCTCGGTGGTGGTGAGCAGCATCATAAAACCTTCTTTCTTTTATTCGTCTTTCGCTAAATGCATGCCGTCGTAGCGGGTTACGTGGTAGGTGTAGGGCATCGCGTCGGTCTCAAAGCCGATCTCGCGCAGCACGGCGCGCACATTTTCAACAAGCTTATAATTGAAATCCCGCTGAGAGAGCGAGACCTTCAGCACATCCTTGTACGAGCTGACCAGCACGCCGAAGGGCTGGAAGGCGCATGGCAGAATGGCGGAATAATCGTCGATTAGCGCTTCCATCTCGGGCGGCACCTTAAAAGCGCCGATGTTGGTAAGGATAAAGCTGTCGCGGCGTATGTAATCGCGCGCCTGCTGGCGCATCATTTGCTCTTTTTCATCGATCGGCATGTCGCTCTTGTGCGAGCTCGCCACACGGTTCGCGTTTTTCAGCGCCCAGTAAACGGCGTGCGGTAAATGGCGCTGCGTATCAAAATACGCCTTGCAGGCCTGACACGCTTCCAGAAACGGCAGGCTAAAATAATCGTAGAAAAAGGGCAGATCGAGCAGGGATACAAAGAAACGCGTCGTCGTTGTTTTCACATAGGCGCGCAGGTCCATCGGGATCTCGGCGATGATGGGCTCCTTGCGGTCAGTGCCTTCGTAATAGGTGCGGTACATGCCCATAGAAAGCGCGGTCATCAAAAAGGTCATGGGCGTAACGCCGTTTTCCTTGGTGTAGTGCAATACTTTCGGCAGGGAAAGCGTCAGCTCGGTGGTCAGCTCGTCCTCGTCGCTCGACGAGTCGTACTCGGGCATATGGAAGGCGGGCACGTCTTCGTGATGCTCGGCGTCCGATTGGGGCATGCCGCGCAGGCGCAGATAGCCGTCCTCGCAATCGCTGGGGGTAAACGCGGTCTCCTTGGTGCGGATCGAGCCGTCGTTTACCACGTCATGCCCCATGCCGCGCAGATAATAAAACAGAATGGTGCGGATAAAAGCGTCGAACCCGCGCCCGTCCGATGTACAGTGCTGGTATTCCAGATAGATCGTGCTTTCCTTGTAGCCGCAAAGGAACAAATAACCGTTCGTATCGTCTGAACCAATGTAGTAGGGCGAAATATCCTCCATGGGCAGCACGACCGGCGGCTTGGTCAGCAGGCGGTAGGCGTATTTCGTGTCGCCGCGCGTCAAGCCCAGCGCAAACTGCGGGTAGCGCTCGAGCGCCTGTCGCACAGCGGCCAGCAGCACACGCGGGTCGACCGGTTCGGTCATGCGGATGATATGGCGCGGCGCGGTGGTCAGATCCTTGTGGGTGGCGTACATGAAGATACAGCCATAGCTGTCCACATGAAGCAAATCGTCGAGATAAGCATCGTACATTGCAAAGCACCTCCAGCGGATGTTTTTTTAAATCCTCTTGTCTCCTTTTATATTATAAATCGTTTTGCGCGCGAAAAACAGAGAGCGGTTGTACAGATTTGCAGAAATTGGGACGGTAACTTTGGAAGAAATTACAAAGGAAAAGCGCCGCTTGGGGAAAGCGGCGCGGAAATAGGGTCAGTTTGCAGCTTCTTCGGGTGCGGTCTCACCGGCAAGCCGGTTTTCCAGCCAGCGTGAGATATCGCCATATACATCAAGCCGGTTCAGCTCGTTTAAAATTTCGTGGCGGGCGTCCTTGTAAAAGATCACATCGATACCCCGCACGCCGGCGCCGCGATACAGGCCGACGACACGGCGCACGCCGTCCCCGTATTTGCCGACCGGGTCGCCGTCGCCTGCGAGGAAAAGCAGCGGCAGCGAGCGGGGCGTGGCGCGGAACGTATGCGCGGCGTTCGCTTTAAAGCACAGCGTGTATAAATCGCGGAAACCGGTCGCGGTAAAGACAAAATTGCATTTGGCATCGGATTCGTATAGGGCGACGACGTCCTCATCTCTGGAAAGCCAGTCAAAAACGCTGTGCGCGTCCTTGATGCGGCGGTTATAGCCCTTGTAGGTCAGGCCTGAGAGAAAGCCGCTTCGGTAGGTCATGCCGCGCGAGCGGGCGATGGAATCGGCCAGATGGGCGCAGGTGGCCGCCGCGGGGTTGGGACCGATGGTGCCGGATAGGATACAGCCGGAAAGCCGCTCTCCGTATTCGGTCAGGTACAGGCGGGCGATCAGCGAGCCCATTGAATGCCCCAAAAGAAAATAGGGCAGGTCGGGGTAGCGGCCCTGCATCAGGTCGGTCAACTGCTGCACATCGCGTACAAGATACCGCCAGCCGTCCTTTGTGGCAAAAAAGCCGAGTTCGCCCGGGCGGGAGACTGATGCGCCGTGTCCGATATGGTCATTCCCGCAAACGATAAAGCCGAGGCTGCAAAGATACTTTGCAAAGGCGGTATAACGAGAAAAATACTCACACATGCCGTGTGAGATTTGGACGATCCCGTTCACCGTGACGCCTTCGGGTACAAGGATGTAATAGGTGACGTTGGACACACCGTTGGCGCTGCGGAAAATATTTTGGGTACACTTGATATTCATAAAATACACTTCCGATCCGACGGGTGATAATTTGCTGGCAATATCATATCACATTTTCGGCCGTTTGTGCTGTAAAATGTACAAAGTTAACAAAGCGTTCAAAACTGTACCAAGCTGGACACAGGCTTGCCGGGTGACGGAAAGCGTGCTATAATGAAAGAAATATAAGGAAAGAGGCGCTTAAATTATGCCGTATATTGCAATTCGCACCTCCTGCGCGCTGTCGCAGGAGCAAAAGGATGAACTGAAATCGGGCCTTGGCGAGCGTATCGCGCTCATTCCCGGCAAGGACGAAAGCCGGCTGATGGTGGACATCGCGGACGGGCACGCCATGTATTTGGCGGGCGTGCAGCGGGAACTGGCCTATGTGGATGTAAAGTGCTACCGCGCCGCGGAATTTGAAAGCAAAAAGAGATTCACCGAAGCGGTGTTCCAGCTGCTGGAGCAGACCGTGGGCTTGCCGAAGGACGCGGTATACCTTACCTACAGCGAATTTGAAAACTGGGGCACGCTGGGCTCGATGAAGTAAACAGCGTTTATCACACACTAAGGACAGCGGGGAGGGATTTCTGTGAAGGATTCAGTCAGCCGCGCTTTGTGGGGCGCCGCCGGTTTGTTTCTGGTTGTAACAGGCGTTTATTTTATCATCCATCCGGACGCCACGCTGGTCTCCATCGCGTTTATGATGGGGCTGGCGCTGCTGGTATCCGGCGGCGCGAATTTGATCGTTTATGTAACGCGCCGCCGCGCGTATCTTGCATCCGGCTGGTTTTTGGCGGATGGATTGGTCGATGTTTTGATCGGTCTGGCGTTTCTATGTAACCGCTGGATCGCGACTTCGCTATTGCCGTTTATCTTTGCGGTCTGGGCGGTGATCTCAGGGCTTACCAAGCTGGTCAACGCCTCCATTCTCCGAAGGTTCGGCTCCATGGCATGGGGCTGGTCGTTGGTGATCGGTATTATTTTGGCGGCGCTCGGCGTCGCTACCTTTATCAAGCCGCTCGTCGCGGCGGTCGCGATCGCCGTGCTCGTAGCGGTTGTCCTGATCGCGCAGGGGCTGCTCGCGATCATGCGCTGCCTCTTCATCAGCGATATGTACAAAAAGTAACGAAAACCGCCGCGGGGACAATCCTCGCGGCGGTTTTTGTTACGGCGTATTGAGATTCCAATCGATCGGTTCCATGCCGTTTTGTTCTAGAAACGCATTGCATTTGGAAAAATGCTTGCACCCGAAAAAACCGTTGAACGCAGAGAGGGGAGAGGGGTGCGCGCACTCCAGAATTAGATGCTGCGGCGCGGTGATGAGCGGCTTTTTGGAACGGGCGCCCGCGCCCCATAGCAGAAAGACCACCGGCTTTTCGCGTTCGTTCAGCCGCTGAATCACATGATCGGTAAAGGTGGTCCAGCCCAAATTTTTGTGGCTGTTGGCAAAGCCCTGCCGCACGGTAAGCACGGTGTTTAAAAGCAATACGCCTTGTTTGGCCCATTTGGTCAGCGTGCCGTTCGGCGGCGCGTCAAAACCCAGATCGTCGTGCAGTTCCTTAAAAATGTTTTGCAGGCTCGGCGGCGGCTGTACGCCTTCTTTTACCGAAAAGCACAGCCCATGCGCCTGACCCGGTCCGTGATAGGGATCCTGTCCGAGCAGCACGGCCTTCACATCCGAAAAAGAGGTATAGCGCAGCGCGTTGAAAATATCGCTCATAGGCGGGAAAATCGTCTGTTCCGCATATTCCTTCTTCAAGAAATAGCGTATTTTCTTATAATACTCCTGCTCGAATTCGTCCGCGAGCAGGTCGTCCCATTCGTTTCCGATATGCACCATTTCATGTTCACCCCAAGTGTTTTTTGCCATTATAGCACAGGCGCGCGAAAAAAGCTATTGACAAGACGGGAGGAAGCGGGTATATTTGAAGTGTACTAACACAAATAGTACAGATGATACAGTGAGAAGAAAGGAGGCGCGCTCGTGATACAGATCGATTACCGGGACGCCCGGCCGCTTTATGAGCAAGTGGCGGATGAGATCGAGCAGCTCGTGCTGCGCGGCGTGTTGGCGCCGGACAGTCAACTGCCCAGCGTGCGCCAGCTGGCTACCGAGCTTTCCATTAACCCGAATACGATCCAGCGTGCGTACAGCGAGTTGGAGCAGCGCGGCGTGGTCTATGCCGCGAAGGGAAGGGGCAATTTTGTATCGGGCGATTTTTCCGCGCTGCGGGAACGCAGGCTGAGCGAGATCGAACGTGAGGTGCGCTCGCTTGTAGCGGTGGCGCGCGATCTTGGCGCGGACGACGCGCGGCTGAACAGCTGGATACAGACGAAAGGGGAGAACAAACGATGATAACGGCGAAAAACGCCACCAAGCATTTTGGCGGACTGACCGCGCTTGACCATGTGGACGCCGAAATAAGGGACGCTTCGGTTTTTGGCCTGATCGGTTCCAACGGCGCCGGCAAAAGCACGTTCCTGCGCATGCTGGCCGGTATTTTGGCGCCGGATGAAGGCACGGTGGAGATCGACGGCGCCGCAATCTTTGAAAATGTGGCCTTAAAGCAGCGCTGCTTTTTCATTTCCGATGAACAGTTCTTTTTTCCGAACGGCACGCCGGCGGAGATCAAGGACTTTTATAAGAAATACTATCCGCGTTTCGACGAGGCGCGCTATCAAAAGCTGATACACGCCTTTGCCATAGACGAGACCCGCAAGATCCGTACCTTTTCTAAGGGTATGAAAAAGCAGGTGTCTGTCATTTGCGGCGTATGCGCCGGAGCGGACTACTTATTTTGCGATGAAACCTTTGACGGCCTTGACCCGGTCGTGCGGCAGGCGGTCAAAAGCCTGTTCGCGGAGGATGTGGCCGAACGCGGCCTAACGCCTGTGATCGCCAGCCATAACCTGCGCGAACTGGAGGATATCTGCGATCATGTGGGTTTACTGCACCGCGGCGGCATTCTGTTCTCCCGCGATCTGGACGAAATGAAGCTTGGCATGTTTAAAATGCAGATCGTGTTCCGCACGCCGCCGGAAAAGGATGCGTGGGAGGGAATCAACGTGCTGCACCTCGACCAGCGGGGTTCGCTGTATACGCTGACCGCGCGCGGTGGGCGCGAAGAGCTGCAAGCCCGCGTCGCGGGGATGGACCCGACTTTCTTCGAGCTGCTCCCGCTGACGCTGGAAGAGATATTTATCAATGAAACGGAGGTGGCTGGATATGACATCAAAACACTCCTTTTCTGAGGGCGCGCTCCTGCGCGACGGCCTGCGCCGGAACCTCTGGTGCGTTGTCCTTTCCACCCTTGGATTTTTAATGACGCTTACCCTGCCTGTATTGATGCTGATGCAGCGTGCGCTGGAACGGCAAAAGCAGATCGCGGAGGGACTGCTGGGGCCGGAGGTGAATGCGGCGCACTATTGGAAGAGCGATATAAATGCAGTTGGGGCGATGATCGGCGGCAACAACCCGCTGCTTAAGCTGATGTTTATCGTTTTGGCAGTGGTATGCGGTGTGGCGGCGTATATCTACCTGCATTCGCGCCAGCGGGTCGATTTTTATCACGCGCTGCCGATTTCCCGCACGCGGCAGTTTTTGGGCCGTTTTTCGGTCGGCATTTTGTGCGTGGCGCCGGTCTATCTGATTGTGCTGGCGCTGACGATCGGTTGCACCTACGCCATGGGCTTTGGAGAGGCGGTCCAGTGGAGCTATATTGGCGGGGCGGCGCTTAGCATGCTGGTCGTATTTCTGCTCACCTATGCGCTTTCGGCCTTGGCGGCGATTTTGTGCGGCAACACGATTATTTCGTTATTGCTCCTGCTCTGGATACTGTTCGGCCCCGTAGTGGCTGTTCTATTGAAAAACGGTCTGTGCAGAATGTTTTTTGATACCTATGCTTCTACCTATATGGACGGTATACAAATGCTGCGTCTATCTCCTGTTTTACAGATGTTTGAGTTCAACGGTCTGGAGTATGTGACCAGCAATATTGATATGGTGCAGCTATCCGCCGGCGCGCTTCATGTGGTGTACCTGCTTGCGGCCGTGGCGGTCACGCTGTTGTGCCTGTACCTCTACCGCATCCGCAAAAGTGAGCGCGCGGGCATGGCCCTTGCGTTTGAACCGCTTAAGGCGCCGCTCAAGAGCGTGATGTGTCTGATGATGGGCTTGGCGGCCGGTCTGTTGTTTGAGACGATGTCCGGCGGGTTCTGGTTCTGGCCGGGGCTGCTCATCGGCGCGGTGCTGTTTCACTTTTTGGTCGAGATCATCTATGCGTTCGATTTCCACGCGATCTTCAAAAAGCCGGTTCATTTGATTGTGATTCTGGCGGTGTTGATCGGCGGCTGCCTGCTTCTGCGCGCCGATGTGCTTGGCTACGACCGCTATCTGCCGTCGGAAAATAAGGTCGCGGCAGTTGATTTGGATAACGGTTCCGCTCCGATGCTGCAATCACCGGAGAATATTCGCACCGTTCTCCGAATTGCGGAAATGGGTGTTGAAGCGACCGCCTCCGTTCCTCCGGTGGAAAATGCTCCGCAGGCGACATATGACGAGAAAATGGAACCGAGATTTGAATATGTGACGGTTACGTACCGCCTCAAGAGCGGACGCATCGTCAGCCGTGCCTATACCATTCCGATGACAGAGGAACTGGATATGTTGCAGCGGCAGATCACCTCTTCTGAGGAATACAAGCACTGCAAATGGACGTTGTTCACCTTTGATCCCAAGGGGGATACCGGCGAAGAAAAGGCCGCGATCGAAATTATAAACGAGCAAGGCTATGAATCGCAGGGTATCATTTATGATGAAGGACAGGTGCGGCAGATCCTTGACACCCTGCGCGAAGAAGCGCTCACACGGCCGGATACGGCGGTACCCGCGCTGCGTTTGAATCTGGGCTATCAGAAAAAGTGGGACGACGGCAGATCCTATCTGCAGGAAGAGGGCGGCGCGCTTGTCACCCGAGCGGATACGAAAACGCTGGCGCTGATCAAAGAGTTCAGCGGCGTAACGCCGCAGTCCCTTACGGTTGAGGATGTGCGATCCATTGAGATCGCGCCGCTGGGCGATGAAAGCTGGTCGGCCGAGGTGACAGACGCGGTCGACATCGCCCAGCTGATGAAGGACGCGGTCAACTGTGATGTATTCAGAATGTGGGGCGAAGAGGCCTACGAAAACGCATTTGACAAACAGGCGGGCGTACGTGTAATCGCATACAGCAAGCATGGCTCCGACAGCTATACCCTGTATTACCCGCTCGGTAAAACGCCCACGGCGCTGATCGAAGCATACAGCGCCGCGGCGAAGGCGGCGCAACCGGAGGATAACTTGCAAATGGACGGCGAAATCGCCGCCGAACCCGCGCTGCCTTGGTAACACGTCCGTTTAGATCAAAAGCAGGAGAACTCCCCGAAAGGGAGTTCTCCTTTTTGCATATCAACAATTATTTATCGAAAAACGATAAATAATACTTGCAATACAACAAGCCGTATGGTATGATGATCCTAGTAAACATCAAGGGAGGAAATCGCATGAACTGGACGAAGGACAAAAGCCTTGTGTTGTCCCGCGTGAGCGTTATCCTGTTTTTCGCGGCGCTTGTCGCCGTCTGCATTTTTGCACCCAAGCTGCTGGGTTGGCGGCTGGGCTACCACGCCTATTTAATGCCGTTTTATTTGGCCAGCATCTATTGCTCGGCGCCTTTTGCCGCCGCGGTGCTGTGGCAGCTGCACCGGCTCCTGCGCAATATCGGCAGGGGAGAGGTGTTCGTTCAAACGAACGTGCGCTGTCTGCGCGCGATCTCGTGGTGCTGCATCGGCGCGGCGGCGGTTCTATTTGCGAGCGGGTTTTACGATTTCCTGTTTTTCGCGCTGTCGGCCATGGCGGCGTTCGTCGGCCTGATCCTGCGCGTGGTCAAAAACGTCATTGCCGAAGCGGTGGCGATCAAGGCCGAAAACGATTTTACAATTTGAGAAAGGAATTGCCGATATGCCCATTGTGGTCAATATCGATGTGATGATGGCCCGCCGCAAGATGAGTGCAGGCGAGCTGGCTGAGCGCATCGGCATCACCCCCGCCAATCTTTCTATTCTGAAAAATAACAAGGCCAAGGCCATTCGTTTTTCCACACTCGAAGCGCTTTGCAAGGCGCTCGACTGTAAGCCGGCCGACCTGCTGGATTATACGGAGGAATAAACCATGCAACCGAATATCACTTCGGCGAGCGGCGAGATCCGCGCGCCTCAGGTTTCTATACCCAAAACGCCTCAGGCATCGCCCCAAAAGCCGCCCTTTGCCTGTGATCGGACGGATACGCTGTTCGCGGTTTTGGCTTTCGCCTTCGGCTATTTCTATATTTGGTCGTTTGAGAAAACCATGAACAGCCCGCTGATCGCGCTGATTACGGTGGGATACGCGGCCCTCGTGTTGACCTATCTGTATCTGCGGGGACGCCGCCCCGGAGCGGAAAGCTGGTTTTGGATGGCGGTGCTGTTCAGTCTTGGCTTGCCGGTCACGCTGTGGAGCCTAGCGCCAACGCTCCAGATATTTCTGCTGCACGGCGTTGCGCTTTATTGGACCCTGTCGGCCGCCGGCGTGCTGTACGGCGGCAAAACCAGTAATTGGCTGCCGTTTGATTGTCTGTCCGCGCTGCTCGTCGTGCCGGCCGCCAATTTCCCCGCGGCGTTTCGCGCGCTGCTCGTCAAACGCGGCGGCGGAAAAACGCGGCGGCAGGTGGGCATGGTGCTGCTGGGCGTATGTATCGCGGTGCCGCTGCTTGCGTTGGTGCTTCCGCTGCTCGCCAGCGCGGATCAGATGTTTGCCGAAGGCATGCGGCAAACGGGAACGTGGTTCCTGAACAACTGCGGTGATGTGCTGCTGCGTCTTATACTGGCTGTGCCGGTCGGCGCGTGGGTGTATGCCGCCTGCTATGGCGCGGCGCGCGGAGTTCATACCGAACCGTATGACCGCGCTACCGTGCGGCGGATGGCGCAAAAGGCGCATTTGGTGCCCGCGTTGGCGAGCGTGACCGCGCTCATGCTGGTATGCGTGGCTTATGCCCTGTTTATTGCGTTGCAGGGCGGGTATCTGTTTTCCGGTTTTTCCGGCCGTCTGCCGGCCAGCTTTTCCCACGCCGCTTACGCGCGGCAAGGCTTTTTTGAGCTTTGCCGTATTGGTGTAATTAACGTATGCCTGCTGCTGGTAACGCACCTGTTCAGCCGCGCTGAGGATGAGAAAAATCGGGCGCTGCGCCTAGGCGGCGTCGCGCTGAGCGCGCTCTCCCTGCTGCTTTGCGCGACAGCGATGAGCAAAATGGGGCTTTATATCGCGGCCTATGGGCTAACGGTCAAACGCGTGGTGGCAACGGTATTCCTCGTCTGGCTGGCGCTGGTCTTTTTGAGCGCGATCGCGTATCAGTGCAAGCGCTTCGGCATCGTGCGTTTCGCGGCGATCTCCGGCGCTATATTGGTCTGCCTGCTATGCGTGCTGCCGGTGGAACGGCTGATCGCTTCCTACAACGCCGCGCATACTTTTTCCAGCGCCATCGGGTTTCTGTTCACATAAAATAACGGCATCAATCGGGGCCCGCTGCGTTCTATCGCGGCGGGCCCTCAGACTGTCAAAAAACAATTTTTGACAGTCTGTCGATCGAAACAAAGCCCCATTTCGATCGAGTATTCCGGCTCTAGCGCGCGCCCTTTGGGCACACTTCGCCGCCGGTTTGTTCAAAAACCGAGATACATGCTCCCGGTTTTTGGTCAAATTGAAGCAAAGCTTAAATTTTCAATTTTATTACGCGCTGCGGCGCGAATGGTTCTTTGACACGCTGGGGGCCCGCTGCGTTCTATCGCGGCGGGCCCTTGGCCTGTGCGGCCGGGGGCGTTGCTGCCGCGCTTCGCGAAAGCTTTGTGTTGTTGCGTTTGTCCGCCGCTCGCCTTGACAAGTAGCGCTTGGCGGCGTACAATATTAGCGGTTAGCGAATGCGAACAGAAGAGCGGGGGAAACCATGAAAACACTGAACAATCTGCGTCCCGGCGAGGTCGGCGTCGTCGCGCAGATCACGGCGGAGGGGGCGCTCAAGCGCCACTTTCTTGATATGGGCATTACCAAGGGCGTGCCCGTTATGATGGAGCGGATCGCTCCGTTTGGCGACCCCGTGGCCGTGCGGCTGCGGGGCTACAGCCTTTCCCTGCGGCGTGAAGAAGCGAAAAAAATCGTGTTGGAGCAAAGCCGATGAAAAAAAGAACCCTTGCCATTATCGGTAACCCAAACAGCGGTAAAACGACGCTCTTCAACCGGCTGACCGGCGCAAACCAGCACGTGGGCAACTGGCCCGGCGTAACGGTGGATCGGAAAAGCGGCGGCGTGTGTTATAAGGGCACCTCGGTCGAACTGGTCGATTTGCCCGGCATCTATTCGCTTTCCCCCTACACGCAAGAAGAAATCATTGCGCGGGAATACGTTCTTTCCGACGAGCTGGACGGTATTTTAAATATCGTTGACGCCGCCAATATCGAACGCAATCTGTATTTGACGCTTCAGCTGATCGCGCTTGGTCTTCCCATGGTCGTTGCCCTTGGCTTCATGGATGATGTGCGCGCGCAAGGTATCGAGATCGACTGCGCCGCGCTATCCGAGCGTCTCGGCGTGCCGGTCGTGCCGATTAGCGCGAAAAAGGGCGAGAATATGGACGAGCTGCTCTCGGCCATAACCGGTGAAATGCGTCCGCCCGCGCGCCAGCCGGCTTATCTGCACGGCGTGAGCGCGGCGATCCGCCGCGCGGCGACCTTGTTGGAGCCGCTGCCGCTGCGTCGGTGCAGCCTGCCGTTTTACGCGGCAAAGCTGCTGGAAGGCGACGAAAAAATGCGCGAACAGGTCGATCTGCCGCGCGGAACGCGGGATGAGCTGCACGCCATCGCAGCCGGTATGCACAGCCACGCCAATTCGACAGACAACGAAATGGTGCTGGCGGACGCGCTTTATGATTACATAGAAGAGATCGTGGCAGCAAGCTACCGCCACCCGCACGGACGAAAAATCACCGTGACCGAGCGGATCGATAAAATCGTGCTGCACCGGTTTTGGGCGCTGCCGATCTTTGCGTTTTTCATGTTCCTCATGTTTTGGAGCACCTTTGGGCCGATCGGTTCGGCGTTGGCGGATGGGATGGAATATCTGCTGCAAGGGTTGCTGGCGCCTGCGGTGCGCGGCGCGCTCACCACGGTCAATGCGCAGGGCTGGCTGATCGGTCTGCTGTGCGACGGCGTGATCGGCGGCGTGGGCGGCGTTTTAAGCTTTTTGCCGCAGATCGTCATTTTATTTTTCTACCTTTCGATCTTGGAGGATACCGGCTATCTGGCGCGCGTTGCCTTTATCATGGACACGCTGCTGCGCCGCATCGGCCTTTCGGGCAAATCGTTCGTGCCCATGCTGATGGGCTTTGGCTGTACCACGCCCGCCGTGATGGCCGCCCGTACGATGGAAAACGAGAAGGACCGCCGCATGACCATCATGCTCACGCCCTTCATGTCCTGCGGGGCCAAGCTGCCGGTGTACGCCCTTGTCGCGGGCGCGGTGTTTAAAGAGCATCAAGGGCTGATCATCCTCAGCCTGTACGTGCTGGGTATTTTAGTCGGCATATTGGCGGGATTCATTTTAAAGAAAACTGTTTTTCGCGGCGTTTCCTCCGGTTTTGTGCTGGAACTGCCGACCTACCGCATGCCCTCCTTTAAGGGCACGGTGCTCAATATGTGGCAGAAGGCCAAGGATTTTATCACCAAGGCAGGTACGATTATTTTCTTGATGAGCGTGGTCATCTGGCTGCTGCAAAACTTCACGCTGTCGCTCGCCGTGGCGGGTAACAGTGCGGAAAGTATTTTGGGCGTGCTTGGCGCCGCGATCGCGCCGGTGTTCGGTCCGCTCGGTTTTGGACACTGGCAGGAATCCGTGGCGCTGCTGACCGGCCTTGTCGCGAAGGAGGCCGTCGTTTCGACGATGAGCGTGCTCTACGGCGCGGCGGGGGACAGCGCGATGCTGTCCGGGCTGATCGGCACGGTTTTCACACCGCTTTCCGGTTATGCGTTTTTGACGTTTACGCTGCTGTACATGCCCTGTATGTCCGCCTTCGCGACGATCCGGCGCGAAATGGGCGGCTGGCGCTGGGCGCTCGGCGCGGCCGCTTTCCAAACCGGGCTGGCCTATATCGTCGCGCTCGTCATCTACCAAGTGGGCGGTTTGTTCCTGTAAGCAAGAGAAGAAAGGTGGAAGTATCATGGCGATCAAACTGGTCGCGGCCGATCTGGACGGCACGCTGCTGGATAGTGATAAGCAGCTTTCTCCCGATCTGTTTCCTTTGATCGGGGCGCTGGAAAAGCAGGGCGTGCGCTTTGCGCCCGCGTCCGGGCGGCAGTATTATAATTTGCGCGAAATGTTCGCGCCCATGGCGGACGAACTCGTGTATATCAGCGAAAACGGCGCCATGGTGTGCGACGGTGCAAAGGTCATTTCCTTTTCCGCCATGCCGGCGGAGGTGGTACAGCGTGCGGTCGAAACGGCCCGTGAAATTCCGGGCGCGTCGGCGATCTTGGCCTGCCGGGAAGGCGCGTTTTACGAAAACGACAAGGACGGCGTATTTCTTGAAAATATGGCGCATTATTACGCGCGCCGCCGCTATGCGCCCGATCTTTTGCGCTTAGCGGAGCGGGAACCGGTATGCAAGGTCGCGGTCTTTTGTTCGCGCAAAGCGGAATCGACCGTGCTGCCCGCGCTCGCGCCTTTTGCCGCCGAGGCGCAGGTCGCGCTCTCGGGCGCGGACTGGGTCGACCTGATGCGGCCGGGCATGAACAAGGGGCAGGCCATCGGCTCGCTGTGCGAAGCGCTCGGCATCGCGCCGGAGGACTGCATGGCGTTTGGCGATTACCTGAACGATCTGGAGCTGTTGCAGTCGGTCGGCGAATCGTTCGCCATGGCAAACGCGCACGACACACTCAAAAAAACGGCAAAATACATTTGCCCCTCTAACGATGAAGACGGCGTTTGCCGTACCATCCGCCATATCTTAGGTATTGACAAGTGAAAGATTCGTGATAAAATAAAGGCAGAAAAAGCAGAGTAGATCATTTTGCGTTAAGTGCCGCCGAGACGGGGAGTTGTTCGGCGGACGAAAGGGAGTAATTCCTTGCGGTAAAGTGATCGCATCCCGCTGCTGCAACTGTTTAGGCATCTCCTAAATCGCTGTGGCAACAGAGAATTTTTATGGAGGTGTCTTTTTCTATGTCCAAAAAACAAAATATCTTTATCCGTTCGCTGCACGAACTGAAAAGTGTGCGTTGTCTGGCGCTCACGGCATTACTCATCGCGGTGAATCTCACGCTCGATCTGTTGGGCCTCACGATCAAGCTGCCGCCCAATCTGCGGATCGGCTTCGGCTTTTTGTGTAACGCGGCGATCGGCATGCTGTTCGGGCCCACGGTGGCCATGCTGGGCGGCATTGCGACCGATGTGCTCGGCTATTTCGCTGGCGGCTTCACCATGGGCGGCTATTTCCCGGGCTTTACCGTCACCGCCATCGCGGCCGGTTTGATCTGGGGGCTGTGGCTTTATCCGCGCAAGCTCACCGTATGGCGCGCGATCGGCGCGAAAGCCTGCATCAATCTGTTTTGCAACATCGGCCTCAATACCCTGTGGCTGACAATCACGGGCGGCAAGGCAATGGGAGCGCTGCTGGTGCTGCGCGTACCCAAAAATCTGCTCATGCTGCCGGTCGAGATCGCGCTTTTATATTTCGGCATGCGTTTGATCGACCGGTTCTACCGCATGCTGCCCGGCGTGACGGCGCCGCCGCGTCCGGCAAAGCAGCGCACCACATAAACCTTTCGGCAAATAGACTATTTTTTTCTATGCAGGCGGCTCTTTTTTTGGTATACTATAGATATTGGAAAGAACGGAGCTTTTCCGTTTACTGAAAGGATGTGCCGCTGATGAAGCTGACAAGAGAGAGTATTAAGCATCATGCGTCTTGGCGCGGTTTCCGCCTGCCGCAATACGATATCGACGAGACGCGCCGGCTGACGCAGGAAGCGCCTGCCTGGCTGCATTTCGGCGCGGGCAACCTGTTCCGCGCGTTTCCCGCCGTGCTGGCCCAGCGCCTGCTGACCGCGGGCCTGTCGAAGACCGGCGTGATCTGCTGCGACGGGTACGATGAAGACCTGATCGACCGTTGCTATCGCGACCGCGACCACCTGTCCCTCGTCGTGACCGTTTATTCCAACGGCACGCTGAACAAGGAAGTCGTCGGTTCAGTCACGGAAAGCCTCAAGCTGAGCGAGGACGGCGCGCGCCTGCAAGAAATTTTCTTGGCGCCCAGCCTGCAAATGGTCAGCTTTACACTGACGGAAAAGGGCTATGTAATCCAAACGCCCGAACGCGAATTCTTGCCCGCCTATGAGCACGACCGCGTAAACGGCCCGGACGAGGCGGCGTGTTTCTTCGGCAAGCTGAGCGCGCTGTGTCTGGCGCGCTGCCGCGCCGGTCTGCCGCCGCTGGCCCTTGTTTCGCTGGATAACTTCCAGAACAACGGCGAGCGTTTGGAACGCGCCGTTCGCCTGATGGTCGAAGCGTGGCTGGAAAACGGCTTGATCACCGAGGAAGAGTGCGATTATCTGCTTCGCCAGTGCACCTATCCGGTGTCGATGATCGATAAGATCACGCCGCATCCGGATGAACGCATTGCCAAAATGCTTGAGAAGCAAGGGATCGAAGGCATGCTGCCGTTTGTTACCGCGAAAAACACCTATGCCGCCGGCTTTGTCAACACCGAAAGCCTGCAGTATCTGCTGATTGAAGATGCGTTCCCGAACGGTCATCCGGCGCTCGAGCAGTGCGGCGTTATCCTGACCCGCCGCGACATCGTCGAACGTTCGGCGCATATGAAGGTAAGCACCTGCATGAACCCGATGGATACGGCGCTGGGCGTTTTCGGTTGCTTGCTCGGCTACAATAAGATCAGCGATGAAATGAAGGATCAGGAATTGGTCACGCTGGTCACCCGTATGAGCGAATTGGAAGCCATGCCGATGGTGGCCGACCCGGGCGTGATCGATCCGGTCGAGTTCCTGCACCGCATTCTGGGCGAGCGCTACCCCAACCCCTTCCTGCAAGACACGCCCCAGCGTATCATGACCGATACCTCGCGTAAGCTTTCGCTGCGCTTTGGCGAAACGCTGTACGCCTACTATAACTCCACCTCGCCGATGCACAAGGCCACCAAGCTGATCTACATCCCGCTGGTACTGGCCGGTTGGCTGCGCTATCTGGTCGGCGTGGATGATCGCGGCGAGGCGATCGAGCTGAGCTCCGACCCTAACCTCGACACTGTGCGCGCCATGATGGGCGCGGTCAAGCTCGGCGATCAGGTGCCGGAAAAACAACTGTACAAGCTGCTCAGCAGCCGTATGTATTTCGGCGTCAACCTGTTCGAGGTCGGCGTGGGCGAGATCGTGGTGCAGCTCTTTAATGAGATGAACCGCGGCCCGCGCGCCATCCGCGAAACGCTGAATAAATACTGCGGCGAAGGCAGCGAAAAATAAAAGCTGCTATGTAAAACCCGCCCGGAACACGTTGGTGTTCCGGGCGGGTTTTTACGTTTGGGGCTGCGCCTCCTGCAAGGGCGCGTTTTTCAGCCATTTGTCCCCGCGGAAGCGGGTGACAAAGCAGATGGAGCGGCACAGCCAGTCGCATACCATGGCAATCCAGATGCCGAGCGCGCCCAGATTAAACTGTACGGCAAGCACATAACCGGTCGCGAGCCGCACGAGCATCATCGAGGCAATGGCGCACACCATGGGGTAGCGCACATCGTTTGCCGCGCGCAGAGCGTTGGTGAGCGTGAAGGAGGCGGGCCACAGCAGAATGGCGCTGCCGTTATGGATCGTCACCAGCAACTGGGCAAGCGCGAGCGTTTCGGGCGATAAATTGTAGATACGCAAGATCAGCGGGCACAGTAAGATTGTGACAATGCAGACCGCGGCGGAGATCTGATAAGTAAGCCGCATCAGCTTTTTGACCATTCGCCGTGCCTGCGCCGCGTCGCCCGCGCCGATGCATTGGCCGACAACGGTGATCATCGCAAGGTTGATGGCTTGGCCGGGCAGCACGCCGATCGCGTCCAGATTGTTTGCGACCGCATTCGCCGCGATCTGCGTGGTACCGAACAGCGCGATGATGCTGACGACCAGCACGCGGCCCAGCTGAAACAGGCTGTTTTCCAGCCCGTTCGGCACGCCGATCTGTAGGATGCGGCGGATCAGCCCGCCGTCCGGCTTGAACGAGCCGCCGCGGGAGAGCGATACTTCGTGCTCGGGCGCGCGCAGCAGCAGTAAGATGGCGACGGCAGCGACCAGCCGGGCAAAAGCGGAGGCGGCAGCCGCGCCGGTCACGCCCAGATGGAAGCCGAAGATTAGCAGCGCGTTGCCGCCGATGTTGACGATGTTAATCAGGCCCGCGATCATCATGGACACGCGCGAATTGCCCTGTGCGCGAAATAGGGCCGCGCCGGCATTGTACAGCGCTAACGCCGGAAAGGAGATCGCGCTGATCGTCAGGTAGCGGAGCGAGCTGCTCATCACGTCGTCCTCGATCGAGCCGAACAAGAGGCGGAGCAGGGGCGTGCGGAACAGCAGCACAAGGCCGGTGATCACAAGCGAGATCAGGGCAACGACGGTGAGCAGCTGCTTGGCCGCGCTGCAAGCGCGCTCTCGTTCTCTGGCGCCGAGCAGCTGCGCCACAACGACCGCGCCGCCCGTGGAAAGCGCGGCGAAGATGTTGAAGATCAGTACATTCAGCATGTCGACCAGAGACACGCCGGAGACCGCCGCCTCGCCAACGGAGGATACCATAATAGTATCCGCAAGGCCGATGGTGAGCGAAAGCACCTGCTCGATGATCAGCGGCACAATCAGCTTTTTAAGCTTTGGTTTGTCAAATAGATCCTTATTCGTTTTCGTGCGCCTTCTTTCAAAGAATGATGCGGTAGGCCTCGGTCAGCCGTTCAAGCGACCATGCGGCGTTGGCCGGGCTGGTTGAGGGCAACTGGGTGATCGGTACGTGCAGCGTGGGCTCGATCAAGCGGCGGTACAATTCGGCTGATTTTGCGCCCGTGGCGAAAATACGCTTGATCTGCGTCTGCCGCAGCAGCGCGCCGATATCGTTCGGCACGGCGTTTTTGATCGAAACGTCGGATGCGCCCGCGATCTCGCACCGCGCGATCGTATCCCACAGGGCAATGCCGTGGGTCAGGCAAAGCGTCCGCTTGTCCTCGATCGTCTGCGGCGCGGATACCTCCAACACGGCGGCCAGTACGCGCCAGAACCGATTTTGCGGGTGGGCGTAGAAAAACTCCGCCTGCCGCGATTTGGGGCTTGGGATTGAGCCGAGCAGCAGCACGCGGGAGTTTTCGTCATAAAGCGGCGGTATGTTGTGTACGACAAGCTCGGGCGTCATATTTCCTCCTCAATGACCGATAAAAACGGGCGGAACGCGCTAGGCAGCGCATAGTTGGCGCGCAGCGCGGCGAGGGTGACGAATTGCAGCTCCTCTGGGCGGCCCGACAACTCGACGTAATAGCCCGTCATATGCCATTCCACATGCGTAAAAATATGTTTGGCAGGGCGTAGAGAGAACAGGTTGTCCACCTGCCAGCCGCGCGCGGCAAGGGCTTGGCGCACCTCGCTTGGCGTTAAATGGCCGGCCAGAGCGGGCAACTCCCAAAGCCCGGCGAGCAGGCCGGTTTCCGGGCGCTGTGACAGCCCTACAAGCGCGTCGGCACGCACGAGCAATACCGTGTGCTCCTCGATGCGGCGGGGCTTCTTAGGGGCGCGTTTGGGCAGCAGGGAAGCGGTGCCGTCTTCCAAAGCGGCGCATAGATGCCGCACGGGGCAGGCGCCGCAGGCGGGCGCGCCGTGCGGCAGGCAGACGGTCGCGCCAAGTTCCATCAGCGCCTGATTAAAATCGCCCGGACGGTCGTGCGGGATCAGGTCGGAAAGCCGCCGCGCGATTAGCTTCTTGTATTTAAGGTCGGTGATCGGGGTCTCATCCGCGGTCAACCGGGCGGCGACGCGCAGCACGTTGCCGTCCACCGCGGGCTGGGGCAGGCCGAAGGCGATCGAAGCGATTGCGCCCGCCGTATAGTCGCCGATACCGGGAAGCCCGAGCAACGCGTCGTAATCCGCGGGCAGCGCGCCGCCGTACTGCGCGCAGACGATTTTGGCCGCCTTGTGCAGGCTGCGCACCCGGGAATAATAGCCAAGGCCCTCCCAAAGCTTCCAGACATACCGCCTCGTCCGCTTCGGACAAGGCCTCAATGGTGGGCAGCGCCTCCATCCAACGCTCGAAATAAGCGCGCACCGCCTCCACGCGGGTTTGTTGCAGCATGATCTCGCTCACCCAAACGCGATAGGGCGTTGGCTGGGCGCGCCAGGGTAGGTCGCGCCCAGCGCCGTCATACCAATCGAGCAGGGGGAGATGAGCGCCTCGCTCAGTCCTCCACGGGGCATATCATATCCTCCAGCGTCTGGCCGGTATAGTACATGGTAAAGGTCGCGTCCGCAACGTGCTCGCCGCGGTCGTCGAACACCTCTACCAGAAATACGCCGGTCGTCCGCCCGGCCTTTCGCTCGGTCGCAACGGCGCGCAGCGTGCGGTCGGGCTTGCCGGGGCGCAGATAATTGGTGGAACTGTTCAGCGTCACCGCGACCCTGCCGCGCGAGGCCGCCGCCGTACCGGCCGCGACGTCGCACAGGGAATAGATCGTGCCGCCGTGCGCCATGCCGAGGGGGTTGAGCAGTGCGGGAGATAGCGCCAGCGTGACCTCCGCGTGCCCCTCGGTCAGTTCGGTAATCTGCATGTTCATCAGGCGGTTCAGGCCGCTTTGCTGCTGCCGCCATTTTAAAATTTCATGTGTGCTAAGCATCGTTCGCTCTCCTTACATCGTTTCAGAAAAAAGAGAAAACAGGTCGATTGCTCAAAGAAACAATCGACCTGTTCACATGGTGGGAGGTGGTGGATTCGAACCACCGAAGTCATAGACGACAGATTTACAGTCTGTTCCCTTTGGCCACTCGGGAAACCTCCCATATGAAATTGTGCGCCGGTTTGAAGGGTGGTGGAGCTGGTGGACGGACTTGAACCCCCGACCTGCTGATTACAAATCAGCTGCTCTACCAACTGAGCTACACCAGCATTTTGCAGGTTTTGTTTTTCGCTCGGCGACGGTATTTATAATACCATAGGAGGCGGGGACCTGTCAACAGTTATTTTAAATTTTTTGTAATGTTTTAGGTTTTTGCCCGGAAAGACCTTCGAGCGCGTCGGATACCTGCTGCAGCACGGTGAGCAGAGATTTAGAAACAGAGGGATACCGGCGCAGCAACTCGTCCGGCGAAATGGAATATAGTGTCGAAATTTTGAGGGCTGATAAATATAGTATTTTCAACAGTTTATTTGTCCGGAAATGAAAACCGATTATGCAAAACGGCAGAGACTTATGATATACTTTGACGAGGAGGAAAGAATTATGAAACAGATTATTGACTGGGATTTTGCAGATTCCGTCCTGCCGCTCCGCGCGGCGGATTCCAATAAAAACAATTATGGCCGCGTTCTTTGTATATGCGGCAGCGCTATGTATTCCGGCGCCGCTTATTTTGCCGCCATGGGCGCGGTCCGCATGGGAAGCGGGGTGGTGACGCTGGCGTCTCCGCGCGCTGCTTGGCAGGCGCTGGCGGCAAAGCTGCACGAGCCGGTCATATGTCCGATGCCGGAGGACGACGAGGGCCGTCTGCATCAAGACGCGCTGCCGCAGCTATTATCACTGGCCGGTAAAGCGGACGCGGTGCTGATCGGTTGCGGTTTGGGCCGGTCGGATAACGTGACAAAAATCGTCGGTACGCTGCTGCGCGAAACTTTATGCCAAATCGTATTGGATGCGGATGGCATAAATGCGCTTGACGGACATATGGATATAGTACGGCAGGCTGCGCGGCCGGTGGTACTGACGCCGCATGCGGGAGAGTTCGCCCGCCTTAGTGGGATTAGACAGCCGGACGAGTCGTCGCTCGCTCATTTTGCGGTGGACAACCGCTGTATCCTTCTTTATAAAGGGCATCGCACACGGGTCGCCACGCCGGAGGGGCAACTGTTTGAGAACACCTCGGGCAATCCGGGCATGGCCAAGGGGGGAAGCGGTGATGTTTTGGCCGGCATGATCGTATCGCTCTGCGGGCAGGGGCTGTGTGCGGCAGACGCAGCCTGCACCGGCGCTTTCCTGCATGGCAAGGCGGGCGATCTGGCCGCCAATGAGCTGAGCGAATACGGTATGACGCCAAGCGATATGCTGCACTATCTGCCTCGCCTGCTGAAACGCTATAATACAAGGGAGTGGTGATCTGAAAAGGAAGCTTTTGCCGTTGCTCGCACTTTTTCTATTGCTAACCGCCTGCGGCGGCGCGGTTGCGAACGATGAAAGCGTGCGTACACATTTTAGCGAAGTACCGGGCTTTACCGCCCATATAAAAATTTTATCCAATTTAGGGCAATCAGTACTGGAATATGAGCTGGACTACGTTTATAATAAAGAAGATAGCGACTCCTTCACCGTGACCGCGCCCGCATCGCTTTCCGGCATTTCGGGCACCATTGCCGGTACGGACAGCGCGCAATTTTCCCTTCAGTACGATGGCGCGGCTCTGGACGACGCCATGCCGCAGCGCACCGGACTGACGCCGGCGGACGGTCTGTTCTGCCTGCTTTCCGATTTGCGCAGCGACGTACCCGCCGAGCGGTGGAGCGAAGAGGTGGCCGGACAGACCCTGCTGGTGCTGCGATATGAAAGCGACAGCGCGGACGGCAAGATTGTAAAGCAGGTATGGCTGACCGAGGACGGCCGCCAGCCCGTGTGCGCCGAACTTTATGCGGACGACACCTGTGTGCTGACAATTCAAGTGATGGAGTATCAGGAAAAGACGTAGATCGAGGATGAAGAGGAATGGAGAAAAACCGACACCGCGTGTGGGCCGAGATCGACCTGCGCGCCATTGAAGAAAACTATAAAGCCATCTGCGCGGCGGCGAAATCGCCGGTCCTGTGCGTGGTAAAGGCGAATGCTTATGGCCACGGCGCGGTGCGCGTCGCACAGCTTCTTGCGTCGTGCGGCGCGCCTTACTTTGCCGTGGCGACCGTGCAGGAAGCGGTCGAATTGCGGGAGAACGGCATAGAAACGCCAATCTTGAATTTGGGCTATATTGACGAAAACGATATGGATACCGTGGTACGGCAGCATATCACCGCTTCCGTGTACGACCGCGAGACCGCCGAATTGCTTTCCGCCGCCGCGGTAAGCGCCGGGGAAGAAGCTACCGTACATTATAAGCTGGACACAGGTATGACGCGTCTGGGGTTTCCTGCGTGGGAAAAAGAGGAGACGGTGCAGGCCGTTCTGGCTGCAAGCCGGCTGCCCGGCCTACGTTCAGAGGGGATATTCACGCACTTTGCGGTTGCCGATACGCTGGATGGACAGGCATATACCGCCATGCAGTACGAACGCTTTGACGAAATTTGCGCGGCCCTTGCCGCAAACGGTTTGGAGCTGCCGCTGCGCCACTGCGCCAACAGCGGCGCGATCCAGCAGTACGCGGAAACACACTGTACCATGACGCGCGCGGGCATTATCCTATATGGCTACTCGCCCGATCCGGCGCTGCCGCGTCCGATCAAGCTGCGGCCCGCCATGACGGTCAAGGCCCGCGTCGTGCAGGTGCGCGATATCCCCGCGCACACTTCGGTCAGCTACGGCCGCGCGTTTGAAACGGAGGAGGCAATCCGCATGGCGGTCGTCGCCATGGGCTATGCGGACGGATATTTGCGCACGGGTTCGGGTAAAGCGCACGTGTTGCTCGCAGGACAGCTTACACCGGTGCTCGGCCGCATCTGTATGGATATGTGCATGGCGCGCGTACCGGATGGCGCGCCGGTCAGCCGCGGGGACGAGGCTGTGATCTTTGGCCCATCGGGCCTGACGGCGGACGATGTCGCTGAAGCCGCGGGCACCATTTCGTACGAAGTGATGTGCGCGATCAGCCGCCGCGTGCCCCGGATATATTTTTGATTGACAAAAGGCGCTGCCTTTCCATAAGATGAAACGGGAGAACAATATTTCTCCCGACGCAGTTTTTCGCGCGGCTCATAAAAATAGTGCTTTTTATGTGGGATTAGTATAACTTTCCGCCGCGCGGGGAAAATAGATTTGCAGCCGCAGATGCGGTGCAAATCTATTTCATCGGAGTGTGAACCAAGTGGATAGCAGCATCAAACGAGGAGACATTTACTATGCCGACCTCAGCCCTGTGGTCGGTAGCGAACAAGGTGGTATCCGTCCCGTACTTATTGTCCAAAATAATGTGGGCAATCGGTATAGCCCGACGGTCATTGCCGCCGCTATTACCTCGCAAGTCAATAAAGCCAAAATGCCGACGCATATCACGCTCGGCGCGCCCAATTTCGGACTGACCAAAGACTCGATTATTTTAGCCGAACAGGTTCGAACGTTGGATAAAAAACGCCTGCGAGAAAAAATGGGTTCGCTTGACGAGAATGCTATGCGACACGTCGACGAGGCGCTCGCCGTCAGTTTCGGGCTGGGTTCCGTACAAGGTTGATTGGGCTGTTTTGCATGCAATGCAAACGGTCCGCTATAATATAAGCTGATAAGAATCGCAAAGAAAAACGGGTCTGCTGTTGCAGATCCGTTTTTCTTTGCGATAGGTGATCCGGCTCATCCAAACGATCAACTTCATCAAAATGTGTTCACATACCCGTATAAGCGATTGCATTTGCAGACTTCATCCGATATAATGAAAATTAAAGTACATGCTTGCTCTCGGGCTATCGGATGAAGGAGAAACAGCGATGGAAAACCAAAAGACGGAACATAATCCGGAGAATGCCGGAGCTTCGGCGCAACCCGACGCGGACAGCCGGCTCCTAGCGTGCCGCCTGTGGAAGAAGCGGGCGCAATATTTCAAATGGATGCTGGATGAATATGCCGATAACGCTTACGTGGCGGATATGGATACTTATGAGCTTTTGTATCTCAACAAGGCCTCCTGCCAAACAGTAGGCCTGTCGCTGGAAGAAACGTTGGGGCGAAAATGCTATGAAGTGATCCAAGGCCGGTCTTCGCCCTGTCCGTTCTGCACCAACCATTTGCTTTCCGAGGATTCATTTTACGAATGGGATTATTATAATCCCCATTTGGGTCATGCTTACATCCTGAAGGACCGCATCATCGACTGGGAGGGCCACCGGGCCCGTCTGGAGCTTTCGCACGACGACCTCAGTTTGGAATATACGCTGGAAAAGAAGGAGCGGGAGCGTGAAGCGATTATCCGCACCATTCCGGGCGGCTTTGCGCGTGTGGACGCCCGGGATATGCGGACGGTCCTCTGGTACGGCGGCGGATTCTTGCAGATGATCGGCTACACGGAAGAACAGTTCCATAACGAACTGCACGATAAGTGCACCTATGTGCACCCGGACGATATCGAACGCGCGGCAAAAGTCATGCAAAGCGCCAAGGAGACCGGCGAGGACACGATCGCGGAAGGGCGAATCATCACCCGAGACGGCGCGATCAAAATTCTTACCATGACATATAGCTATGTCAGCAGCGAAGAAAGCTGGGATGGAATCGAGTCGTTTTACAGCGTCGGCATCGACATTACAAAGGACCGGGATGAACAGCAACGGCAGCGCGAGGTGCTGGAGGACGCTTATCATGCGGCCAAGGTGGCCAACGCGGCCAAGACCAATTTTCTTTCCGCCATGTCCCATAATATCCGCACGCCCATGAACGCGATCATGGGCATGATCACCATCGCGCGGGCCAACCGTGATTCGCCGGAAAAAGTGTTTGACTGTCTGGACAAAATCGATACCTCCAGCCGGCACCTACTGGGTCTGATCAACGAGGTTTTGGATGTATCCAAAATAGAAAGCGGAAAGATCGATCTTTTGTTGGAACCAGTTTGCTTGCCCGTTCTGCTGCAAGGGATCGAGGACATGTGTCAGCCGCTTGCGGGGGAGAACCGGCAGCAGCTGCGCATCGTAGCGGAAAAGCTCTGTCATGAACATGTGATCGCGGACGGAGACCGCTTGCAGCAAATCCTAATGAACCTGCTGTCCAATGCGATCAAATACACGCCGGAACACGGAACAATCACCCTGCGCATCAGCGAATTGTATTCCGCGGCGCCCGGAAAGCGGCAATATGAGTTTGTTTGCAGTGACAACGGCATCGGTATTCCGGCGGAATCCATTGCCTCGGTATTTGAACCGTTTTGGCGGGCTGAGGATCCGCGTATCAGTAAGAACCAAGGCACAGGCCTTGGCATGACCATTACGGAAAACCTTGTGCGGATGATGAACGGCACCATCGAGGTGGAAAGCACGCTGGGGGCGGGCACTACCTTCACCGTATCCGTACCGCTGGAGGTGTGCAGCGACGCGCAGCTCCCGAGCGGAGAAACAACGGGTCCACCGGTTCGGGAGGCGCAACAAGCAGCGGCTTACGCCGCGCGCCGCGTGCTTCTGGCGGAAGATAACGAGCTGAACCGCGAGATCGCGGTGGAACTTCTGCATATGCAGCAGATTGATGTCGACGCGGTGGAAGACGGCAAGCAGGCGCTGGAAGCGTTTCAGGCCGCCGGGCCGGGGAAATACGGCGCGATCCTAATGGATATTCAAATGCCGGTGATGAACGGCTACGATGCAACGGCCGCGATCCGCGCCTTAGACCGGCCGGATGCGAAAACGATCCCGATCATCGCGCTTACAGCGGATGCCTTTACGGTCGACGTGGCGAAGGCACGCAATATCGGCATGAACGATCATATCGCAAAGCCGATCGAAGTGAGCCGCTTGCAGGAAGTGCTGCAAGCTTGGCTCTAAAACAAGTCATACAAGGTGTCAAAAGCGCGTATCCTGTTAAAAGGGTACGCGCTTTTATCGAGCGGAAGGGGGGCGGCGTTGTATGAAAGCCGAGGTACGATATTTGGGCGAGCCGGTGGGCTCGCTCGATTGGACGAACGACGCATACGGCGCGCTCGTCGCACTGGACTGTGCACTGACCGGGGACCCGCTGGCGCTGCTGCGCTGCTATGGACAAACAGCAGACGGAGGCACCCTTCTGATCGGCCTGCCCGAGCCGCGGCAGGGCCGCCTGCGTTTGGAGCGCCGTCTGAGCAGGGAAACGCTCAAGGCGGCGGGGTGCGAGCATACGGTGCCGCAGGATTTCTATCTTGCCTTGCAGCCGGAGGACAGAGCGCCCGCGCCCCCGCAGAAACAGGAAGATCCGCCGGAGCCGCTGCAAGCAGCACAGCAGCCGGAGAGAGCCCTCTTAACGACGGGCGAACCGCTTCTGGACGCGCTGATCCGGCAAGGCGAGGTGCAATGCGAAATGCAGGAGGGGGACGCGGTGGTGAGCTGTCCGTTTGCGCATGATCAGCCGTTTGCGCTGGCCCCGGCCTTTGTGCTGTGTTCCGTCGAAGCCGGCCGGGCCGCGCTGCGGTGGAGCCGGACAAAAAAGATCCCGCCCGGCGAATAGTGTCGCAGGGCGGGATCTATGTTACTTGACGATCGCTTTGGCCTCCAGATAATAGCGCTTTTCATGCGCTTCACCCATCGAGAAGGTCTTGCGGGGCAGCACGCCGTCGAAGATCACGCCGCGGAACAAATCGTTCTTGGCGATATCGGGCAGGAAAAAGCCCATGTTGCCCGGCTGTGTGCCGCGGGCTTCAATCACATCGGTGCCGTGGATATAGTCGATCTTAGCGTCCGCGTGGGCGGCGTAATAATCGTCCAGAAACGCTTGCAGCGAAGCCAGCGGCAGCGAGTAAGGCGCGTTCTTGACGATCAGATCGCCGCAACGCTTATCGGAAATAAAGGGGAACACCTGTGTGTGCTCGTCCGCCTTGCCGGTGCCGGCGGCGGCAATCTCCGCGGAGCAGCCGTGCTTTGCAAAATACGCAACGGACGCGTCCAGCAGATCGTCCACGTCGACATTGAACAGCAAGCGGTGGATCGGTTCGATGATCAGGCTTTCGTCATGGATATTGACGACCTCGACCAGCACAAAGCGGGCGGGATGATCGGCGCGTTCAGCTTCGGAAAGCTCCTGCTTCACCTCGTCCCAATAGGCCTTGGCGGTCGCCACGGAGTGGTTGCCGTCGCCCACGGCGTAGGGCAGCAGCGCGTGCGCGTCGGTGCAGCCGTACTTCTTGTTGAAGGCGTCGCGGTCGCACAGCGCTTCCAGATGCTGCTGGATTGCCTCGGTCTCGTCGCCCTCCGGGATGAACCAGCCGGTGATGTGGCCGCCGTTCTGCATCAGGTCGGTGTCATACAGCGTCTCGAAGGAATGCTTCTTGGCGAACAGCGGCTCGATCACGGTGCGCTCCGGATCGTCGATCAGGATCATGATATGCGGCAGTTCCAAACTTGCGCCACGGCGCACGGCCAGACGGGGCGGAATGCGCTCTTCCACCGTCTTTTCCGTCGGACGGATCAGGGACTGGGAGCCTGCTTTGTATTCGTAATCCTCAAGATCCATGGCCAGCACAAGGCCGCGGCGCGGGTGCGCGCCGCCGGATTGGCGCTCGGTCAAAACAAAACCGGCGGGCAGGGTGTACAGCGTGCCGTCCGCAACATACTGCTGCATGGTCTGGTGAATGGTGGAAATGCGGGCGGATACGTCCGCCTCCTCCAGATAGACTTCGGGAAGGGTCAGGCGAAGGGTGGAAGGCGCCGTGCCGACGACGCGTTCGGTTTCCTGCCAATACTCCGGCTCGGAAGTGTATTGGTCACAGGCTATGACAGCCCATTTGGATAAATCGGTCCCTTTCTTGGGCATGATGATGTGTGGCACACGGGTGCAACGCTTGTCCATAAAAGTCGTTCCTCCTCAAACAGGTTTAAAAATGATTGTAGTAAGCGAAACTATGTTATGCATAAGGGGGAAAGCCGTTGTTTTGCATGGCGGCTTTCAGCGATAGACAATATTATACCAGATATTTTAAGGGGCGGCACGTGCATTCGGCAATTTTTTTAATGTTTTTTGAAAGTGTCTGTCCGCACTTGACGAAAACAACAAGATACCTTACAATAGTAATAGTATTTTTGGTGAGAAAGAACAAGGAGCAGGAGGGAATAGTGAATGCTTAAATGGAAAGCGATCGGCGTATCCGAGGGCTTGGCCCACGCGAAAGCGCTGATTATTAAAGAAGAGGATCTGACCGTTGTAAAGGACACGATTACCGATGTCGCCGCCGAACAGCAGCGCGTGACCGATGCCGTGGAAAAGGCTCAGGTACAGATCGCACAGCTGCGGGACGAGGCCGAAAAAAATATCGGCGCCGCCGAAGCGGAAATATTCGACGCGCATCTTTTAATGCTGGACGACCCCGATTTTGTCGAGGGCATGACCGGCATCATCGCGGATGAAAAGGTCTGCGCGGAATACGCCTGCTTTGTCAACTGTGAAAATTTCCAGCAGATGTTCCGCGCGATGGACGATGAATACATGCAGGCCCGCGCGGCCGATATCGGCGATATCTCAAAGCGGGTGCTGAAAAACCTGAAGGGGATTGCCGATAACGCGATCGACGCCGTGACCGAGCCGTGCATCCTGATCGCGAACGACCTGACGCCGTCCGATACGGCGCGCATCGGCGGCAAGCCGGTCATGGGCTTCATCACGCGCATCGGCGGCCGTACCAGCCACTCGGCTATCATGGCGCGTTCGATGGGCATTCCGGCGATCGCGGGCGCGGGCGACCGCGCGGACGATATCGCGGACGGCGACGATCTGCTGCTTGACGGTTCGACCGGCGAGGTCGTCATCGCGCCGGACGCGGAAACGCTCGCAGATTTTAAAACCAAAAAAGCCGAGGAAGAAAAGCGCCGTGAATTCCTTGCCACCTACCGCGACCGCGAGGGCGCGACCGCCGACGGCCGCCGCGTCGTGATCGAGGGCAACATCGGCAAGCCGGACGACGCGGTGCGCGTGGCCGAGCTTGGCGGCGAGGGCGTGGGCCTGTTCCGCAGTGAATTTTTGTTTATGGACCGCGACGATCTGCCCAGCGAGGAGGAGCAGTTTGGAGCATACAAAAAGGCTTGCGAGGCCATGGCCGGCAAGCCGGTGATCATTCGTACGCTGGATATCGGCGGCGACAAGGAAGTGCCCGCGCTTTCGCTTGAAAAAGAGCAGAATCCCTTCCTTGGCTACCGTGCGATCCGCATTTGCCTGAACCAGACCGATCTGTTCTTGACCCAGCTGCGCGCGTTGCTGCGCGCGGCGCAGTACGGCGATCTGCGCATCATGTTCCCCATGATCTCCTCCGCGGAAGAAATCCGTTCGGCCAAACAGGTGCTGCAACAGGCCAAGGATCTTCTAACGGCGGAAGGCGTTGCGTTTAATGCGAATGTCAAGGTCGGTATCATGATCGAAATCCCGGTGGCGGCGATTTGCGCCGACGCGCTGGCGAAGGAAGTGGATTTCTTCTCGATCGGCACGAACGATTTGATTCAGTATTCCTGCGCGGTCGACCGCATCAATGAAAAGATCTCGTATCTGTACCGCCCGCTGCATCCCGGCGTGCTGCGTCTGATCCGCATGACGGCGAAGGCGGCGAACGAGAACGGAATCGAGGTCGGCGTGTGCGGCGAAATGGCGGGCACGCCCGGCATGGCGCCTATCCTTTGCGGTCTGGGTGTCACGAACCTGTCCATGTCCGCCTCCGCGATGCTCGCGGCCAAGGCGGATCTGGCGGATCACACCTTTGCCGAGTGCCAGACGTTTGCCGAGCAGCTGCTGGCAGCGCCCAGCGCTACTGCGGCGGAAGAACTGTTTGCGGGCTGGCGTAAGTAAAAAATTTATTGTAACAAAAGGGAAGACGCTGTTTCCGGAGCTTAGACCGGAAACAGCGTCTTTCTTATTTGGGATCAGTTTCAGCCCTGACCGGCCAGCTTCTGCTCGTAAGCTTCGATCATTTTCTTAACCATCTGGCCGCCGACGGAGCCAGCCTGACGGGAGGTCAGGTCGCCGTTGTAACCCTGCTTCAGGTTTACGCCTACCTCAGCAGCAGCCTCCATCTTGAAGCGATCCATAGCCGCGCGTGCTTCCGGAACCATACCCTGATTAGAACCGTTGTTCGTGTTAGCCATAATTTTTTCTCTCCTTTTGTTTTTGTGTGTTTGGGTTTCGCTGATAGTATTGTGTGCGAGAAAATTTGCGATATGACAAGAAATTAGTGCGTCCAGTGGCAAAAACATACTGCAAATACGTTTTTATAACACATTGGTTTGAAAATGAATGAAAAACGGCCGCGCGGCTGCCGACGGCGATTGACAGCCGGATGCAAAGTGGTTAAACTAAAGGATGATTCTTTTAAAAATCGGGGCGAATAAATGGGGAAGATGAGCTTTCGTTCAAAATTGGTGTTTGCCATCCTGCTGCCGGCGCTGCTTTGTATCGCCGTCGTTTGGGGCAACAGCTATCACCGTTCGATGGAGCAGATCGAGCGCGGCAGCATCGATTCGATCGAGCGTACGCTGAAAAATAAATCGGAACAGCTGGACGGCTATTTAAAAACCGCTTATTTTGCGGCGGTGCGTCTGGCGGCGGATGCGGACTTCCTTAGGGAAGGCGCTGCTTTCGCCGCACCGGGCGAGCAGACGGCCGCGCAGGCGCTGCGCCTGTCTGAGCGCATGAAAAGCCAAATTCCGGAGGGCGGACTGATCGACGCGATCTATCTGTACTTACCGGCGGCAGACACCGTTGTATCCTCGGATGAGCACCATATGTTGGAGGCCGCCGGTACGGCGGCGCCTTTTGATGTTTCTTTTTGGCAAAGCGCGCCGCAAACCGGCATTCAGCCCGTCGCGCGAAACAGCACGGGCGGCACGCCGGAGCTGTACTATGCCTATGTGCGCGATCTTACAGATGAAAATGGCGTAGCGATCGGCCGTCTGTTGGTCGGCATCAAGGAACGGGTGCTGTATTATGCGCTGCTGGATGAACTTGGCCGCGATGAATACACGCAGTGTTATCTGTTGGACAACGCGGGGCAGGTGATCTCCTCGCGCTATATCGGCGATATCGGGCTTGCCGCGGATTCGCTGGCCGAGATGCCCGCGCTTACCAGCGCGGTGCAGTCCGGCGGCTGCAGCAAAGCGGGTTCGCGCATGCTATATGCCTCGGTGCAAGGCGGCTTTTCCGATTGCCGCCTGCTGTATCTGACCGACCGCGCTCGACTGACGCATGATCTGCGTCAGCAGCAGATCATGCTGCCGTTTATTTTACTGATCGTTTTAATCGCGGTGCTCTTGGCGCAGCTGCTGTCCCGCTGGATTTACCGGCCGGTAGGCCAACTGATGAACGCCATGGACGCTGTGGGCGAGGGCAAGCTGGAAACGCGCGTGCAACTCGCCGCAAGCGACGAGTTGCAGCAGCTCGGCCGGCGATTCAACGCAATGGCAAGACGCATTCGCGAACTGGTCGAACAGCAGGTGCGCGACCGTCTGGCGCGCAGACAGGCGGAGATGCGGGCGCTGCAGCATCAAATCAAACCACACTTTATGTATAACACGCTGAACACCATTCGATACACCGCGCTTTTACAAAATGATAAAAAGGTTGGTGAGCAGCTGGCGGATTTCATCGCCCTTCTGGAAGCAAGCACCAATAAGCAAGGCACATTTATAACGCTGCGCGAGGAAACGGCGCTGGTTGAGCACTATGTGGCGTTGCAGCGCTACCGCTATATGAATTGCTTCACGGTGGCGTACGAGATCAGCGATGACGCGCTCCCATGTTATGTTCCGCGCTTGCTTTTGCAGCCGCTGGTCGAAAACGCCGTGCTGCACGGCATGGACATCAAACGGTCGGACAATCGGATCGAGATCTCGGCGAAAACAGAAAACGATTTTTTACGCATCACGGTGCGCGACAACGGAAAAGGCATGACAGAGGAACAGGCACAGCAGCTGCTGGAAGGACAGAATGACGCGCACCGTCAGTTCACCGGTATCGGCTTGTCCAACGTGCGGGAGCGGCTCGCGCTTTATTATGGGGAGCAAGGCGGCTTTTCTCTGATCAGCGCGCCGGGCGAAGGGACCGAGATCGAACTGGTGCTGCCGGCCAGCCGCGATCCCTTGGCGTTTGCGATCGATACAGATTCGGAAGAAACGGAGGAGCAGGCATGAAAAAACGGTTGAGCGCGCTCCTTTTATTGGGTTTGTTGCTTTTGACGGGCTGTGCCGACACGGCGGCGTCCGCCGCCGATTCCGCATACCGTGTCGGGGTAGTGCTCAAGGCGCTGAACAGCCAACACTGGCACGAGGTACAGTCGGGCATGGAGCGGGCTGCCGAAGAGCAGCAGGTAGAGCTGCTGCTGCTTTATCCGCGCACAGAAAATGATGAGGCGGAGCAGCGCCTGCTCATCACCGATCTGCTGCAAACCGGCGAGCTGGACGCATTGATTGTTTCTCCCTGCAATTCGGGCGAAACGTCTTGGATGGAGCAGGAGGCACAGGCCTACGGCGTGCCGCTGTTCATGGTGGATACCCGCGCGACCGATCGCCCGCTGCCCTATATCGGCGCGGACAACCGGCACATCGGCGAGTTGGCGGCGGACTACCTGCTGGAGCAGCTGCCGGAGGGCGCGGAAGTGGCTGTGATCGCGGGCAGCAGCCTGCAATCCTCGCATAACGACCGTGTGCAGGGTTTTACCGAGCGGCTGCAGCAGGCTGGCGGACTGCGCCTTGCTTCTGTGACGCACGCGGACAGCGACCTTGGTCAGTCGATTGACGCGATGCAGCAGATCTTGGACCAGTATCCCGGAGTAACCGGCGTTTTTTGCACCAACGCGGTCATGGGGCTCGGCGCGGTGCTGACACAGGAACGCGCCGGTACGGCGCGCCCGTGCAGTATCGTCGCGGTCGACACGCAGGATGACGCGCTGCAAGCCGTGGCGAGCGGTCGCATGGCGGCGCTCGTCACGCAGGCGGGGGACGAGATCGGTGCGTTGGCGATCGAAACAGTGACGCGCGCGCTGGCAGGACAGGAGATCGGCGGCAGCGTCTATATTGAAAGCCGGTTGCTGACAGCGGATAACGCGAAACAATACTGGGATGAAAGACGGGAGGAGAGCGGGAATGTACAAACTGCTGATCGTTGACGACGATACGCTGGTGCGGATGTTCCTGCGCAATTTCTTCCCGTGGAAGGAAAAAGGCTACCAGATCGTCGGCGACGCGCGGGACGGTGAGGAGGCCGCCGAGCTGACCGCGCATTTGCAGCCCGATCTTATCTTGACGGATATCAGCATGCCGGGCATGGGCGGCATCGCGTTTATCAGCGCATTGCGTGAAAAGAAGTATGACGGCGGCATCTTGGTTCTAAGCTGCCATGACGACTTCGGCTATGTCAAGGAAGCGATGCGTTTGGGCGCGGACGAGTATGTGCTGAAAAACCATCTGGACGAAGAAACGCTAGGAGAAGCGCTCGAACGAGTGACCGACGCGATGCGGCGCCGCCGCGCGGAGGCGGAAGGCCGCCACGCGCTGCACCGCATGGCGGAAAAGGGAAGTCGCCTGACGCAGCGCGAGCTGCTGCAATCGCTGCTGGCTCGTGAGACAAGCTGGGAAGAGCAGTACCGCGAAACACAGGCCGTGGGGCTGCGCTACCGCTATTACCGCTGCGCGGTTCTTTTGGCCGCCGCGCAGCAGGGTGATTCGCTGCGCGAACAGGGGCTGTACGAAGCGTGCCGCCATGTCGCGGGCGGCTACACGGCGGAAGTGATCGATCTGGAACGAACGCGCTATGCGATCCTATACGATTTTTCCGATACGCCCTCCGCTTCCCGTCAAAACGAGGTGCTGGCCGAACAAAGCGCGAGTCTGCACAGCTTTGTAAGGGATTATCTCGCGGCGGATTGTCACATCAGCGTAAGCGAGGTGTGCGAAGGCGGCGGCTCGATTGCCCGCGCGCTGCGGCAGGCGCGGGAGGCCGCGCAGGAGCATTTTTACGGCAAGGAGATCGTACGGTACGATGGGCGAGCGCCTATGGGCAGTCAGGTGCCGGCTCCGGCGCTGGCATTTTGCGAGGAGCTGCCCGCCTGCCTGAGAAAGGGCAACGGCGCGCGGCTGCAAAGCGGTTTTCACGCTGCCCTTGATACGTTTCGTGCGGAGCGGGTGCAGATCGGCGTGCTGCTCAGTTGGCTCAAGCAATGCGATACCGCGGCGGGCCTGACGCGGGACGAACCGTTTTACGCATCGATCATCTGCCTTGCGGACTGTGCGGCTTGTCTGTCGGACTATCAGTCCCGCATGCGTGAAATGTCGCTGCCCGCCGGACTGGAACGGCTCAGCCCGGTCATCGCAAGGGCGGTATGCTATACGCGCGCGCACTTTGCCGAGCCCATTGGGCTGGGATATGTCGCGCGCGAGGTGGGCCTGAGTATAGCCTATCTTAGCCGCGCGTTCAAGCAGGAAGTCGGCGTCGGCTTTTCCGAATATCTGCTGGGATGTAGGCTGGAGCAGGTGCAGCGCCAGCTCACGGAGAGTCTGGATACGATCGGGCAGATCGCCGCGCGGGCGGGCTTTCAGGATTACCAGCATTTTTGTAAAATGTTTAAAAAGAAGCTAGGCGTTAGCCCGGCGCAGTACCGCAAAGAGCGGCAGGCGAACAGGTGAGCGCAAAAAGACACCGGTAAACCGCAAAAAAAGACACTTTTCTTCCGCGCCGTTCTCATGAAAACGGCGGGGAAAGCGTCTTTTTTTATTTGCTGCGCCGTAAATAAGCAAAAAACAACAGGTAATCGTAAGAAATGCGTACGGTATGCCGCCCTTGTCTCTGTTAACATAAAGGCAGTGAAAGACAGAAAACAAGGGGGACGCAATTCTTATGGCATGGATCGTAGGCACATTTATCTTTTTCACCGTCTTGGTCGCGGTGATCTCTTGGCTGAAAACACGCGGCGATAATTTGGAGACCGCGGAGGGGTATTTCCTCGCCGGACGCGGCCTGCCGGGCATCGTGATCGCGGGCTCGCTGCTGCTGACCAATCTTTCAGCCGAACAGTTGGTCGGTGTAAACGGACAAACGTGGTTTACCAATATGAGTCCGATGGGGTTCGAGGTGATCGCGGCGATCGCCTGTCTGGTGTTGGCCAACTTTATCGCGCCGCGCTACCTGAAAAGCGGCGTTTCGACCATTCCGCAGATGATCGGCGAGCGGTATGATCGCGGCACCAAGCTGTGGTTCTCAATCGCATATATCTGTCTGTACATCTTCATTCAGATTCCGGTCATCCTGTATTCGGGTTCGCTGGTTTTTGAAAACATTTTCGGCGTTTCCGGCATGTTGGGCATCACCAAGTTCCAATCAATTATTTTAATCTGCGTACTGGTCGGCGTAATTGGTTCCATCTATGCGATCTTCGGCGGCCTGAAGGCGGTGGCCGTGTCGGATACGATCAACGGCGTGGGTCTGATCATCGGCGGGTTTATGATTCCCTTCCTCGGCCTTGTTGCGCTTGGCCATGCGTTTGGCACGGGGGAGGGCAGCGCGCTGGCGCAGGGGCTGGATTATCTGCTGCACGCCGCGCCTGAAAAGCTGAACGCCATCGCGCCCGCGGATTCTGTGCCGCCCGCCGTGCCGTGGCCGACTATCCTGACCGGCCTGCTGTTTCTGCATTTGCAGTCGTGGTGCACGCACCAGTCGTTCGTGCAGCGGGTGCTGGCGGCCAAAAACCTGAAAGAAGCGCAAAAGGGCGCCATCTTCTGCGCATTTTTGAAGATCATTGGCTTTATGTATCTGGCGCTGCCGGGCATTATCGCATTCTTCCTGCTGGGCGATCAGGTAACCATGATGGACGAGGCCTACCCGATGCTGATCGCACGTATCGTGCCCGCGCCTGTTATGGGTTTCTTCGCGGCGGTCATGCTGGGCGCCATTCTCTCCTCGTTCAATTCGGTGCTCAACTCGATCGTCACCATGTTTACGCTCGATATCTATCGGGACTTCATCCACCCCGAAGCGGCCGACCGGAAACTCGTTTCAATCGGCAAGCTGGTCGGCACGATCTGCGCGGTCGCTTCCATTGCGGTTTCGCCGTTTATTTTCTACGCGCCGCAGGGCCTCAAGACGCTGCTGGATGAAATGGTCATGCTCATTGCGCTGCCAGTTTTGAGCGCGGTGTTCGGCGGCTTCTTCTTTAATCGGCTGCCCAAATACGCGGCCAAGTTCATCTTCGTGTTTCATATCGTCATGTACACCTTGTTCCTCATTACGCTGGGCGAGGAAGTGCACTATCTGTACGCGATCGCGGTGCTCTGGCCGTTTGAGATTCTGCTGATGTATCTGATGCACCGCCGCAACAAAGCCGGCGAAGTGTATGTGCAGCACGATGTGGGCGCGGTCGATCTGACGCCGTGGAAGTACCGCTATGTGGTCTCCGCCGTTGTCATTGTGCTGGTGATCGTGGTTTACGCTGTGTTTTCTCCCCTCGGCATTGCAGCTTGACCGATATATCGCTGATTTCTTTTCTCTTCATCCTCCGGTTTTGCGAAAGCGATACCGGGGGATTTTCCTTTCTACGCCGTGTGGAAGAGATTGCACTTGAAAATCATAGTAATTTTGTAGTATAATAAGCCTCAGAGGGGATGCTGATGAAAATTTCTACAAAGGGGCGATATGCGCTCCGTCTGATGATCGACCTTGCGGAACAGAATACCGGCGGCTATGTGCCGCTGCGCGACATCTCCAAACGGCAGGAGATCTCCGCCAAATATCTGGAACAGATCGTGGTGCAGCTTGCCCGCGCGGGTTTCCTGCGTTCCACGCGCGGCGCGCAGGGCGGTTATCAGTTAGCGCGTCCGGCTGCCGAATATACGGTGGGCGACATCTTGCGTATCACGGAAGGCTCGCTCGCGCCGGTATCCTGTTTAGAGAACGAGCCGAACGAGTGCGCCCGCGCCGCAGAATGCGCCACGCTGGACTTTTGGAAGGGCCTGTACGAAGCGGTCAACCGTTACGTGGACAGCGTCACGCTGGAGGATTTGGTGAGCCGCGAAAGACCGCTGGATTTTTCGATTTAAAAACAAAAAAGTGCGTTGTAACATCGGTTACAACGCACTTTTTGCGATATAAGATAAGGTGTTCAGGCGCGGTGCAGCAGCTTTTTTGCACCGTAGAGCAGTTCCCGGCAGTTGAGAAGAAATACAAGCCCGAATAGCAGCACCTGCCAAAGCAGCCACAGCGGCGGCTCGCGCAGCATCAAAAACACCTGCAAACTCACAAGCAGCACGGTCAGCGTCAGGCGAGGCAGTTTCCAGTGCACGGGCATGAAGCGGCGGCTGTCGATCATGCGGTAAATGAACAGGGCGAAATAGCTGATCAGCGTGGCCAGCGCCGCGCCGTTACCGCCCAGATCCAAATGGTCGGGCGAGATGAACAGGTAATTCAGGCCGATATTGAGCACAGCGGAAAAGGCGGTGGAGACAAAGGACGATACCGTTTTCTTTTCCAGCAGATATACGCTTTTCTGAAAGCTGGACAGGCAATTAAAGCCCGCGCCAAGGGCCAAAAGCGGAATGAACGCCCACCCGATATAATAGCTGGGCACGGCCAGCACCTTCATGGCAAGCTTGGAGCACATCACGCCGCCCGCCGCAACGATGAATACAATAGACGAATAGGTGTTGCCCACATTGGAAAAGAAGCGGATCTGCTCCTTCCGCGAATTGTCGTTGACCATGGAGAGCTGCCAAGCGTCCACAAAAACCGAAGCGACCAGCGCGATCAGCGTCGGCACCCGGTATGCGACCGAATAGATGCCGCTTACCGCGGTATCCTGATAGTGCGCAAGGAACATTTGGTCGGAAAAACCGATGATAAACACCAAGATCGCGTCCGGCACCAGCGGCAGCGCATAGGCGAGCATACCGCGCCAAAGGTGGAAATTCGGCTTGCGTACTTTAAAATACTTCCAAAGCCCGGCGATCAAGCACAAGCACACCGTGGAAAGCGCATCCGCACAGATGATGGAAAACACATAGCCGAAGATGTTCCACTGAAATACCTTCAGATACAGAATGTTGAGCAGTATGGTGAGCAGCGTGCGGAAAATGCCGTCGACCGCGTACAAACGCACAAAGCCCAGTGCACGGATGAACTGACTGCACACATTCTGCGTGCACGAGGTAAGCACATAAAGGTAGATGAGCGGGGCGTATTCCCGAAGCGAGCCGGAAGCGCCGAGCGAGGTGTTGTAATGCACCAGACCCAGCGCGGGGTGAAAGGGAATGGCGACCAAAAAGCCGATCAGCACCGTTGCGATACCAATGGTGAACACATCGGATTTATGATTCGATTTTTCCAGACCATAGCGGATCACGGCCTGACCGATCGAAAGCGAAACGACGGGGTAGAGGATGCTGGTCGTTTTGATGATGAGATCGGCCACGCCCATCTCGTCCGGTGACAAAATGCCCGTGTAAAAACGGAGCATTAGGATGACAAGAATCTTGGAGCTGAACGTGCCCATGGCGAAAATAAAGGTATTGCTCAAAAGGCGCTTATACTGGTTCATGGCATACTCCTTACGCGCCCTTGCGCAGGCGGATCGTATGGGTGCGGTCTATCATCCGGTCGGTCAGCCACGCGGCGAGCAGGCCGCAGAGAATGCCGATCACCACGCCGCCCAAAATGTCCGTCGGGTAGTGGACGCAGGCGTATAGGCGGGAAAAGGCGATCAGCGCCGCCGGTATGTAGGCCGCCGCGCCGGGCAGGCGGTGGTAGTAGCATAGAGCCGTGGCCGCAGCGAAGGAAGAGAGCGTGTGCGCGGAGGGAAAGCTCCACTGATCGCCGGGGTCAAAAAGCGCGATAAGATCCGGGTGCGTGACGAAGGGGCGCGGTCGCATGATCCAGTGCTTAATCAGCACATTGCCGACCAATACGCTGAGCAGCAGCGAAACCAGCATGGCGATGCCCGCGCGCCGCGTCTTGTGAAAGAACAACAGCGCAACGGCAATGGCGATCCAAAGCGCGCCGTAATTGCCGAGCCAAGTGATCATGGTCCAAACCGTATCGGAAACGCCGCCGCGCATGGACTGAGACAGATGCAGCAGAATATCGTAATCAAAGGTATGCATGATGTCAAGCAAAATATCCATTGGGGTCAGTTCTCCTTATCTGTCAGCGGGCCCGCTCTTCGGCGCTGTTTTTATGATCCAGCTCATTGACGATCAGCGCGAGCGCCTGATCCCCCGTGACGTTTGCCGCCGTGCCGAAGCTGTCCTGCGAGAAGTGCAGCGCGATGATCAGCTGCTGCATCGGATCGGTAAAGCCAAGCATGGTGGAGATCAGCCCCAGCGCCGCCATCACGCCGCCGCCGGGCACGCCGGGCGCCGCGACCATCGTGATGCCGAGCATCATGATATAGGGGGCGAAGGTGGCGAGCGTGGGCACGCCGCCGCTTGCCAGCATGATGCCCATGGCGCCCAGCACCAAACAAATCGTATCGCCGTTCAGGTTGATCGTGGCGCAAAGGGGAACGCAAAAGTCGGCAACATCCTGATCCACCTCGTTGTTGTAGGCGCTTTGCAGCGCCACCGGAATGGTGGAGGCGGAGGACTGCGTGCCCAGCGCGGTGAAGTACGCGGGCGCGACGTTTTTCAGGCTTTTAAAGTGGTTCTTCCGGCATACAAGGCTGGCCAAACCGAATTGAGACAGGATATAAAGGAACTGCAACACCAAAATGACGATATAGAGCGAAGCAAACATCTTCACGGTGGCGAACAAGCGGCCTTCCGCCGCGATATTGCAGAATAGGCCGGCGATATGCACCGGAATAAGCGGTATGATAATCTTGCCCAAAACCGCCGTTACGATGCTTTGCAGATCGCGGCACACGCCAAGCAGCGAAGCGCCCTTGATGTTCGCCATACCGATGCCGAGCACAAAAGCGAGAACGAGCGCGGTCATCACGCCGAATACCGGCGGAATCTCAATAGAGAAGAAGGGAGAAAACCCCGCGGCCTCCAGCACGTCGCCCGTGATCGGGCGGATCAGGCCGGGCAGAAACGCCTTGCCGATCAAAAAGGTGAGAAAGCCGGAGCATACCGTGGTGCCGTAAGCGAGCAGCAGCGTAATGCCGAACAGGCGGTTCGCCTTTTTTGCCGAGCTCGGCCAGCCCCACCGTGATGAACGATAAAATGATCAGCGGGATCATAAAGGCCAAGAAGGTGGAAAACAGCGAGGTGAACGTGGCGAACAGCCGCACGACCGCGACGAACGCGGCGGAATCCGCAATGCCGAAAAAGCCGCCGGACAGGCCGATCAGCGTGCCGATCGCGATACCGGCGATCAAACGGGTTAATAATCCGAGATGTTTCAATTTCTTAACGCTCCTTTTACACTCTGTCAACCACTATACCAGAAAAATCGCCTTTTTTCAAGGTAAGCGTACCGCCGGGCGCAACTTCTATAAAAATCGCAAATACCTCTTGACAACCGGCGGCAAAACAGATAAACTATTGCCATATTGAAAAATGTGATGAACGGGTAAAGTAATCGTACGATGTTTTCAGAGAGCCGCCGGCCGGTGCAAGGCGGTAACAGCAAACGATGAAACTCGCCCGGGAGCTGTCCGCTGAAAGCTTTTGCTTGTAGGCGCGAACGGATGCCCACCGTTATGAGGGCGGCGCATTGTTTGATGTGCACTGAGTGGCCGTGTTTTTTGCGGCAACAAGAGTGGTACCGCGGAGCATTCGCTTCGTCTCTTACTTTCGAGTAAAGGGACGGAGCTTTTTTTGTCCCTAGAAACAAACTTTTGTGTATGAAAATCAGAAAGAGAGGACAAGAACCATGGAAAGAACCATCAAAATTTTCGACACCACCCTGCGCGACGGCGAACAGTCGCCCGGCTGCAGCATGAACCTGAATGAAAAGATCGAGGTCGCCCGCGAGCTCGAAGCGCTGAGGGTCGATATCATCGAAGCCGGCTTTGCGGCCGCTTCGCCCGGCGACGCGGCGGCTGTCGCGGCGATCGCGGATATCGTACACGATTCAACCATTTGCTCGCTGGCCCGCTGTGTGGAAAAGGATATCGACGCGGCGTATAACGCAATCCACCACGCGAAGGACGCGCGCATCCACGTATTTCTGGCCACTTCGCCGGTGCACATGGAATATAAGCTGAAAATGACGCCGGACGAAGTGATTGCGTCCATAGCGCACAACGTGGCCTATGCGAAAAAGCACTGCTCGAACATTGAGTTCTCGGCCGAGGACGCTTGCCGTTCCGATCTGGACTTCCTGTGCCGCGCGTTCGAGGCCGCGATTAAGGCGGGCGCCACTACGCTGAACATCCCGGACACGGTCGGCTACATGACGCCGGACGAATACGCCGCGCGCATCCGCTATCTCCGTGAGCATACGCAGGGCATTGAAAACGTCGTCCTCTCCTGCCATATGCATAACGATCTGGGCATGGCGGTCGCCAATTCTCTGGCGGGCGTTCAGGCCGGCGTAGACCAGATTGAGTGCACGATCAACGGCATCGGCGAGCGCGCGGGCAACGCTTCGCTCGAGGAGTGCGTGATGGCGCTGGATACCCGGCGCGACCACTACGGCGTCGCCTGCAATATCGAGACCACGCAGATCTACCGCGCCAGCCGCATGATCCAGACGATCACCGGCGTGCCCGTCGCGCCGACCAAGCCGATCATCGGCGCGAACGCCTTCGCGCATGAGGCCGGCATTCACCAGCACGGCGTGATGGCCAATAAGGAGACCTACGAGATCATGACGCCGGAATCCGTCGGCATCCCGAAGAACGCCATCGTGCTGGGCAAGCACTCCGGCCGCCATGCGTTCGAGGACCGCCTGCGCGAGCTGGGCTACTCGCTCGATCAGGCCAAGCTCGACAAGGTATTCGCCAAGTTCAAGGTGCTGGCCGATAAGAAAAAGGTGATCAAGGACCGCGATCTGGAAGCGCTGATCGGCGTTGTGCCGGTATCCGGCGAGGAGCGCTACACGCTTGACCGCTTTGTCATCAACTCCGGCAACTCGATTACCGCGACCGCCGTGATCCGCGTCAAGAAGGGCGACGAGACGTTTGAGCGCGTCGCCGCGTCCGACGGCCCGGTCAACGCCGCGTACCGCGCGATCAACAAGATCGTCGACAAGGACGTCGTGCTGGAGGATTACTCGCTGAAATCCATGACCGACGGCGAGGACGCGCAGGCGGAAGCGATCGTCAAGATCGTGATCGACGGCGGCGAAATGGTGACCGGCCGCGGCGTATCGACCGACGTTATCGAAGCGTCGATCAAGGCCTATATCAACGGCATCAACAAGTATTTTATCGACTGACAGGGGGATTTGAGTATAATGGGTATGACGATGACGCAAAAGATCCTTGCAAAGCACGCGGGGATGGAAAGCGTAAGCGCCGGCCAGCTGATCGAGGCAAACGTCGACCTGACGCTCGCGAACGATATCACCGGCCCGGTAGCGATCCGCGAAATGGAAAAGGCGGGCTTTGAAAAGGTGTTCGACAACCGCAAGATCGCGCTTGTTATGGATCACTTTGCACCGAATAAAGATATTAAATCGGCGGAGCAGTGCCTTGAATGCCGCCAGTTTGCCAGAAAGCATCAGATCGTCAACTTTTTTGACGTGGGCGAAATGGGTATCGAGCACGCGCTTCTGCCGGAAAAGGGCCTGACCGCGCCCGGCGAGCTCATCATCGGCGCGGACAGCCACACCTGCACCTACGGCGCGCTCGGCGCGTTCTCTACCGGCGTCGGTTCGACCGATCTGGCCGCCGGCATGGCGACGGGCAAGGCGTGGTTCAAGGTGCCGGAGGCCATCCGGTTCGAGCTGACGGGCGCGCTGCAGCCGGATGTTTCCGGCAAGGACGTTATTTTGCACATCATCGGCAAAATCGGCGTGGACGGCGCGCTTTACAAATCCATGGAGTTCACCGGCGAAGGCGTTTCCGCGCTTTCGATGGACGACCGTTTCACGATCTGCAACATGGCGATCGAGGCGGGCGCGAAAAACGGCATTTTCCCCGTGGACGATAAAACAATGGATTACATAAAGGGCCGTGTCGACCGCGAAATCACCGTGTTTGCGGCTGATGACGACGCGGTGTACGGCGAGACGATCGAGATCGACCTGTCCGCCCTCAAGCCGACCGTCGCCTGCCCGCACCTGCCGGAAAACACCAAGACCGTCGACGAGATGGGCCGGGTGGAGATCCAGCAGTCTGTGATCGGTTCGTGCACGAACGGACGCATTGAGGATATGCGCGCCGCGGCGGCTATTTTGAAGGGCCGCCATGTGCATCAGGATGTGCGCACCATCATCATTCCCGCCACGCAGGAGGTTTATCTCCAGTGCATCGAGGAAGGCCTGACCAAGATCTTCATTCAGGCGGGCGCGATCGTTTCCACCCCGACCTGCGGCCCGTGTCTGGGCGGCCACATGGGCATTCTGGCCCATGGCGAGCGCTCCGTTTCGACGACAAACCGCAACTTCGTCGGCCGTATGGGACATATTACCTCGGAAATCTATCTGGCCAGCCCGGCGGTAGCGGCGGCCTCGGCGGTAGCGGGCTACATCTGCACGCCGGCCGATCTTTAAAGGGAGGAAGCAGACCATGAATGCAAAAGGCAAGGCTTTTAAATACGGGGATAACGTGGATACCGATGTTATCATTCCCGCGCGTTACCTGAATATCGCAGATGTCAAAGAACTTTCTTCGCACGCGATGGAGGATATCGACACGGAATTTGTCAAAAAGGTGCAGCCGGGCGACGTCGTTGTCGCCGCGCGCAACTTCGGCTGCGGCTCGTCCCGCGAGCACGCGCCGCTGGTTTTAAAGGAAAACGGCGTTTCCTGCGTGATCGCTTCGTCGTTCGCGCGTATTTTCTACCGCAACGCGATCAATATCGGCCTGCCCATCCTCGAATGCGAGGCGGCGGTGAACGGTATCGCGGCGGGGGACGCGGTTTCGATCGATTTCGACAGCGGCGTGATTACTAACGAGACCAAAAACGAGACCTATCAGGCGCTGGCGTTTCCGCCGTTTATCCAAAGCATTATCAAAGCGGGCGGCCTGCTCGCGTCGCTCAAAGAGAGAGGGGTCTAAGCCATGCAGTACAATATCGCGGTCGTAAAGGGCGACGGTATCGGCCCCGAGATCGTCACCGAGGCGATGCATACCCTACAAACGGTGGGCGGGAAGTTCGGACACAGCTTCTCCTTTCAAGAGGTGCTCGCGGGCGGCTGCTCGATCGACGCGCACGGCATCCCGCTGACCGATGAAACGATTGAAATCTGCAAGGCGGCGGATTCCGTGCTGCTCGGCGCGGTAGGCGGCCCCAAGTGGGACGAAGTGCCCTCCGACAAACGGCCGGAAAAGGCGCTGCTTGGCCTGCGCGCGGCGCTCGGCCTGTTCGTCAACCTGCGCCCTGCACAGATGCACGCGGCGCTGTCGCAAGCCTGCCCGATCAAGCCGGAGATCATCGGCGCCGGGTTTGACATCCTCGTTTGCCGCGAACTGATCGGCGACGTGTACTTTGGCCGCCACTACCGCTGCGAGAGCGACAAGGGCTGGGGAGAAACCGGCTGCGACGAAATGAACTACTCTACATTTGAAGTGGAGCGCATCGGCCGCCGCGCGTTCGAGCTGGCCAGAAAGCGGAACAAAAAGGTGTGCTCGGTCGATAAGGCCAACGTGCTGGAGACCAGCCGCGTCTGGCGCGAGACCATGCACCGCATCAAGGACGAGTACCCGGATGTGGCGTATTCCGATATGTACGTGGACAACTGCGCCATGCAGCTTGTCCGCAATCCGGGCCAGTTCGACGTAATCGTGACCGGCAACCTGTTCGGCGATATCCTGTCGGACGAAGCTTCTATGATTACCGGGTCGATCGGCATGCTGCCCTCTGCCTCGATGAATGAATCGGGCAAGGGCATGTACGAGCCCATCCACGGTTCCGCGCCCGATATCGCGGGCAAGGGCATCGCCAACCCGATCGCGACCATTCTTTCCTGCGCCATGATGCTGCGTTACTCCTTCGGCCTTTCCGCCGAAGCGGACGCGATTGAGCGCGCGGTGGAAGCGGTGCTGAACGAGGGCCACCGCACCGCCGATATCGCGGCGGCGGGTGAAAAGGTGCTTTCCACCTCGGAAATGGGCGCGCTGATTCGCGCGAAGCTATAAATCATAAAAAAACGATAAACGGCGCGATATGCATATGAAGTGCACCGCCAACGTTAGTTTCAGTATACCATGCTGTCTAACTTTGGGGGTGCACTTCACTGCGGCATATCGCGCCGTTCATATTCCTTTTCTTGCTTGTTCCATGCATATGTTTTATACTAATGAGCGAGGATACTCGCTTTGGAAAGGACGACGATGATGGACACTGAACAGAAAATGCCCGACCAAACGGATAATAAACGAGCGGAAAATACATATACCGCGGTCTTTCTGTCGCCCGAGCTGATTAGCGCGGCCACCGCCAGACAACAGCGCAATTATAGCGAGCTTGTGCGCCGGGCGGAAGACGGCGACTTATCCGCGCAGGATGAACTGGGCGTGCACTATTGCAACGGCAGCGGCGGCGCCGAGCAAGATTTTAAAAAGGGATTCTTTTGGTTTTTGAAGGCGGCGGAGCAGGGAAACATTACCGCAATTTATCATCTTGCCATCTGCTATGAATATGGCTACGGCGTGCAGGCGGATATGCGGCATGCCGCCTCGCTGTATGAGGAAGCGGCGGAACAGGAATTTCCGCCCGCCCAGTGTGCGCTGGGCCTGTGCTATGAACTGGGGGAAGGCGTTCCGGAAGACAAAAATTTGGCGCGGGAACTATACCAGCAGGCGGCGGAGAACGGCTATGCCCCGGCACAGTGTAATCTGGGCTTTTTCTATTATCAGGGCATTACGGTGGACGAGAACAACGCCGAGGCTGTCAGATGGTTTACCCTCTCGGCCAAGCAGGACTATCCCCGCGCACAGTTTCTGCTGGGGGAGTGCATGGAGTGCGGATATGGCGTGCCAAAGGACGAAGCGAAGGCATCCGCGCTCTATGAAGCAGCGGCGGAGCGCCGTTTCGCACCCGCGCAATATCGGATAGGCCTGCGCTATTATTATGGCGTCGGCGTCGCGCCGGATCAGAAAACAGCCGTGACTTGGTTCCAAAAAGCGGCGGAGCAAAACGATCCGGATGCGCAGTGCATGCTGGGGGAGTGCTACGAAAACGCCAGCGGCGGTCTTGACGAGGACCGGGAGAAATCCCGCGCGCTGTATGAGAAAGCCGCGCAGGCGGGCGTTGCCCGCGCGCAGTGTGATTTAGGCTATTTCTATTACTACGGGATCACGGTGGAACGGGACGGCGCGCAAGCCGCTCGTTGGTTTGAAAAAGCCGCGGCGCAGGGTCACCCAAGGGGACAGTATTATCTGGGCCTATGCCGCGAAACAGGCTACGGCGTGGAGAAGAATCCGCAAGCCGCCGCCGGGTTGTATGAAAAAGCCGCGGAGCGGGCGTATTGGCCCGCCGTTTGCGCGCTGGGACTGCTGTACGAAACGGGAAGCGGCGTGCCGGAGGATAAAGACAAAGCCCGCGCATTGTATCTGCAGGCCGCGGAGGGCGGCTATGCGCCCGCACAGTGCAATTTGGGGTTTTTCTACTTTCGCGGCATCGCTGTTGAGGAGGACGATATCGCGGCCGCAAAATGGTTTGCAGCCTCTGCGGAACAGAATTACCCCCGCGCACAGTTTTATATGGGCGTGTGCTATGAAAATGGCTATGGGGTAAAGCAAAGCTGGGAGCAAGCGTTTGCGTGGTACAGTCAGGCCGCGGAACAGGACAATGTGATGGCGCAGTGTAATTTGGGGTTTTGCTACGAAAAGGGGCTCGGGACGCAGTGCGACCTGCCGCTGGCGGTATCGTGGTACAGGAAAGCCGCGGAGCGGGGGATGCGCAGGCGCAGCATAATCTCGGATACTGCTATAAAAACGGCTTTGGGATTGAGCGAGACTATGAGCAGGCGGTTCGGTGGTACCGTCTTGCGGCGGAGCAGGGTCACCCGGTATCGCAAAACAATTTGGGCTACTGCTATACGCACGGGCAAGGCGTCGAGCAGGATGAGGCGCTTGCGATCGCGTGGTACAAAAAATCCGCTGCGCAGGACTACAGTCAGGCGTATGTCAACCTTGGCTGGTGCTACGAATTTGGAAAAGGCGTGGAAAAAAACCTGACGGAGGCAGCCGCCTATTACCAAATGGCGGCGGAGCAGGACAATATCGTGGGGCAGAATAATCTGGGCACCTGTTTTCTGAACGGAAGCGGCGTACAGCAGGATGAAGGTCGGGCGGCGGCGCTCTATCGCCAATCGGCGGAAGCAGGGTATGCCGCCGCACAGTATAATCTTGGCTACTGCTATGCCCTTGGACGAGGGGTGGAGCGAAACGCTGCACTGGCCGTCCATTGGTACGAAAAAGCCGCCGCGCAGGGCGACGCGGATGCGCAGTTTAATCTGGGCCGGTGCTACGAATGCGGGCAGGGCGTGAAGAAGAGCCGTCGGCTTGCGGCGGCGTGGTACACGAAAGCCGCGGAACAGAGTCACGCGCCCGCGCTGTGTAATCTGGGTGAGTGTTACCGATTTGGCCGCGGCGTGCCAAGGGACAAGGCAAAGGCCGTGGAACTGTACCGGCGGTCCGCCGCGCAGGGAAACCGGGTGGCCATGTTCAACCTTGGCGAATGCTACGAAAAAGGCACAGGCGTGCCGAAGGATAAAGCCGAAGCGCTTGCATGGTATCAGCAATCCGCCGGTCATGGTTACGAGGAGGCCAAGAAGCGCGTCGCGCGGCAGACGAACAAACCATTAAAATGGCTTTGGGGCGGTTAAGCGCTCTGCGTTGCAGCAGGAAATAGTTTTTCTTGAGATTTTTGGGCTTCTGGTATATAATAAAATAGATTTTGGATATACAAAGGACAGGAGATACTTGGAATGAAAACCGCTTCTATCTTGGGCGTCCATTTCCATGCAGTGACCCTAGGTCAGGCCGTGGAGGTCGCGATGGACCGTTTGCGCGCGCGCAGACAAGGGTATGTGGTGACGCCGAATCCGGAGATCGTGGAGCTTTGCCGGAAGGACGACACGCTGCGCGGCATCGTCAACCGGGCCGCGCTGGTACTGCCGGACGGCATCGGCGTGATATACGCGGCCAAGATTTTGGGCGAGGAACTTTGCGGCAAGGTGGCCGGCATTGATTTTGCCGAACAGCTGGCCGCCGCTATGGCGCGCGAGGGCATGCGGCTGTACCTGCTGGGGGCCAAACCCGGCATCGCGGAAAAGGCGGGGCGCAATTTATGCGAAAAGTATCCCGGTCTGGTGCTCGCGGGCTGCCACGACGGCTACTTTGCCGATCCCGGCGAGGTCGTCGAAGCGGTGAACGCCTGCGGCGGCGCGGACGCGGTTTTTGTCTGTCTGGGCGCGCCCAAGCAGGAGCGTTTTATCGAAGCGCATATGGAGGAGATGCACGCCACGCTTTTTTGCGGACTCGGCGGCTCGCTCGATGTGTTCGCGGGCGAAGTAAAGCGCGCGCCGGATATTTTTATCAAGCTGGGTCTGGAATGGTTTTACCGGCTTTTAAAGCAGCCCAGCCGCTTTGGGCGCATGCTGAAGCTGCCGAAGTTTTTATTTATTGTGATCGGTCAGCGCCTTACCGGCAGAAAGGGGAAAAGCTAACTCAATGAAAGTCAAACTCATCGCCCATACGCCCGAACCGGAAAAGCTGGTGGCCGCGGCCGCGAAAAACTGCTACTCCGCCACCGATGTGGACGGCGTTTTGGAAGGGCTGACGCCCGAAAAGACCGAACGCTTTGTTGAAATGCTGTCCGAGATCGGGCATGAGAGCCCGATCGAGCACGCCTCCTTCACCTTTGCGATCGAAGGGGTTTCGCGCTCGCTGCTCGCGCAGATCACGCGGCACCGTATGGCCTCGTTTTCCGTGCAGAGCCAGCGCTACGTGCGCGCGCACGGTTTTGAATATGTCGTGCCGCCCGCGATCGATAAAATCCCCGCCGCGCGGGAACAATTTATAAAAGCCATGGAAGACGACCAACGCACCTACGAGGCGCTTACTGAAATGCTCATGCAGGGTTATCTGAACGAGCTGCTGGAGCAGGGCGTGCCGGAAAAGAAGGCAAGGAGCGACGCGGAAAAGCACGCGATCGAGGACGCGCGCTATGTCATGCCGAACGCCTGCACCACCCGCATCGTCATGACGGCCAACGCCAGAAGCCTGAAAAACTTTTTCGCCCTGCGCTGCTGTAACCGCGCGCAGTGGGAAATTCGCGCGCTGGCGGAAGAAATGTACCGCCTGACCTATGCCGCCGCTCCCACGCTTTTTTCGCATTGCGGCCCCGCCTGTGTGGACGGCGCGTGCAGCGAAGGCAAGATGAGCTGCGGCAAGGCGGCCGAGGTGCGGGCACATTACCAAATGCTGCGGGGAGACGCGGCAACCGAATAGAAAGTGAGTTTTATGTTACTGCCATTTCGAGAGATCACGATAGAAGACAAAGCGGCCGTGGACGCCTGCGGCGCTCACCACAATTACCACCTGTGCGAGCGGTGCTTTACCGACCTGTTCATGTGGCGCGGCCATTATGAGACGCAGATCTGCTTTTTAGACGGCTTTCTGCTGGTCAAGATGCGGCCCGAGGACGGCGGCTTCGAGCGTTATCTCGCTCCGATCGGCGACGGCGATCTTGCCGCCGCGATCAAGGCCTTGGAAGCGGACGCCGCCGGGCGCGGCAATCCCTTCCTGATGGTTTCCATCGCCGAGGAAATGATCGAGCGTGTGGAAGCGGACTGTCCGGGCCGGTTCGAGTTTCTGCACGAGAACGAGGATGGGGACGATTATATCTATCTGGCCGAAAAGCTCCGCACGCTATCGGGTAAAAAGCTGCAAAGCAAGCGCAATTTGGTCAATCGTTTTTTGGCCGCGCATGAAAACCGTTGGAGCTATGAGGATATCACGCCCGAAACAACGGGCGAGGCGTACGAATATCACCTGCGCTGGTGCCGCCAAAACGGCTGCGCGCACAACGCATCGTTTGAAGGGGAGACCTGCGCGATCAAGCAGGCGCTCGATCACTTCGCGGCGCTCGATCTGCGCGGCGGCATGCTGCGGCTGGACGGCGAGGTAATCGCCTTTACGCTCGGCTGCCGGGCGACCGAGGATATGTATGTGGTGCAGATCGAAAAGGCCGATCACGACATCCCTGGCGCTTACCAAATGATTAACCAACAGTTCGTTTTAAGGAACTGCGATGAGGTGGAATACGTCAATCGGGAAGAGGACCTTGGTCTGGAAGGCCTGCGCAAGGCGAAAAAGTCCTATTATCCTGTCATGCGCGGTGTGAAATACGCGGCCCGGATTAAGGACGCCGCCGTATGATCCGATTTGCCGACACGGGCGATTTAGAAGCGGTGCGCCGCCTTTGGGAGACCTGCTTTCCGGATGAGGGCGGCTTTAACGATTGGTTTTTTGAAAACCGTTACGCGCCCCGGCACACGCTGCTTTTCACGGATGAGGGCGTGATCTGCGCCATGCTGCAAATGCTGCCCTACCGCCTGCGCTTTGGTGCAAGGACGGGAGACGCCACCTATATCTACGGCGCGTGCACCGATCCCGCGTTCCGCCGCCGTGGGCTGATGGCGCGGCTGCTGGAGCATTCGTTCGCGCTGGACAGGGAAGCGGGCCGCGTATGCTCCATGCTGATCCCGGCGGAGAAATGGCTGTTTGACTTTTATCGCCCCTTTGGCTACGAACCCGCTTTTTTTGCAGACAAGCGCCGCGTGGAACGGCAAGCGGTTTCCGCCTTGCTGCCGCGGCGGCTGACAGGCGCGGATATTCCCGCAATGGACGCGCTTTATGCGCGGTCGGCGGGCGAGTTTGCCGTTTTGCGGGACGATGCGTTCTGGCGCATGCAGCTATCGCTGTTTGATGCGCTCGGCGCGGGCGTCTACGGCTGGTTCGGTGAGGACGGCCTTGCCGCTTACGCCTTTTGCTGGGCGGACGGCGCGCAGGAAGCCGTTGGCATGCGTCCGGCGTACGAGCAGGGCCTGCTGCAAACGTTGGGGCTGGCCGCGCTATCGTATACCGCCCCGGGCGGCCAGACGCCGCTTGGCTGTGTCAAGTGGCATATTCCGTCGCCGAACCAAACGGGTTATTTCAATTTAATGCTGAACTGAACAAATATAGTTGCAAGCGTGCTTGCAAGCGACAACTGGAAAGGTGTGCTGAAACATGGTATATGTATTGCTGGCGGAAGGCTTTGAGGAGATCGAAGCGATCACGCCCGTCGACCTGCTTCGCCGCGCGGGCGTCGAGGTACAGACGGTAGGCGTGACCGGTAAAACGGTCGGCGGCTCGCACGGGATCCCGGTGGTGGCCGATATCGAGATGGATGAGGCTGACTGGGACGGGGCCGAAATGGTCGTGCTGCCGGGCGGTCTCAAGGGCACCAACAACCTCAATGAGGATGCGCGCGTGCACCGCGCCATTGAAGGCATGCTGCAAAAGGAAAAATACGTTACCGCCATTTGCGCCGCGCCGTCGGTCATTCTGGGCGGCATGGGCGTTTTGCAGGGCAAGAAAGCCACCTGCTACCCCGGCATGGAGGACGGCATGAAGGGCGCGACCCCGCTTTCCCGCAACTGCGTGGTGGATGGACACATCATCACCGGCCGCGGCGTGGGCGGCGCGCTGGATTTTGCCTGCGCGCTCGTATCCGCTCTTTGCGGCGAGGAGCAGGCGCGCCGGGTTGCCGCCGCCGTTGTGCACCATGCGGGAGCCTAAGAGCGCGTTGCGTGCGCGTTTCCGGCAAGAGCGGAGCGCGGTATCACCCGTTGAAAAGCAACGGATCGACGAGGGCGTCGCCGCAAACGTGCTGCAAAGCGGGGTCTACCGCGCGGCTAAAACGGTTTTCCTTTATGTTTCCACGGCGGCCGAGATTGACACTAGCCGTATTTTAGCGGACGCGCTGCGGCAAGGCAAAACGGTATGCGTGCCCCGGTGCGAAGCGGCGCGCGAAATGACCGCGCGCCGCATACGCACGCAGGAAGAACTTTGCGGGGCCGGCGCCTTTGGCATTTTGGAACCGTCGCCGGACGCGCCCATCGTGTCCCCGGATCAGATCGACCTGATTCTCGCGCCAGCGCTCGCGTGCGACAGGCGCGGGGTGCGTTTGGGCTATGGCGGCGGCTACTACGATAGGTTCCTGCACCGGTCGAATGCTTTCCGCGCGGCGCTCTGCGCGGAAAGCCGCCTGCTCGAAGCGCTGCCCGCGGAACCGCATGACGAGCGCGTGCAATACATTTTTACCGAAAGGCAGGTCTGGCAGGTTCATGAAACGTAAAACCGCATTGTTTCCCGGACTGTCGCTGTTCCTGTGCTTTTGTCTGCTGACCGGCTCGGGCGCGCTGGCTACTTATTTCGGCGGCGGCACGTTGCTGATCGCGGCTTCGGAATTGATTTCGTTCGCTTTGCCCATGCTGCTGCTTTGGGTGACCATGCGGCAGCGCGAGCGCCTCTCCAAACGGCTCAGGCCAAAACCGCTGCCCAAGGGGGCGATCGGGTTTTCGGTCAAGCTGGGCGTAACGGTCGCCGTTTTATCGCTTTTTCTCAATTTTCTGATCTATCAGCTCGTGGGGCTGGCCGGGGCCGATCTATCGGCCACCGCGCTCGACGCGCCGCAAACCGGGCTGACGGCGCTGGGCAGGGTAGCAGTCATCGTCGTCCTATCCTCGCTGGTGGAGGAACTTTATCTGCGCGGCTCGCTGCTCGCCGCCCATGAACAGTTGGCAGGCACGGGAGCGTGCCTGCTGGTCAGCGGCATCGCGTTCGCCATGCTGCACGGCAGCTTGATGAATTTTATCGGCCCGATGGTGGCCGGCGTGGCCTACGCTTATTTATCTTATTCTTTTGGCAGCCTTTGGCCCGCGATCATCGCGCACGCCGTCAACAATATTTACTATGTGCTTGTCGTATGGATCACGGAGACTTACTCCGCGTTCGGCATCTGGAATTATTTCGCGGCCGTCAACGCGCTGATCCTGCTATTATTCCTGTACCTGACGCTGCGCGCGGCCGAGCGGCTGCTCGTCAGAGGATCGATCCCGCATTTTGAAAAGGGCGCGGGCCGCAGGGATTTTTGGCGGCTCACCGCAAACCCCGGATTTTTGGTCTTTGTGCTGGCCTTTGTGGCAAAGGCTGTTCTGCACTGGATATAGAGCGGTGCCGCCCCAAGCGGTACGTTTTTTAAAACAACAGAGGTGATACTATGGATAATATGGAAAACAACGTAAATCAGCAGC